>CAZJBY010000001.1:0-130743 GCA_964544495.1 uncultured Candidatus Bathyarchaeia archaeon
GATTCTTGCGCCTTCAGCCGTCGGCTCGTTAAAGGAAGATTACAAGCCAGGCGACGTCGTGCTTGTTGACCAGTTCATTGACCGAACCACCAAGCGAGAGCAGTCGTTTTACACAGGCAACAAAGTGTGCCACATATCGGTGGCTGAACCGATGTGCCCTGAAATGAGGCAGACACTTATCGCCATAGCCAAAGACGTGGGCATTCGTGCACATGATACTGGAATTTACGTTTGCATTGAAGGACCACGCTTCTCAACCAAAGCCGAATCGAAACTCTTCAGAAGCTGGGACGCAGACATAATAGGCATGACGCTCGTTCCCGAATGCGTTCTGGCACGCGAAGCTGAATTGTGCTACGCTTCAATATCAACCGTCACGGATTACGACGTTTGGAAGGACCATGTGGTCAGCGCGGAAGAGGTTGTAGCCACAATGAAGGCGAGTGTTGAAAAAGTCAAGCGAATAATCTTGGAAGCGTGTGCGCGTTTGCCGAAAGAATTCAGTTGCGAATGCAGAAACGCGTTGCAAGGCGCGTTCCTCTGAGGGAGAAAAGGGAAATGGAAAAAGTTGAAAAGTGCAGGTTAGATTTGAAATCAAAAGTAAGACGGATACCTGAGTTCAAGGGCGTGGTTTTCTGGGATATAACTCCGCTTCTAAAGGACAAGAGCTGCTTCAGAGAATGCATCAGGTTGCTAGCTGAACATTATAGGAATAAGGATATAGACGTTATAGTGTCGAATGAAGCTAGAGGCTTCATAGTAGGCGCAGCATTAGCCTATGAACTCGGAGTTGGGTTTGTTCCCGTGAGGAAGAAAGGAAAGCTGCCTTTCAAATGCGTGGACCTGACTTACAAGAAGGAGTACGAGTGTGACACGATAGAAATCCACGAAGACGCCATTGAGCAGGGGCAAAAAGTTTTGCTTATCGACGATTTGCTGGCGACCGGCGGCACCATAAAGGCAAATATTGATTTGGTCGAGAAGCTGGGCGGAGAAGTAGTTGGCATAGGCTTTCTAATAGAACTGGGCTACCTTGACGGGCGCAAAGCCATTGGGGACAAATACGACGTGTTCTCAATAATACAGTACAGTAACACTGACGGCTGAGTTTTCAGGTCTAAAACCCGTCGCGCAATTGACAATTTGCTGCGAAAGCATCCACAGAGAAGGCTCCGATTTTCAGGTGGTTTAATAAAAAACGTTACGCCGTGGGAACGAAATAACGTTGAAGCGTCCTCATTTGGTGCATGAAAGCTTTTGTGTTATCAATACACTATATCCAGATAGGTTATGACCAATGAAGCTGGAACAAGCTAAAAGCACCGCTAAAGCTTTGAACGAACTAAGCGAAAGCTACGTCGAAGCGATTGGCGCCGTGAAAAGCACTGCAAACGCGGCTGAGGCTACAAAGAAACTGTGGCGGGAAGGCAACAAGTCTCGGCTCATAAAAATCGGAGTATCTTTGATAGTTTTTCCTGAACCTACGCCGATAAGCGAAACTATAGGCGCGTGCTTCATAGCCGCTGGGGCGGTTCAAAAAGGCATCCGAAGCAGGGCTATCTATCTTGAAGACATAACGAAGACTTTCAAAAACACGTTACGAGACGTGTTGGAAACCAGCCAATCTTTACGAGTCTAACGAAGCATACCCTTTTCTTGCAAGTTTTAATTTATGCGTAGTGACAGGTACTAAAATGGTGGAAGAAGGATAGTTATTTTGCCAGCGTTGACATGAAACGTGTTTTCTTTGCAAGTTGCGGCAGTGGTGTACCTGCTTCCACTTTAATGCTGGGTGAGTTGGTCGTCCCGATTTTCTGGCACAGCAGGTTAAGCGAGTTCTCGGTGAAGTTTAACATTGTTTGTCCTTCGGTCGTGAGTTTGTAGATTTTTCGCGGCCTCTCCGTGTTCATGTTCCACTCGCTCGTCACATGACCCTTCTTCTCAAGTGCAGAAAGCAACGGGTAGATGGTGCTTGGCCCAAAGTAGACGCCGAAGCTCTTGCGGATCTTCGTGATTATCTGATAGCCATGCATAGGTTGAGCGTTCAAAAACTGCAAAACAATCAAGTCTAGTAAGCCTTTCGCTAGTTTGGCTTGAACTTCTTTCTGTATATTGCCCATTTTTTATCATTCCTTTTTTGTGTTCAACGGTTTAGGAGCCGCCGTATCTCGAGTCTTTATACAACATAAACAGCGATATAAAGGTTAACGCATACGACAAGCATATCCATGCGTACACAAGAAAAACACGGCAACACTAAACGCCGTTTACAACATCAATAATCCATGTTTTTACCGCGAATAACTTCAACAAAGTAACTGTCCAACACATCTACAAAAAACGTGAATTTCACGGAAAAAGGGAAGCATTAACTTATAAAGTCTGCAGCAAAAAAGCGCGCAAGCTGACTACATACTCCTTAAAATCAATATCGCCCTTTTTAGGGAAGAACACGAATCCTGGAAGCCTCTTGTGGAGCGCCTCAATCATTCTAATTTCAATCAATTTTGCTCCAACCCCGAAAATCTGTTCGACCGCATCTACGAAGGTTTCGATCCTGCAGGGAATCTCTTGCTTTTTAATCTTGAAAGCATTTTCTAAGTGAAGGTAAATGGCGTCCTTGTCTAGATTACTGAATGAAGAAAAACTCTCATCGACCGTTTCAATTATCGCGACGTTGAGGTCCTCTTCGGTTGGTTTTTGTTTTTTTCTGCTAAGTTGCAGGGTACATGTTGTGTTTTGTCTTGCTGTGTTTGTCATTTGTTTCCACCTTTGTGTAGTTGTGTACAACTGTTGACTTGTTGCACTTAACTACATCGTACATCGCAAGATTTAATATATAGCTTGTTTTGCTCCTCGACATATTCCAAAAATCGATATATGACTCCAAAAAGACACATATGAAACTTTAGCCATCAAAGCACTCCTTCATAAGCCCCCAAACGCGCCGAAAGACTTAGGCTACAGCGAACAGTCTGCCGTTAACTCCTTTCCGATCCGAATTATTTCTCTCACAACAACTTCAAAGTCCTCACGGCGACTACGATGATTGACATTGGCTGCACGCATAACATGTCTACCTTTGATGACTGTTCCGCTTAAAACGGCTACGCCCTGCTCCTGCAACTCGATGATAATACGCTTGTTAAGTTCATCCAACTCGGCATCATCCAGCTCAGGAGCAACGTAACGGAAACAGACAACATTAAGTGCGACTGGAGCAGCAAGCTCCAATTCTGGTGAAGCCTTCACAAGTTCACCTAAGTAACGCGCTTGATCTATGTTCTGCTGTATCATCCGCGCGTATTTGCGGCTGCCATGCTCCTTTAAAGACATCCAAGCCTTAAGCGCTCGAAAACCACGTGAAAGCTGAAAACCATAATCGCTGAACCAAGGCAAATCACCGCCTGTCAACCCAAGTCTGCATTCTCCATGAGCAAGATAATCAGGCGTCAAAGAGAAAGCTTCACGGTGCTGCGCTTCATGCCGCACAAGTACACAACCGATTTCGTATGGCATGTACATCCACTTATGCAAATCCAGCGCCAGCGAATCAGCCCGCTCCATCCCCGCAACTTTGTTCCTTGCTTTGGGCGCTATTGAAGCCCATGCACCAAATGCGCCGTCAACATGGAACCACAGATTTTCCCGTTGGCAAAGGTCAGCAAGCGCATTAAGGTCGTCAATGCTCCCCGTGTTGGTTGTTCCAGCCGCTCCGACAACACAGAAGGGCAGACAGCCAGCCTCCCGATCCTTCATGATGGCTGCCTTCAATGCTCCGAGGTCCATTTGGAAGTAATTGTTAACAGGTAAAAGCCGAAGTGATTCTTTGCCCAACCCAATCAGTTCAACAGCTTTCTGGATTGAACTGTGCACTTCTTGGGATGCATAAAGCACCATCGCTTGGCTTGCGCGTTGGAGACCTTTGCGGCGAACATCAAAACCTGCTTTTGCGTTTCGGGCAACTGTCAATCCTATGATGTTCGCAGCCGAGCAACCGCTGGTCAACACTCCGCTAGCGGCCACGGGATACCCTATCATTTCTTTGATCCAGTCAATCACCTGTTTCTCAACGTAATTGGCAACGTGGTTGGAGCAGCCACCCGTGTTTGTGTTCATTGAGGCTGCCAGCAGTTCAGCGAAGGCACCCATAACGGTTCCCGTTCCCAAGATCCAGCCCCAGAAGCGCGGGTGAATGTTTCCCATGGGGTAGGGCAGCACTTTTTCCACGAACTCTTTGTAAATTTCTTCGGGCGGCTGAGGCTGCTGCGGAACGGGGACACTAAAGTGAGCTTTGACTGGTTCGGGGACTTGTTGCCAGACAGGTCGCCGTCGGACGGTTTTCACATAATCCAGCATGTCGTCAAGCATTTTGTGGCCTAGCTTCCGCGTTGACTCCCAGTCGTTAGGATCAAGCGTTTCCTCAGACTCAACATCTTCGTTCTCTCGCTTCACTATCACTTACCTCTCTTCCCTTTCTGCTTTACAATGGATTGCCTTGCCCTTATAACTAAACATTACGACTAATCACGCTTCCTTCGCGCATTTCCTAGAGTACAGTAAGGTTAAGTCTGGAAATAGTGCATGGAAAACAGCAGAGATTAGACAGCTATTTCCTCTGTTAGCCCCGCGTCTGGATATGGAAAAACGTGCACTTTTTCTGGCGTGAAACTCAGAGTAATACCTGCTCCGACATCAAACCATTTCTCGGTTAACGACGGTTTAATGACCACCACAGTATCATCACTTTCAAGTCGAATCACGTAGCGAACAAATGTTCCTTCAAAAGTGACTTTCTCCACTTTGCCTCTAAGAAGATTTTTCTTTTTAGGCGCTTCCTTCTTAGTTGATTCGCTCTCCACGACGAAAATCTCGGGCCTTATGACCAAGACTACTCTTTCGTCTTTAGCTACGCCATTGCCGATTGCTTGAACCTTGGCTCCGCCGCGGAGTTCTATCACCAAATCATCGCCGTTTACATCGGCAACTGAACCTTCGAGAAAATTGGACTCTCCAATAAAGTTAGCTACGAACAGACTGTTTGGTTTCATGTAGAGCTCCTGCGGCGTGCCCACCTGCACGATCTTCCCTTTCCGCATAACTGCAATCCTATCCGAAATGGACATTGCCTCAGCCTGATCATGAGTGACATGGATAGCGGTTAAATTCAGGTCCTTAGCCATTCGCCTCATTTCGTACCTTATCTCGTTTCTAACTTTCGCATCCAACTGCCCCAGCGGCTCGTCCAAAAGCAAGGTTTTAGCTCCAGCGGCCAGCGCTCTTGCTACGGCTATTCGCTGCATCATTCCGCCGCTTAGCTCGCTGGGGTAAGCGTTCATGCGTTCATGAAGCTTAACTAGTTCAAGTACTTCATGTCCTATGGTTCCAGCTTCTTTTAGGTCAAAGTTCTTCACCCTGGGACCGTAGTTCACGTTTTCCCAAGCGGTCATGTGGGGGAATAGGGCGAAAGTTTGAAAGACAAATCCGATTTCCCTGTCTTCAGGTGGCACGTTGTCCACGCGTTTGTTTCCGATGTAGATTTCGCCGCTGTCGGGTTTTATTAACCCTGCTATGAGTCGTAGCAAAGTGGTTTTTCCGCAGCCGCTGGGTCCCAGTAAGGCAAAGTATTCTTGGTCATGGACTTCTAGGCTGATTTTGTCCAAAGCCACGATTTTACCGAAGCTCTTGGTCAGGTTAACAACGCGAACGTCAGGCATTTTCTAGCTCCTTTTTCAGGCGTATAGTATTATATTGTAAGTTATAAAATGCCATGTCAGTATCTTCCTTTTCCTCTGGTTGCGAACCTCAGCATTAGGAGGATGGCGAGAGATAACAGTATGAGAATGCCACAGCCTAACCCGATGTCCGATGGTGTGGCGGGTACAACCTGCTTCACCCAGTTAACGATGACCACTGGTGCTGTCTGCAGGTTTGTCACGACGGCCAAGGTGGCGCCGGTTTCGCTTATGCTTCTGGTGAAGACTATTATGGCTCCTGAAAGAATCGAGTACTTCGTTAACGGCAGCATTATGGTTCTGAAGACGCTTAATGGTTTAGCGCCTAACGTTCTTGCTGCTTCTTCCATGTCGAGGCTTATGCGTTCGAACGCTGCGGTCATTGACCTTACGAAGTAGGGATACGTAATCGCCAAGTGCGCGAATACGAGGAGCATGAATTCGGGAATGAAGGTGAAGTTTTGCCAGAAGAACTTCAAGGAAACTCCCAGAGCTATTGAAGGAACGATTAATGGAATGTTGACGAGAATGTCAAAAATAGTGGAAGTGAGTCTTCCGAATCTTCTTCTTGCAATCATCAATGCCATGGGCAACCCAATCACAAAGCTAAGCAGAGTAACGATGCCTGCCAACGCGTAGGAGAGAGCCAAGCTTTGCCAATATACGCTCCAAATGCCTGATCCTGAAAGCGCGTTTGAAAGTGTGCCATTAGACAGGGCTTGGAATGCGGGCAAAGCCACGAACAGAGACGGCAACAGCACTATTAAGAAGAAAACTATCAGTGTTATGCCGTTTCTTGAAGCTTCAGCTTTTTTGTAGCTTAGTTTTCTTTCAAAGCTGGGCCAAATTCCCTTGATTGGCAGCCGCAGTCGTGAACCGAAAATCCGTATGAACGCGAAAATAGTCAGCGACACTACAATAAGTATTAGGCTTGTGAATACTGTTGCGCCTTCATAAAGCGACGGACTAGAAACTGCCAACTCATTTTTGATGTTTTGAAGGAAAACAGGTCCATTCTCGAAGATTCCGGCGACGATAAATGTGGCGCCGGTTTCCGAAAGAGAACGTGCAAATGAAAGAATGTAGGAAGCTATCAGCGCAGGTCTGAGTATAGGCAAGGTGACTGTTCGAACCGCTGTAAAAGGAGAAGCGCCCAAAGTTCTGGATGCCCGTTCGAACTCCATCTTGTAATCTAGCAATGCACCAACCATCACTCGAACTACGATGGGAAAGGAGAAGGTGAAATGAAGCAAGGCGATGAGCAGCCATCCTGGAGAGATAAGTGAACCGCCGAACAGAGCGGATACGCCTTCTGGTCCGTTCCAGAAAAGCAGCAGTGAATAGCCGAGAGCTGCGGTGGGTACGATGAACGGTATGTCCGACAAGGCGTCGAGGATGTTTAGCCATCTTGATTTCCCGCGTGTGATTAGCCAGGCTATTGGTACACCAGCTACAACATCAAATGCGGATACGAGCAAGGCGACTATGAACGAGTTTGTTATTGCTATTAGTGCTCGGTCCATGAGCGCTGGCTGGTTGAAAATTTGCTGTATGGAACCGAACTTTATGAAAATCCCGACTATGGGTGGGAGCAGAATTAAGGCGAGAAAGATTACGATTGCCGCGACGTAGGTGGTGTATTTTGGAGCTTTTTTGGAGGATAACGCGTTTAATGCATCACTGATTTTGCGGCGGTTCACGCGTTTCCTCACTCCAGTTCTGCCCGATGCCTTGCCGCTTTAATGGCATCAGATTTTCCGTCCTTTAATTGTCCAGTGAGCTTGTTTGTCATTAGCCTCATCGCTGCCTTTCTAAATCGTTTCAGACTTTACGTATAGCTCATAAATATTTTTCGTACTGCTATATAGTTAAAGGTTGTAGAAGGCGCAAAAAGAAGCGATTTGCTGGGTTGTCTTCAAGTTTTTTTTGCGTTTTGATTTTTCATGCAAAAACAGAGAAGTGGGAAATCCGTTTTTTGTTTTGGCTTGTTTTTATTGGAAGTTGAGTTCGAAGCTTATCGGAACATCTTCGCCCCATGACTGTCTAAGTGGGCAAATTTTTTCCGCCATCTTGTATACCGTGTTGGCTTTTTTGCGTTCATGTTCGTTATCTGTTTCCAGTTTGACATCCATTGTAAAGTGGATGTGCGTGAAAATCAGCTTCTCCAGGCTTTCAACGTTCATTGTGACTACTGCTTTTGTGTCAAGGTGTTTGAGACCTAAACTGGAGTTTTTTGCGATCAGCAGGAACAGCGTGTTCATGCATGAGGCTAGAGCTGCTGCAAAAATTTCTTCGGGGACGCAGTAGCCTTCTTTTCCGCCGAATGATGGAGGAGGGCTGACAACAGCGATTTTCTTGCCTTTAACGGTAAGCTCGCATTCAGTTTGTCCTATCCAAGTGGCGGTTCCTTCAAAATTCATTTCTGGCATAAAAACCATCTCTACAAAGCTGCTGAACCGGCAAATTTATTGTTTACGGCTTAACTTGGGTTTTTCGGATGGGTATCTGTTGCGAATTTTTGTCTATACCCCCTCTATATATAGATTAAACCTGTGCTTAGACGAGGTCGTCTGCATGAAAAAAAGCTATTTAGTCTCAATATCTGCGGTATAGATTGTGGGTTAACTACACATAAAAGTGGCTGTGAACTAAAAGGTGCATTGACGAATATGAGGTGACAAAAAGGTGTTGTCGCGAGATTGTGATGGCTGTTCTCAAATGAAAGCGTGTAGCAAGCGCTTCAGCAAAGTCGGGAAAGGCGGAAAAGTCTACTGCGCAGACGGCACAGCTCATCTAGTAGATGAAAACGTTGAAATTCAAATCGCACTTTTGAATGAGCAACGCGTTAGGCAAACTGGCTAATTCAGCTGTTTATTTTAAGACTGGTCGCTTGTCTTCTGACTCAAGTTTTACCCATAGCTACGACGTTTTTCGTTCAATCAATTCAATAAGAACACCATCAGGGTCTTCTACAAAAGCTATCAATGAGTCTGTTGCGCTGAGCTTAAACGGCTCATCAGTTATCGTGACTTTCGCGTTGCGCATCTCTTGGATGGTCTGGTTCATGTCTTCAACTTCGAAGGCGAGATGGTCAAACACGCGGTCTTCGTAGTCAGCTTGACTGAACTTTTCCTGTTTGCGATAAAAAGTCAGCTCAAGTGTGGCGCCTTTGGCTTGCGGGTCTCGGAGAAAAGCGATTTCGGCGTTGTTCTGTGGTATTTCTCGCCGACTAAGCAGGGTGAGACCGAGAAGGCAGGTGTAGAATTCGATGGAACGGTTCATGTTGCTTGTGCGTATGCTGGTGTGAACGAACATGTTTTCTTCACCTTTGGTGCTAGGAGTGCGTTATTCATTATAAAGAAGTTGCGATTTTGCAGACGCTTATCACAGCGCGGTTACAATTTGAGGCTTTTTCATCAGGAGGTGCTAGCTGAATTCTTTGTCTAATGCCTCATTGACAAGTGCGTCTGCCTTTTGAATTTGGATGTTGGTTCTGGGCACGCTTATGAATTTTGTTGTTAAGTTTCTGCTTAATTCTTGGACTTTTTTCCACAGTTTTCTCAGTTCAGGGTTTTTCACTCGATATTCTCCGTTAAGCTGCTTAACGACAAGTTCACTGTCGAGGTGACAGATGACTTCTTCGGCGTGTAGCTTTACTGCAGATTCCAGCGCCGCTATTAATGCCTCGTATTCGGCTTGATTATTTGTGCGGGAGCCTACATAATGCGAGTTTGCCATCAAGACTTGACCATTTTCGGACAGGATTAGATAAGCTATGGCGGCTGGTCCAGGGTTGCCTCTGGCACCACCATCTGAGAAAATCATTAATTGCTTAGGTATGTCTGTTCCCTCGTTTCTGTGTTCTTTTCCGAAGTTATTAAGGGTGTAGGCGTGGTTTTTGTCGTTTTTGTTGTTGTGGTGTTACAGTCACATTGTTTTATGAGTGCGTGTTGTTCATAGATGCTGTGTGGGGGAGGAAAATGGCAAATGTTATGATAAGGGCAACAAAGGCAAATGCGCAGCTTCAGATGGTGCAACCAGCGTACGTGGACGGAGCAAAATTAAGGCTAAGGCAAAACAGCGGTTGGGACTTTAACAGAGGGTCGAAAAGGGGGCAACTTGAGATTAAGGCAGAAATTTTGGGCTATTGCGGTCAACAAACAACTAAGACGAAGATAATGTACAATGTTAATTTGAATTATGCGCAGTTGAAGAGGCATCTGAAGGCATTGACTGCTACTGGCTTGCTTGCGACCAATAAAAACAAGTATGCCACAACCCAGAAAGGTCACCGTTTTCTGGAACTGTTCGTTCAGTTGAATGCCATACTCAGCTGTTAACTTAGGCTACTTTATTTTGCGGTTTTCCCATGCATGTTTCAAGGTCGAAACGAAGTTAGCTTCATCTTCCAAGATGCGAGTTTTTACCTGTTTCCAGGCTGCTGGGCAATTTTTGTAGGTTACGCCTACAATGTCGTGGATGATTCTGTCGATTTCCTGCCTGTTTGCGGGAGTGACTTCTATTCCTGCCTTTTGGAAA
This sequence comes from uncultured Candidatus Bathyarchaeia archaeon, assembly GCA_964544495.1. GTDB lineage: Archaea > Thermoproteota > Bathyarchaeia > Bathyarchaeales > Bathycorpusculaceae > SG8-32-3. The sequence continues at coordinate 10,275 of CAZJBY010000001.1, forward strand.
ACCTGTTTGAGGTGTCTGAAGTAGCATGTCATCGTGATGTTCCTCCTGAACTAAGTGTGTGGGCGGCTTTGTAAATTTTGTGCTGCAGTTTGGGGTCACTGGCGCATTAGTGTTTCGATTAATATTCTGACTCTGAATCGCGGTTTCATAAGAATTATGGGCTGAAACACTCTAGATAAAATCACTATGGCAAATCTTAGACGGTTAACCATAAATGCACTTGTTATTTTAGCACTGCTTGGGGTTCTCATAGGGCTTGGTCAAGCGACAATGACCATGTTTAATTTGGAAGGTGGGGGAGAAAAGGCTCATCCAATAGGTCTCATTGTTGAAGATCGTGTTTTGATACAATACAAGCTTGTTGGAGAAAACGTTAGTGCTCTGAGATTTTCCATGAGCTTTCCAAACGGCACCAAGAGAGATTTCAGTGGGTCAGGTGACTTCAGCTATAACTTTATCTGTGACACTGAAGGCGAGTATGTGCTACACTTCGTGAACACTGATCAAGCAAAAGACATACAGGTAACTTTGGACTATGAAATTCAGCATTACATTTTCGGGATTCCCCAGATGCTTTTCATGGCGATAATAGTTGTTTTTGCTTGCGTAATCGGGGTTGCAGCTTTCGTGATGATGGGAAGAACCTACCGATAATTTTGCGTTAATCCACACTGTTCTCTAGCGCTTGGCAAAGACTATAGCCCCCTTATATAAACTAAACTGCATAGGATCCTGCGGAGCCCTGTTTTCCATACGCTCAGTGCACTTTAGCCTTTCACAAGTTTAACCCCGATGCTTGTGCCCATGCCGAGACCGTAGCCCAGATTAATCATGAACATGCCCATCGGCTCAAGATAACGCGCCGCCTTCAACGGACCCCCATCAACAGGCTCAAAGCCAATGTCTGCCCCGAGCCGCATCACCCGTCTGCTTGGCTTTTGCGTCGTCGCTCGCCACGAACAGGGTCAGCTGCTCGCCGCCGATTTTGCCAGCGCTTTGATTTTGGGCGAAAACCGTGTTAAACGCTTTCACTACATGCGCTTTGGGCAGCATTTTCTGGATTTCCTCAGCGGCGGAAGTGGTGAACCCAAGCGCCAGCTCCATGTTCCCCGTTATAGCGTTCGACACGTCAATCACGGTTTTTCCATCCGCAGCAGAACCCACCGTTTTCGCCACATCAGCCGCTGCGCCGTGCGGCACCGCAAGAAGTATGATTTCGCCCCACTTGGCCGCTTCAGCAACTGGTTCGTTGGGGTCTCGGTGTCCAAACTTTATCTCGTGCCCCGCGCGGCTTAAGCCCTTAGCAATGGCGGTTCCCACGTTGCCTTTGCCTATGATTCCTATTTTCATTTTCCTAACTCCGTTACAACTAACTAGGTTTTTGGAATTCTAATAAGCATGTGTGACTGTGGAAGCGCAACCACAAGTTCGTATTTTTATTCACTGGTGAGTTGGTCAGGAATTTGCGATGTAGCTTTTTCCCAGTAACGCGCATACAGAGCCGTTGCCCAGTCAACAACCGCTTTGTTTTTACTTTTGAACCCGATGTAGTCCAGTCTTCCTTCCAAGTTTGGGAATGCCAGAGCTGAGACCTCTTTCTCTGAAAGGCATAAGAAGACATCAACCTTGTTCAGGAATCTGTTTTCTAGTTTCTTGGCGCGGCTTGCCTTTTTGAAGGCAGGGTTGCTAACTAATTCACGCACATCCTTTGAAGGCATGTAATCCTTCGGCATCATAAGCCTGAACTGTGCTCCCCTTTCAACAGCCTGCGTCAAATAGGGTATTGTGCTTGCCAACACCTGATTGGTAAGAATCCGGACGAACTTTTCGGCATCGGCTATCATGTTTTCTACGTTATGAAACGCAACCATCACGTCACTTACGAACTCGCAACCCTCAAGAACGCCTAAGCTTGCGCGGAACCGTGCAGGTAGCTCGGTGAGAACATGCGTCGTGAAGTAATTTCTGTTCTTAAAGAGAAACTTGAAGCCGGAAAGGAGGTTAAGTGTTTCTTCACCATAGGGCGTAAGATGAAAAATACCAGCGACGTCTTTGCTTATTATTTCAGCTTCGGTTAATCTTGTGATGTTTCTTGAGGTCTCTTGAACCGTAAAGTCAAGCTTTTTAGAAATGTGGGAAAGCTTTAGTGGAGTCTTTTTTAGAAGAAAAAGGATGTCTAAGCGATCAAGGCTTGAAAGCTCAAAGAGCAAACTGTTGAAATTCTCCAATTCATCAACGCTCCTTTAGAAGTTCTGTTTAGAATTTCATAGTTAAGTGGGATATTTCATACTTACTGTTGAGGTTGACTTATCATTCGTATCTTGCCTATAGTGTTTGAGGCGAAACATGATGGGCAAAAGAACTGAAGAACATTCATTTTCAATCGAAATGAAATCAGAACGCTGCGTTAGAAGAATTTCTTTTCTTGATGAAGAAAACGGCACAGTCTTCTTCGAGGGGTTCCTCGGCGAACTCAAAAACGTGGTTATGGTTGAAGGCGTGATGCTTGAAATAGAAGGCAAAAATGGAGTCCTGAAACTGGATATTACCCAGCAAGAAATGGAAAAATACCTAAACTCAAAGAAAGCGCACGGAGGTGAACAATAATGAGCAGACAAAAAATCAGAAACGCAATGACATTACTTATGTTCGCGCTGTTTCCCGTAATTTACTACTATTTCTCCCCTTATCTCATAATAATGGGGGCGGCTGAAGGCATAGTAGTTGGCAGCCTCATAGTTTTTGCGCTCCTGTTTGTCTTTTCCCTGTTTTTGGGAAGAGCCTTCTGCGGCTGGGTCTGCCCTGCAGGCGCAACACAAGAGCTGTGCGCACGTGTCAGAAACAAGAGTTTTAAGAACGGCAAATGGAATTGGCTAAAGTACGCCATTTGGGCTCCATGGATGACAGTGATCGCCGTGATGTTCCTGCAAGCCGGAGCGGTAAGAGCCGTTGACCCGTTTTACCAAACGTACTATGGCATATCCATCACAGGTCTGGAATCGGCAATCATGTTTCTCGCAATCGCCGGTCTCATAGCGGGCATCGCGCTAGTTGCGGGCAAAAGAGCAGCGTGCCACACCATCTGCTGGATGGCACCATTCATGATAATTGGAAGAAAAATCCGCAACGCTGTTAACTTGCCTGCGCTTCAGTTGGAAGCAGACAGCAACAAGTGCATCAACTGCATGGCGTGCACCAGAAACTGCTTAATGAGCTTAGACGTTAACGAGATGGTTAAGAAGCAAGCTATGGAGAACACTGAATGTATATTGTGCGGAAACTGCGTTGACACATGCCCTAAAGGCGCTATCAGATACTCTTTCGGCAAAAAATAGTGGCAATGAATCTATATGCGGAGCACCACGTTTTCCGCGTAGTTCATCATGGCTCCAGCGAACTCCTTGATGACTTCGGGCGCGTACGGTTTCAAGCCTTCAAACCGCTTGTCCAGCGTGTCCTGCGGAACAAACTGTTGAAACACATGAGTTTTCGCGCCCTTAACCAACTCGCATATCCGCGTTACATCTTCAGCCGTGATAAGCTCCGGAACCACCGTGGTCCTGAACTCGTACGGAACTTTGCCCATCTTCAGCATCTCCACGGAACGCAGCAGTCCAGTGGTGTCCTTGGCGCCCAGCAGCTTGTACTTTTCTATCGACGTTTTCACATCCAATGCCACGTAATCCACATGCGCTAGGCACTGCTCCAAAACTTCAGGGTAGAACCCGTTCGTGTCCAGCTTCACCTGAAAACCTCGCTTTTTAAGCTTCGCCAAGAACTTTGGCAACTCCTTGTGCATGCAGGGTTCTCCGCCTGTGATCACCACGGCGTCCACGTACTTCTTGCGGCTCTCCAGAATCTCAAGTGCCACAGCTTCCTGCAGGAACGGCGGCTTCGGGTCCACGGCTATGCGCCAGTTGTGGCAGAACCCGCAGCGCAGGTTGCAGCCCGGCGTGAAAAGAACGGAGGCTACCTTGTTCGGGTAGTCGATGAGACTGACTTTCTGGAGACCACTAAACTTCATGCTTTTTCCTCTTACACGGTCAGCGGTGCCGTAGCCATTACGGCGGATTTGTCAAAGGTTTTGCGAATGGCGAATTCAGCTTGTTTCCCGTCGTTCCACTGGTCCACGGGTCTCAGGTAGCCGACGACACGCGAGTAAACCTCGGATGGCGCGCTGCAGACAGGGCACTGCTTGTGTTCGCCGCTTGTGTAGCCGTGATTGGGGCAAACGCTGAACGTCGGCGTCAACGTGAAGTAGGGCAAACGCGAATTCCACGAAACCTTGCGTATCAGCTCAGCGGCTGACTTCCAAGAGTGTAATCGTTCGCCGAGGAAGATGTGGAAGACTGTACCGCCTGTGTAAAGCGTCTGCAGGCTCTCCTGATGTTGCAGTGCCTCGAACAGGTCGCCCTCGAAGTCCACGGGCAGCTGGCTGCTGTTGGTGTAGAAGGGTTCAGCGTGCTGTGTCTGAACTAGGTGCTCGTTCGCTGCCCGGATTTCCTTGTACTTTCGTTTGTCGATGCGCGCCAGCCTGTACGAAGTGCCCTCAGCGGGCGTGGCTTCAAGGTTGTATATGTTTCCTGTTTCCTCTTGGAACTCCACCAGTCTGTTCCGCATGAAATCAAGTGTTTTCACCGCGAAGTCTTTTCCTTCTCGGGCGGCGATGTTTACGCCTAAGAGGTTGACTACGGTTTCGTTGATGCCTACTAAACCTATGGTGGAGAAGTGGTTCTTCCAGTACTTGCCGTAGCTTTCTTGCACATGACGCAGGTAACGCCTTGAGTATGGGTACAAGCCGTTCTCGGTGAACGCCTCGAGCGCTTTGCGTTTAATTTCCAGACTGAATTTGGCTGTTTCCATTATCGTGTCTAAACGTTGGAAGAAATCGTCTTCGTCCTTGGACAAGTAGCCGATGCGCGGCATGTTCAATGTTACCACGCCTATCGAGCCGGTTAACGGGTTGGCGCCGAAGAACCCTCCGCCTCGCTTGCGCAGTTCGCGGTTGTCTATTCTCAGGCGGCAGCACATGCTGCGCACGTCTTCGGGGTGCATGTCGCTGTTTACGAAGTTGGAGAAGTAGGGCACGCCGTACTTAGCCGTCACTTCGAATATGGCCTGGGAGACGGGTGAGTCCCAAGCGAAGTCTTTGGTGATGTTGTACGTGGGGATGGGAAAAGTGAAAACCCTGCCTTTTGAGTCACCCTGACGCATGACCTCCGCGAAAGCCAGATTGAACATCTCCATCTCCTTTGTCATGTCGCCGTATGTGTCCTCGGTGATTTTGCCGTTGAACATCACGCCTTCGTCTTTCATGAAGCTGGGCACAGTCAAATCAAGCGTCAGGTTGGTGAAGGGCGTCTGGAAGCCCACACGTGTAGGAACGTTCATGTTGAAGAAGAACTCCTGCAGCGCCTGCTCCACTTCCTTCTGGTTCAAGTGGTCGTAGCGTATGAACGGCGCCAAGTAAGTGTCGAAGTTGCTGAACGCTTGCGCGCCTGCCGCTTCGCCTTGCAGGGTGTAGAAAAAGTTGACTATTTGCCCTAGCGCGGTGCGGAAATGCTTGGCGGGCTTGCTTTCTATCTTGCCGGAGACGCCGCCGAAACCCGTGAGCAGCAGGTCACTTACGTCCCAGCCGACGCAGTAAGGTCCCAACACGCCTAGGTCGTGGACGTGGATTTCACCTGAAAAGTGCGCGTCAGCGATTTTTGACGGGTAAATTCGGCTTATCCAGTACTTAGCGATAACCGTTGACGAGAGGTAGTTGTTCAAACCCTGCAGCGAGTAGCTCATGTTGCTGTTCTCTTTGACGCGCCAGTCCTCAATCTCCAGGTACTGGTCCACCAGGTCCGAGGAACTCAAGAGCGCAGCGAGTTCGCGCATGTCCTGATGCTGCTTCCTGTAGAGAATGTACGCTTTAGCCGTTTGGGCTCGACCGTTCTCGATTAACCGTTTTTCAACTATGTCTTGAATCTCTTCTACCGTGGGGCAGCCGTCTTCGCCGAATCGGCTTCGGAGTTCCGCCATAACCTCGTCGCTTATGAATCTGGCTTGTTCACGGTTTTTTCCGCCCACTGCTTTGGCGGCTTTCCAAACGGCTTTTGTTATGCGTTCTTGATCAAAGGGTTCTAATTTTCCATCACGTTTTCTAACATACTTCATTATTTTTTCACCTCAAGAAGTAACCGCCTGAAGTCTTCAGGCTCCTCAAACTTTTTGTAAACTGAAGCAAAGCGTATGTACGCTATGTGGTCAAGTCCTTTCAGGTATTTCATGACCAAATCGCCGATTTCCTTGGATTTTATTTCGTCTTTGCCTTTCAGCATTATGGCTTGGCGCACGATGCCCGCTAACTCGTTGATCTGGTCCATGGTTACAGGTCTTTTTTCGCACGCTTTCTGCAAACCACGGATTATCTTGTTAACGTCGAAACGTTCCAGCTTGCCGTCTTTCTTCCGCACCATGACTTCCACAGTTTCCACATACTCGTAAGTTGTGAAGCGCTTTCCGCAGGCTATGCATTCTTTGCGTCTCCGCGTAGTGTTCTCTGGAGAATCGCGTGTTTCCAAGGTTTTGAAATCAGCAGATCCGCAGTATGGGCACTTCACAATTGCCTTCTCCAAATTTCGTTCGTAGTGTACGATATAATGACGTATACACTAACCGTAGTGTGTGATATTTAAATACTTTGTCAAAATACATCAAAATACACAGGGATTCCCAAACTAAAATGACACAAAATTTGTGCACTAGGCGAAAACTAACTTGTGTATCTGACCGCGTTTTTGACCGTTAGAGAGCACATCTTATTATATAGGCTTAAATCATCCGTTTTGAAGCGTATTTTTTGAAACACCAAATAGAATGGTTCGTTTGCCATCGAAGAGACGGAAAAAAATTATAGGCAACTATGAAGCATTACTTAAGCCAGTTTTAATTTTTCCATCAATGGTAAATAAAGAAAACATTTTTTCACGCTTTCTTTGTGACCACATCTGGGTTTGCTGAATCTAAAGCTTTTATGCGGGTTTCGATGAACTCCACGACCATATCCTCGCTGTAGCGCTGTTCTTCCTCTTGCTTCTTCAACTGTTCCCGGATGGTTTGAAGGATTTTCTCCACTTCAAAGGGTTTCGTCACATAAGCGTCCGCGCCCTTGTTCACCGCGGATACAGCGTTTTGAAGCGTTGGGTAGCCAGTAACTATTATTTTTCGCATTTTCGGCTTGGTACTGCGCAGCTTGGACAGAAGCTCAATGCCTTCCATGTCGGGCAAGCGAACGTCGATCAGGGCGAGGTTGTAGAACGCTTTGTCGCTTCTTTCTATGCCTTTTTTGGCGGTTTCTGCTGTTTCAACGACGTATCCTTCGTCTTCAAGGATTGTCTGCAGCACTTTTCTTATGTTCTCATCGTCATCAATTATGAGGATTCTAGCTTTACTCATGTCTTTCACGTCTGCTTTCTTTAGAAAAGGAAGTCTGCGCGTTGATAAAGCCTTTATGAACTGGTGATATGAATTTTTGTTAACCGCTGTTAAATTCCTGGACGCTTGCTCTCACTGCTTCGTTTAACGCGTCTTTTTCAGAAAGCCTTCTTTGGCTGCGTCTACATATTCAGCGAATTCGAGTTGTTTGCTTGCCATTTTGAGCGGAAGCCCAACTTTCGCGTGCAAACTTTTCATTATCAGAATCTCTATGAATTGAGCACCCGTGCCGAATATTTTCTCAAGCCCTCCTTGAAACTCCACGAGGTTTTCAGGGATTTCGTTTCTTGCCACGTTGAACTTGTGCTCTATGTGGAAATATATTGAACGTTTCACTGATTCGCCCAGAGAGCTAAGCGCTTCATCGATGGCGCTAACCAAAAGCTTATCAAACTCACTTCTTTTTGCCAATGTCCGAACCCCCATCGTGTGCGCCTTTTGAGCTGCTCAAAGGGCAGTTGCCTATTATTAGTAGTTTGATTGCATTTAAAGTTAATCCGTGATTTAGCTTTATTCGCAGGTGCCGAATCAGAACTTGAGCATTACGAGAGCCATAAATTTGCTCAAATTCAGTTTTTGCTACGATGAAGACTTTCCTTCATTAAACTCAACTCTTTAACATAATCCATCAGAGCCATACGCAACGTCTCACTCTCGCTAGTTCCCAACCGCCTAGCTAACTCAGTTAAAATCTCCCTTTGCTCCTTGCTCAACACGACTTTTACCACACATTTTCTCGGCATTTCAATCACTTTTTCAGACTTAGACCAACAGGATGGTCCACACGTTAGCCCACAGATGGACCACGCTGCGGTACAATTCACCTTTTCACTTTCCAAGTATATTAATTGGGTATTAGTTATGTGAGGTCTAAGAAAAATGCCATGGGAAACCACGGAACAGCACATCAGAAGCGGGCACCGAGACCCTGAAGAGTTCCAACAGGACACTCTTAAAACCATCGTGCTAAACGAAAAGGAAGGAATCAAAGCCGTAATAGGCAAACCCGAAGGCAAGCACGCGATGGAAGTCGTGAGCTACTTGTTCGAAAAAGACAAAGGTTGGACCTTGGAGAAAGCCAAAGAATGGTTTGAAAAGCATCACAAGCCTGCTAAAGAGCATGTCTACGCGGTTCTGCCCTTCACCATCACCGGGAAAATCATGGAGAAACCCCTCAGGATACGCGGCATCGCCATGACCGCAGGCATGAGCAGAAACTTCATTTACACGCCTGACGAACTGCAAGCTTTCGCGGGCAAACTCGCTGATGCTCCCGTTTACATAGAGCACGTGACCACCGCAAACTCGGTGGGTAAGGTCGCCGAAACCAAGTGGGCTGGACAGCGCTTATGGTACGAGGCAGAAATTTACGATGATGAAACAGCTGAGAAAATCCGCAAAGGCTTAATCAGGCACGTAAGCGTCGGCGCAGACTACGAGAGCATTGACATAGTTGACGGAAAAATCCCGCACGGATTACGCAACGCGGAGGTAAGCTTGGTGGCGGTGCCTGGAATATCAGAAACCAACATTCAAATCGTTGAAGCGCTGCGGGTTAAGGAGCAAGAAGCCGCGCCCATAGTGGCTGGCGAGTACATCCTTGGTTTTTACCAAGACGCTTCAGCGTTCATGCCCGAACACTTCACCACTGTTTGGCTTGACCGAGAAAACGGCGTTTTAGCATTAATGGGCAAGCCGCGGCAGCAACCCGAAGCCCAGCGCACGCAGGCTATTTTCTTTTCCAAAGAGAAAATGTGGGACTAGGTCAAGATTAAGGATTGGCTTCAGCTTCACCTGAGCTATATGGTTTCGAAGCAAAATCGGAGCGCATTTTACGAGAGTCTGTTGAAAAAGCCGGCAGAGCCGACAATACCAGTGGGCGAAGCATTGAAGTTGATTGAGAATGTTATGCCAAACGACCTTGTTCAGCGCAGTTGGAGCCTTGGACCCCAGAGAATGTGCCAGGAGCTGCGCAGGGTCCTCGTGAATCTTCATAATCTGCAGGAAAGTCACAATTTGACCGGGAGTAGCTGAGGATGAACTCGGTGAAAACGAAAAATTTGGAGACAGATGAAAAATGACTGATTTTACAGGAAAAAGCTGGATGGCAATAGGTGAAACAGACGACCCCAACGCCGTAATAGAATCCTTCGAAGCAGCAGTCACCGTTGAGAAAGGCGACCCCGTCTACTTGAGCGCCGACAACAAGGTTTCCCCTGCAACCACGGCGCAAGACTGTATAGGCGTAGCCGTCAAAAGCGCTGCTTCTGGCGAACAGTGCCCAGTGCTGACCCGCGGAAGAGTCAAAGTCAAGGCAGGCGGCGCCATAACTCGATGCAAGGCGGTTTACGGTGCTGACGACTCAAAACGAGTGATTGAGTTGACGGACCAAGCCGTAGACGAAAACGGCTCAGCGTCATACACTATCTACTACAACCGCAAGCTCGGAACCGCCCTGCACACAGCAACAACCGCAGACGACCTGCTTTTCATCCAAGTGTGAGGCGAACAGACATGAAACCACGACTTTTCGAATCCCTGATGTAGAAGGACGGCGAATTCAAGGAACACGTGGAAACGCTTAGGCACAAGGCGAATGTGCACCCGTTTCTGAAGCGGTACTGCGAAGTAGGTGTCAGAGAAGGTCTGTTCAGCGACGCCGTAAGCGCCATAGGACGTTTGCATGACACGCTTGTTCAAGCTGCTTACCCAGAGATGATTGGCAGAGGCATAATCACGGTGCGTCCGACAACCGAAGCCATGGAGCGTTTCCCGCTGGACGAGAAGGCTGTAGCGTACCGTTATGCTGAAGGCGCGGCCACAAGGTTAAGCGGCAAAAAGAACGGCACCGTGGACGTTTACACGAACGTAACCGCGGAATCGTCTGAGGAGTGGACAAGGGAGTTTCTGGAAGATGCCACATGGAACATCATGGATAACATGGCGGAGAAGGTCGGCAGAGCCCTAGGCGAAGAAGAAACCAACAGCATAATCGCACTCTACGCCGCCATTGATGACGCAGACTTGGCTGGCGGAGACACCGTAGACCATGAGGGCGCAGCCATGAACTGGAACGGGCTGGTCAAGCTGCACGACACGGTCAGAAAAGAAAACTGGAGACTCACAGTCTTAGCCCTGGACGAAACTCAGCTGCATCAGCTTTTCACGGACGACAAGTTCATCCATGCACAGTACCTGCCAGCAGGACAAACTGATCTGGAGCAGGGCAGCATAGGCAGCGTTTTAGGCATGCGCGTCCAAGCCAGCACCTTGGTGCCTAACGGCGTCGCGTACGCCTTAGACACGCGAGTGGCTTCTGTGATGCTGCTTAGGCGGGACATCACGGTTGAGGACTGGGAAGACATAAAAAACGGCAAATATGGCGTACGGGCGACCACACGGTTCGGCGTGGGTGTTCTCCGCAGCAAAGCTATCGCGAAAATGACCAACATAAGCACAAGCCTTGAGTGATAACCAGACGGAGGAAGACGGATGGTTTGCACTCTTCATTTTCCCATGTTTTTTAGCACAAGAAAACCCGTAGAGGTTGATTGCACATGAGACGCTTAAAAGATAGAATGAACTTGGCAAAAATCGTCCTGAAAGAGCTTGAGAGGCAACCGCTTTCCCGAACTGAACTGGAAAAACGAACTGTTCGAAAAGCGGGCACGCACGCCACTTTCGAAGGCATATTCCACTACTTGTTTCAAAGCGGCTACCTGCAGAAAAGCGGGCAGAAACATCGCGCGCCGTACGTGCTAACGGAAAAGGGCGCCAAGTTCCTGGAGGTTATCTGAGTGAGCCGCGTGCTGCGCCGATTAGCCGAAGCCTTCTCCTTGAAAACGAAAAGCGGATACGCTGTTCCGCAGAAAACGCTGGTTTACGAGACGCCGCAGGTTCTTTTGGCTGACGTCATCAGTCTTTACGAGCGAGACCCCACGTGCAAGGCAAGCGTTGACTTGCTGGCTGCTTCAGCGGTGGGCGCGGGCTTCTACACGACGGTTGACGAGAGTTACGAGAAGGCAGATGAAGCCAAAAGAGTCATGGACAGCTTCAACGAAAACGTCAACTTGGATGCGTTACTCTGCGACATGGCACGAGGGCTGATTGCTTGCGGAAACGACTTCTGGCTTAAATTAACTCCTGAAAACCTGACGGCGCTGCACAGACTGCCGGCGGAAGCGGTTGAACGCATACAGCAAAACTTCATAGAAGAAAAGACGCTTAAAATCCCCTACAAAACCGAAAGCTACAAGCTGCGGCAAATTTACGGTGGCCAAAGCTTGGACGCGGAAGCGATTATCCATTGGCGGATAAACTGTCTCGGCGTTTCAGGCTACGGCACCGGCGTTTTGCAGGTCTTGCTGCACTCGTTGGCTTTCCAATCTGATAAGCGCCCCGCGTTTGCGTGGATGAAAGCCAAAATAGAGCGCATAATGCCTAAGATTTTTGAGAAGTACGCTGGACCAGACGTTTTAGCCCTGCTGGGACGGGCGGATGAAAACACCATAAAAGCTTTCGAGCAGGCCATCAAGAACCGCGGCGAAGAAGGCGCCTAGCTCTTCTACAGCGGAAAAGGCGACATACGACCCGTAACGCTGGACCCGTGAGCCCGCTTTGAGTATTACGTTGACCATTTGATTAACGAGTTTTACCTCGGCTGCGAGACGCCTCTGCCACGCTTGTTCAGCACGCCAGGCTTTACGGAAGCTTCGGCAAAAGCGGCGTTGGAACTGCAGAACATGCTCATCAAGCCCACACAGCGATACATCAAACGGCAGGTTGAAAGAGAAATTTTCGATGCGGTTCTGGCTCAGGCAGGCTTGAACCCTGCGAAGGCGCAGCCGCGTTTGCACTGGGGTACCCCCAAAACACAGGAAGCCAACATGGCGGACATGCTTAGGGCTGCGGAGCTTGGCTTCGTACGTCCCGAAGAGTTCCGCAAGAACGCGGTCAAGCTCGGCTGGGAACTGTGGGAAAACATGCAGCCTACGGAGGCGAAGCAATGACTGAGGTGGCGTATAACAGGTATGACGAGGCGTACCGGGCAATTCACAGCGCACTAATGGACCTCACGTGTCCTCCGCCGGGCAGAAAAATCACCAAGCTCGCGTTCACGTGGAACGTTGACGGCATCCTAGCGAGTTTGAAAGCGTATGATGCTGCAGACCTGCTTTTCACCTTGATGTTCAAGTGGAATGGCACCTTGAGCGAGGTGGCTCGAACATAGTCAGCGTTGCCTGGCTGTGCGAGAAACCGCATTAAAAGGGAGGAATAACATGGAAAAAGCATTGGATAAAATCGGCTGGAAAGCCAGCTGGCGGATAGACAAGTTCAAAGACCCAGACGCCCGAATCGCGAAAGATTTGCACGCGGGGATGCCTGTGCAGGAAGCCATAAGCCTTTATGCGCAAGCGTATGTTTGCAGTGAAAAGTTCGAGGCTAACCTTGCCCTGAACGAAGGCTTGCAGGAGCTAATCGACGTCATCTGCGGTCTGGGAACACCGACCAAATGGGACAGTTCAAACGCGAGGCTTGGAGTGGGCGACAGCAACGTAGCTGAAAACGCAGCGCAGACAGGTTTGCAGGCGGCTTCGAACAAGACGTACAAGGCGATGGATGCAACTTACCCGCAGCGAAACGGGCAGACGGCGGAGTGGCGGGCGACTTTCGGCGGCGATGATGCGAATTACGCGTGGGAAGAGTACACGGTTGTGAACGCCGCCAGTGACATGGGCAAGAACTTGAACCGCAAGGTTACCAGCAAAGGCACAAAAAGCTCTGGCGAAACCTGGACGTTGAGCTTGCAGATAACGTTCTCGTAGATGGTTCAGGTGAGTCTCGCTGAGGTTCGGCGTTGGGACGCTAAACTGCAAATTAACGTTTTGCAGCAGTTGCCCTCGCAGACGTCAACGAGAACTTACGCTTTATCTGCGGAGCAAGCGAAAGCTGAAGGCGGCGGCTTAGAGCTTGAGTTTATTTTGTCAGGCAAGCCAAACCCTAATGCAATAGCGGTTCCGTTCAGCAGGGAAAACGTGGTGTTTTATTATCAGCCGCCTTTGACAGAGGAGTTTAAGCAACAAGACTGCGAAGTCTGGACGCATACATACGTGAAGACAAAGAAGGGCGCGGAGTTTTGGCGTCCTGAAAACGTCGTGGGCAGCTACGCAGTGTATCATGCATCCAAGCGGAGCGGCGTCTACAAAACTGGAAAAATCTGTCACGTTTATCGTCCGCAACTTTTGACGCTGACGGAAAAACTGCGTGGGCTGAATTCAACCGTGACGCTGAAGAGGCAGGCGTGTTAACGATTACTTTGCCTCAAGAGTTCTTGGATTCCGCCAAATATCCTGTGGTTGTTGACCCAACCTTCGGCTACACGTCTATCGGAGCAACCACGGCAACGTATGCCCAAATAACGGGGCAGGTGGGAACGCCTCTGGATGGAGACGGAACAGTGGATTCCATCAGCGCATATTACCGCACGAGTTCGGGAACTAGTCACATGAAAGCCGCATTATACGAATATGTCTCAACCAGAGATGCGGGGGCGCTCATAGCTGAAACCGAGGAAATAGAAATAGACACCACAGCGCAGTGGAACGTCATGAATTTTCCAAACCCGCCTTCAGTGACTAACGGAACGAAGTACTACCTCTGCGTGTGGCAGCAAAGCAACGCCTTATGGAACTACGATTCAACGGGTGGCGGAAACGAAAACGGGTATAGAAGCCAAAGTTACGGTTCGTGGAGCGACCCCATGACCAGCGAAGCAAGCTACGGCGACCCATGCTACAGTATTTACGCGACTTACACGCAAGGCGGCGGCGAACCCACGCTCGTGGACGTGGCGGATTCGCTTGAGCTTTCAGACGTGACGCTTGCGAATAAGCCAGCAACCGTCGCAGACACCGTGAGCGTTCTTGACGCGGCTTTTTGTCATAAGCCATCTGTCCCCGTTTTAGACCTGGCAAACACAGCAGAAGCGGTTCTCTCTTCGAGGCTGCTGACAACATCGGACTCCGTGAATCTCACCGATGTGACGCGGTTCCTGAAAACGTTAAAGGTGCCCGATGCCTTGTCGCTTTTGGATGCTGTTTCTACGCCTAGTCGTGTGCTGCAGGCTTTGGATGCGGTTGACCTTGCTGATGGCGCTTTAGTGCATAAGACACTTGTGGTGTGCGAGAGTGTCAGCTTGGTGGAAGTCGTTGGAGTCGGCGTGGGAGGCGTCAAGAGAACAAGGCTGTTTCTCATATTGGGCGACTTGGCGGTGCAGCTCACAGGCGAATAGGCAACTCTTAAATCCCAAAGCACCGCTAAATGAGATTCCATGTGCAAAAGGCAAGCAGCCAGCTTACTTCTTATCGGGCTTTTAAGCGCCTGTCTCGTCGCAGGCTCCACTGGGGTTTATGGCTGGAGCAACGGCGGCTACAGCGCCGACCCCGCGAATCCTGATTATGGCACGCATGACTGGATTGCGGAGCACGCGTTGGATTGGCTGCCGCTTGGAGAGAAGCAGTTCCTGCTGGACAACAAGGCCGCTTACTTGTACGGAACCGAACTGCCGGATAACGGTGGAGCCGCCGACGGAATAGGCGACACCACCAAGCACCATGTTTACTACTTTGCCAACGATTCGGTGCAGGACGACGCTGCCGCGGACAGAGCCGTAGAGGAATATGCGAAAGCGGTGGCTGCTTACAACGCCGGGAACTTCAGTGGCGCCGCCAAGCAGTTGGGCATAGTCACGCATTACATCGCGGACATGGCCGTTTTCGGGCATGTGATGGGTGCAGCTACGGCGTGGGGCACCGAAACGCATCACAGCGACTATGAGGACTACGTGCAGACGCGGACGAACAGCTACGTGGATGACTTTGACAGTTTTCTTGTGTTCGATGGGAGCCTCAGCACGCTTTCGGCTTATGATGCGGCTTTGACGCTGGCTTATGACACGACGTTTGATGGGGATGAACAGTTGTCGTGCGTCTGGATGGACCAGCACTACGATTGGAGCAACGACACGTTTAGGAATCGAAGCGGGGAATCCCTGAACTTGGCGGTGAACGCGGTTGCTGACGTGCTGCACAACTTCAACGCTGATGTCGCAGTGATTCCGGAGTTCTCGCCGTGGGTGTTCTTGTCTCTGATTTTGTTTGCGACACTTTTTGCTGTGGCGCTTAAAAAGCGCGGTTGGGGCGTGCTAAAAGCTTTTGAGCGGAAGTAGCCACCTAACAGAGCAGTGTAAGGCTACACCATAAACTCCTCAACCCAGCGGCCAATAGGGTTCAGTCGAAATTGGTTGTGCGCAACTGCTTATTCCTTAAGCCTTTTTTGTTAAATAGACTCTAATTTGGCTTTTTTATCGTGAAAATTGTTTAAATTTGAAACATTTGCTTTTTCTGTGTGTGAGGTTGACGCTGATTGGCAAACGTGTCCCTTAGCGACGTGCGCGACACCATCAATGTGACCCAAACGGACATTCCAGACGCTAAACTCCAGAAAATGATCAAACGCGCCGAAGTCACTCTGGAGCTGGAGCGCGGCAAAGAAATAGACTACGCGGACTGCACTGAGGCGGAAAAAGAGTTCATCACAGTACTTGCCGCGGTTTACGCGATTTGCTACTTGACAGGCGGCTCCGCGGTCGACTTAAGCTTCAGCGTCGGAGACCAAAACATCAGCGTCGCCGGCAACGCGCCGCCTTTGAGTGTGCTCCAGCAGGAGCTTGACAGGATTTTAAGCGGGCTGAAACAGCCGGTCGTCGGGAGCGCATGAAAAGAATGGCAAAGGTTCCAGACGCTTATTACCAGTTCGTTATGGATTATGCTCTGTACGTTTACGTGGTTCCCGAGTCTGGACCCGACCTTGAATGGGGAAGAGCCGCGTTTGCCGCTGGTTTTGCCGTGGATTTCCTGTTCGAAGCGTACTTCGACCCCCAGTTCGACGCTCGAAGCAGCGAGATAGAGGCGAAAATCGTGGAGCTTGCCGATTGGATATTTACGCAGCAGTGCACGGACACTGAGAAGCAGGCGTACGGCGGGTTCAGAAGCGCCGAGTTCAGCAGGGTTCAAACGGACGCTGAGGTGCTTGCGGCTCGGGTCAAGAGCTTGGGCGCTGCCAAAGCAGGGTTGGGTGCCACGGGCGCTGCGGTTGGGTACATCGCCAACCAGTTTGGGTTGCTGAACGACGAGCAGGCACGGACTTTCAACTCTGCGATGATGGTTGTTTCGGTTATGGGCATGTTCATGCGCACAAGCGCGGGCGTTGCCGTGGCTCAGAAGGTTTACGCCGCCGCCACCGCAGTGGCCACGGCTGTGCAGAACAGTTTGAACATCAGCTTCGCCACGTTTCTGGCTTTGACGGGCGTAGGCATCGCAGTCATCGTGGCGGCTGCCGCTGCCATGATAAGCTTCGCGAACAGCATGAACTCGGCAACCGCGAGCGTGCAGAGCTTTAATGAGTCGGCTGCGGCGTCGTCTTCTCATGTACGTAGTATTCAGCGGGCTGGCGAAGCTGAGCTGTATAGGCGTGGAGTGGAGTAAGCGGTGAGCGTGAACGCTCCTGTCGTGGCTGCTGTTCTTGGCGGGGTGACTCCGCCGCAGGGAGACGTGATTGAGCTTCGTGTGCATTTGGGTTGCACGCGTGAAGTGAGCAGCTTCGAAGTGTTGCTGCAGAACTGGGGCGGCAAGTACAGCCCGAACAGCGCGACTCCGATAAGCGTGGGCGTGGATGGTAGCATAAGCCTGGGAAGAGGCGCCAGTTGCCCTTTGCTGATGACGTGCAGGGTGGAAAGCGTCAAGCACGAGTCCACGCCCCGTGGAGAATTATGTGCGCATCAGCGGGCGGTGCTGGGGCGAACGGCTGTTTCGCCGCGTGGTAACGAAGACTTACGAGAACAAGAAGGGCGAGGAAATCGTCAAGGACCTGCTGGATTACTATGTGGGTTTAAGCCATGTTCGCGACAGCACCGAGCTGGTGGAAGCTACGGATACTACGTACACACGGCTGGAGTACCAGGACACGCCCGTCATCGACATCCTGCAGCACATAGCGGAAAGCGCGGATAAAGCAGGCGTCATCGGCTACGACTTCAGGGTGGAGCCTGACGGCAAATTCGAGTTCTTTCCCCAAAGCAGCAAAGCCAGCGCCGTTAGCCTGAGCGAACGGATTGAGCAGAGCGAGTACAGCAGGAACATCCACCGTGTGCGCAACCGCGTAACAGTTTACGGCGTGGCTGACAAGAGCGTGCCCCTAGACAAGGACGCTTGGACTGAAAACTTAACGCCCGCAGACGGCGCGTGGACAAGCACTTCCGGCACCGTCAGCTTCGACAGCACCGTGAAGGTGAAAGGCTCGGGAAGCATAAAAACCGCTGTGGAGAGCCTCAGCTACGGCGGCTGCTTGCTTACGCTGGACGCGGGCAAAGAAGTGGACGCCACGCTTTTTCCAGTTTTGAACCTGTGGCTCAGCCGAGAAAGCGCTTTTAACGGCAACGTGACCTTAACGCTTTTTGACTCGGCAGACCACGCGGCTGGACACGAGTTTACGCTTGGCCATGAGAAGTGGTTTCAGACTCAAGTGCGGGTAAGCTCAGCCGCCGCTGACGAGTGGCAGGTGCAAAGCGGCTTCGACTGGAAAAGCGTAAAAAAGGTGCGCGTGGTCTGCTGGTTTGACGGCACGGGCACAGGCAGTTTCTGGGTGGACTGCTTATTCTTCGGCGGTCGCCGCTACAGCACCATGCAGGAAGACGCAGGCAGCCAAAGCAGCTACGGCTTGAGGGAGCTTGTTGAGGTGGATGAGGAACTCTGGAGCGACGACGAGTGCACTTCGCGAGCAAAAGCGCTGTTGGCGAGTTTGAAGGATTCCGCTGAGCAGCTTACGCTTAGAAGCACAGTCATGGATTATGGTGCTACGCCGTTGCTGGCTGGCGACAAGGCGCATGTCGAACTGCCTAACGAGGGGGTTGACGGAGATTTCCGCATCCTGAGCGCGGAGTATTTTGCTGACGCCAAGACGCAGACGCTGGAGACAGTACTAGAGCTGGGAAGGGAGCAGCCGTTGCTTGCGGACTACGTGTTCCAACTCAAGAGCAAGACGAATAGTCTCAGCCGATACAAGCTTGCGAGGGTGTAGTAGGTGGATGGGCGAAGACGGACGGTTGTTGAGGTTCGCGCTGATCTGCATCAGCAACTTAGAAAGATGGCTTTGCTGAATGATTTGAGAATCTATGTGCTTGCAAACGCCATAATGGAGGATGCTCTTGGAAATGAAGAAAAAGTTAAAGTTCTGATTAAGCGGTTAAAACAGGAGAAAAAATCCGTGGATTTCAAGTCTTGTTAAAAGGGAACGATGTAGGTGTTGTCGGCTTCTTTTTTGCCCTTAACCAACTCAAGATGCCTCAAAATCGCCAGCTGGTTTTGCGCCCTCACCGGAGAAAGATTAAACTCGGCACATATCTCTTCAAGGGTAACTTTTCCTTTGTCCGTCACAAACCTGTACAGGGCTTTTTGCAGCTCATCCAAGCTGGCTTCCCCGCTTTGCGTAGCGGATTTGCCCAGCACTTTGGCTGAGTGAACGGCTTTAGGATCACATGTTTTGACCGGATGCGTTTCCTCCATGTAACAATCGTCGCAGAGGATTGCGCCTTCAAACAAGTAGCTGCTTTCCTGTGAAATTTCACACCCGCAAATTTGACATTTTGTTTTTCCAGTTTCAGTCATGTTTCTTCGCGCTATTCGTGCTTTGCCACGTTAAATGCGAAACAGGTTTACCATTTAAACGTTTATGTAACACCCAAACAGTGGGAAGCAAAGCTGAACGGACATCGAACTCCGAAGAAAACCTGAATTTCTCGGTGGCGTTTCAGCGACACCTTCGCAACATGAATTTTACAATGCAGTAAGTAAAGTTTATATGCCATGTTTTCCCTCCTGAACGGAATTCACTTAGACGACAGGCAACAAGTTTAAGGTTAGGAATGGACGTTTTGAAGGTTTTTAAATTGAATTATGTGACTCTGCTGTCTTATTTTGATATAGAAAAGCCGATTCGTAAATCTCCAAAGCAAAGATGAAAAAAATGAAGCGTCTCAGAAAAAACATGGAACCCCGGAACCTTTTCAACGCGTCAATTTTGCTCATAGTTATTATGGTCGTAATAAGCGTAGCTGTGAACGCGTTGACAGAACCACACATGAGGCAGACTTTGCCCATGGAGGGGGTCACTGTGTCGAGCGTTACTTTTTCCGGCGGAAACACGGTCAAGTTGGTTGTCAACAATTCGGGGATAGTGGATTTCACGGTTGCTGAAGTGTGGATAAACAACGACAAACAGCCTTTCTCAACAGACCCAGCTATAGGAAAGATTTCTTCCAGCGAGAGCATGGAAATCTCAGTTAACTACCCGTATGTAAATGGGACTAGTTACAACATTAAACTTGTATCCGACAGAAAAGACGCTTATTTCGTCAGCGCAACAGCCTTGTAGCAAGCTCTTCGACTAGTGGGATTCTAATCCTGCGGTCCTAAAACCTACATTTTATTTGCTGGAACTGTATAAATTAGCTTGAGGCGTGGGTGAAGATGAGCGCGGAAGTTGAAAAATACTTGGAGAAACAGAAATCTCCACAGAAGGAAATTGTTCAAAGGCTAAGAGACATGATCTTGAAAACTCTGCCCGGCATCAAGGAGGAGTTAAAGATGGGCGTGCCTTGGTATGAGGGGAAGTTTTATGTTGTGGCGCTTAAAGATCACGTGAATTTGGGTTTTTCGGTGATGAGCTTGTCGGAAAAAGAGACGACGTTGTTTGAGGGGAAAGGAAAGATGATGCGTCACCTTAAATTTTATTCTTTAGAGGATGTGGATGAGGCGAAAGTGGCGAAGTTGTTGAGGCTTGTGGCAGAAAAGGGCACGTGCTGTCACTAAAACGATAAAGGAAAGTCAAGGCGAGGAGTAATATTTGGCTGGGCTTGGCGATTTTGCTAAGGGCTTGCTGATAGTGTTTTGTGTTTCTTACTTTTTGGTGATAATAGAGTTTTTGTTCATAGGAGACATCGCTTTGGCATTGTTGCTTCTTGCTGTTTTTCTGAGTGTGCTGTTTGCGGTTGCACGTGAGTACGCAAAAAGAAAAAACAAGGTTCCATAAAAATACTTATACAAATTACTTTGCAATGCAAACCTTTATATCATACAAACCACTCTGTAATTAATGGTGAAAATCGTGACAAAACAGGACACCCTCAGAGAAGTTGAGAAAAAAACGTACATGTCCTACCACCAAGACGGTCTACTGGACATAATCATTGGCCTCTACGCTTTAGCATTTGGCCTAGGAATAGTTGCGGACAAAATCTTGGACTTCAGCTTTGCAGTCCTCATGCCCGGCATTTTAATTGCCATAGTCCTGCCCATTTGGATTCAAGCAAAAAGAAAAATAACTTTGCCCAGAATCGGCTACGTTAACATCGGAACGAAAGGTTCAAACAAGCTCTTCGCCCTCTTATTAGGCTTGTCAGTGGCGGGTTTAGGCGTCTTCTTCCTGTTCACTATAATGACATTTCAAAACGGCAGACCAGAATGGATTGAGACGATTTTGTTCCAGTACGGCATGATCTGGATAGGCTTAGGCGCTGCAGTCATAGGAAGCTTGTTCGCGTACACTATGGGGCTGAAACGGCTTCATGGCTACGGTTTGCTCACGCTTGCCCTGTTCGTCAGCGGCTACTTCCTCAGTGTTCCCTTCGAATACCTCCTATTAGTCGAAGGTAGCGTCATCATTACAAGCGGTGCAGTGCTTCTGGCGCGGTTCATTCGCAAGTATCCATTGCCGAAAGGTGCCCCTCACAATGCCGTCCAGTGACGCAGACATACAGAACGTCGATAGGCTGATACACGAACCTTCTAGGCTAGCGATAATGATGCAGCTGTACGTGGTGGAGAGCGCCGACTTCCAGTTTCTCCAGCATCAGACGGGAATGACGCCTGGCAACCTGAGTTCGCACCTGCGGAAACTGGAGGACGCGGGTTACGTTGAGGTGACAAAAGAGTTCGTGGACAGGACCCCGCACACCGCCTTGAAGCTGACGCGAAAGGGCAGGGAAGCCTTCAAAGAGTACCGACGAAACGTGAAGCGGTTCATAGAAAAGTTTCCCGAGTAAAACCCGCTCGTAACCGCCATTTTTCGTGTTTTTCAGAATAGTTTTTTATACGCGCTTCGGCTTTTGCATAGAGAAAAAGGAGCGCGTAATCCAGATGACCCTTATTGTTGATGACGCGGGCAGCGGCGACCTGCTTTTCGGCGTGGTCATAGGCGCCTACCGCGAGGAAACTGGCGAGTTCAAGTACGATCTCATCGACGTTAAGTTCTACCAAGACATCTTCTGCAGCAAAGAGTATCTGCAGGAGGCTTCACGAGTCACGGCTCAGCTGCTTGCAAAGCTGAAGGTTAAGCCTGACGAGGAGATTCACGTTTGCCAAGGTGACATTTTCGATGTGGCGGTTGCTGACCTGCAGGAAGTTCACGGTGAAGAACTCGTTACCCGCGTGAGAGTGACTGGCGAAGCGCAGAGGCTCGTGGAAATCGCGTATCTTGACGAGATCAGAAACTTGGGCTATGAACCTTTAGAGGAGCGTGAGGCTAAGCGGGCGAAGAGTTTCTTTCATATGATGCGATGGCTGAAGGCGAACCCGTCGATGCTACGTTACGCTAAGACTGGCTGGCCGCGTCTGAAACGTTACCGCCTGTTCCAAGAGGCACAGAAAGATGAGGAGTTGTATGAGGCGGTGTGCAGTGAATGCGGCAGTCCGTGCGAGGTACCGTTTAAGCCTGATCCGCATAGACCTGTATTCTGCCCGAAGTGTTGGAAGAAACGAAAGAGCGGCAAGAAACGTAATACTGGAAAGTGATGGAATCCTTTTTATAGCATAATTTCATTTGACTTGCGACATGAATGTACTGTTTGATTTCAACTCCAGTTGGTACGTGTTGTTTTTCGCCTTTCTCACTTCGTGGATAGTTTTGTTACTCGTCAGGCATAAGCGTCAGGGTAGAAAAGAAATCTTAGAGCAGGTTTTCTTGGCGTTGAGCGGAATGTTCGCGTTGGCGCTTATGGAGTTTTTCGCCGTTTCCACGAACCTTTGGAATTATACTCCTGGAAATTGGCCGGTGATTTTGTGGCCCACTTACTTCGCAGCAATACTGTTCGGGTATCAGCTGTTACGTTCTATTGAGGGGCTGCTGCATAGGTCAACGTTTGCGTCGAAAGTTAGCACGTAGAAACGTGGCTTCATTAAAACTTGAATCTGGATAACTGCTGCAAAAAATGAGTGGGGAGTTAAGTAAGAGATGAAACGTTCAAGCGTTTTCAGTTGGTGCTTTTGCTTTTCGCCGTGTTGGTTGAGAGTCCAGGCGGCAAGTCTGGAAAATTAGCGCTGACTTTCTGCTCTGCAACTGTTGCTGCTTCTTCAAGGATTCTGGCTGTGTCTTCGTTCACCGAGTTGAAGTTGAGGCTAAATCCAGAGCTTTGTCCAGCTTCGAACATTAAGCCGCTGAGCATGTTTCCGATGTCTCCGAGTTCGTTTTCCGCTTCAGGTATTACGCCTACGAGTCCTCCGCTGACTGAGCGTAGTACGCCTATGACTGGACCCAGTGTGGCTACGATGTCTCCGAATTCAGTTACAGTTCGCAGTCTAAGCTGTACTTGGTCAAGCGCTAGTCTCGCGTTCATGACTAGTTTTTCCATTTTTCGGACTTCAGCTAGCTCATTAGCGTAGATGTTGGCGTGGGCGGTGTCGTGTGTCTCGTAAGCGGCAACTATCTTGCCGAAGAGGGCTTTGTCTTTTTGGGTGAATCTTTCAGAGGTTTGGTCTAGCCTGTGGATTTGTAGGTCCAAGCGTCTGATGGCGTGGTCCATGCGGGGCTTCAGTGGTGGTGGCGGAGAAACCGTGGAACGTATGGTATCGACGAATGATGTTTCGTTTCTTCTACTTTCCCATTTTTTAGCAAAACGTTCAGACATGTTAGTATCCTCACATGCAAGAGGCGCGGTGAACGTACTTATGGATTTTTAACATGGCTAAATCATGCAGGTATATACGTGGACCTACTGGGCAAGGATAACCTACACTTTACCATCGAAGATTGCCTGGGTGAAGCGTGTGTGAATAAACAGATATTTGAAGAAATGGCGTGACTGTTGTGCGGTTTTGTCTATAGCCCCTCTATCGTTTTGGCTGTTTGTGTTTTAAGCCCCGTTCATCGTTCTGCTTGCAAAACGGATTTTTCACGCGTCTTTTTTCGTCACGGAAAGTCCTGAAACGTCGCTGGTAGTCGCGAAAAGTCCTGAGGGTACATGTGGTTTTGGCCGTGCAGGCAAGTTTGTTTTGGGTGCTTGGAAAAGACTATGAGCACTGCTGTTTAGTGTTTGCTTTTCTTGAAGTAAACTAACAGACATGCAGTTACAGTAGCCGCCGACGTTGCGGAAGCTATGACTAAGATTGTTGGGAAAGATTCTGGCTCTGGTTGAGTTGCTGGTGGCTCTATTGATGGTTTTTCATAAGGAGGTAAAGAAATTTCTAAGGGCACCATAAGCGGATAGCGGTCTATGTTGTTTTTGTTAACGAAAAACGGGGTGTCACCAACCATGGTGTTACCGATTTGCGAGGCGTTAGGATACCGCTCTGTATAGTCGCTCCAGTAGTTAGCTTCTTTGCCGTCGTCCCACATGTTGGGATTTCCCGCCGTCAAAATTGGTCCTTCTCCAGAACTATAAGAACCAAAAATCCAAGTGGCGGGAATAGACACCTGTAGGCCATCCTTGACGGCATTATTGATAAAGTTGTTATGGTGAATCACGTTGTCCCTCTGGGAACCATTAAGCCTCATTCCCCAACCATCGTTCTCTATTATCGTGTTTTCCGTAATTATATTTCCAACTGTTTCGACCAGAATTCCTAACCCGTTTTTCGATAAGTAATTCCCGCTGACATTGGTATTACTGGCATCATATAGGAGCTGGACACCGCAGACCTTGTTCAACGTGACGTTGTTTCCGACAATGTCGTTATCTTGCGCGACAGAAAGCGAAACCCCGTTAGCCTGATTGTTTGTGACATGATTCCGGCTTATCGTGTTGCTTGTTGAATAGGCAACAGATACTCCATCCGCGGCGTTTGACTCGATTATATTATCAGAAATGATGTTGCCTTGTGAATTGCTGTCGACTCGAATGCCGTATTCCGTATTGCCAAAAACGCGATTTCCAAAGATTCTGTTGTTCGAAGACTCCTTAAGCACTATGCCGTCCAAATTGTTTGTCAAAACGTTATCAACAATCGTCGAGTCTGATGTGTACCAAAGTAACAAGCCATGCCCATTGTTGGCAAAATTCAAGTTTTGAACAGTTATGCCGCTACAATTCTTGAGGACCACGCACCCAGCGTCGGCAGGCACAGTTTTGTCATGTTGGTCTACCCAGTAGTATACTGGTTTACCGTTCACTGTGTTTGAAGTGTCTATGTCATTAGCTCGATAGTTGTAATCTGCAAAGCTGTATTTGTTGTTGTCGAAATGGTTGTTTCTAAGCACATTGTTTGAAGAGTAGATGAGTGAAGAGTAATATTCACTGCCGATGATTAATCCATAAGTGTTGTTTGCTAGCAGATTATCGGAAATTATGTTGTTCTCTGACACGTCACGGAAAACGATGCCGTACGTGTTGTTGAATATGGTATTTTTGGCGACAGTGTTGCTTATTGGAGGTGCTTGTGAACCATAACTCATCCATGTGAATTTAATTCCGTAGTCAAAGTTGCTTATTTTCATGTTCTCTATTACGACATTGTTTCTTTGTTGAAGGAAAACACCAGTTCCACTTCCATTCCCTTGAAGGGTATGACCTGCACCATCAAGCACTATGCCATCACGGAGAACTACGATGGTGTTGTAGACGTCACCTGTTAAAGTATAGACATCATCACTACGCTGGATGCTGTTTGTTCCTTCAGCTGTTCCGTCACTATTAATTCGAATGCCCAAAGGAGTGTTTTCTGGAAGAAAATTCCCATAAACAAAACACATCCGTGTTCCAGCTAGTGCTGACAAAAAAAGCACTGTAATGAAAGCTGCTGTCAGCAAACATTTCTTTTTCATAGGCAATCCCTGACTTAAAAAACGGTAAATTCAATAAAAAAAGGGTTTTTATCAAGGTTTCTTGACTAAGCTTAGTCAACTTTTCTTGACTAACTCTGCGGTGCTTGTTTATGATTACTCAACCGTTATTCATTACAAGATGATACTGCAAAAACGGTAGCTACTTTATGTGAGGACGCCGAAGACATATGCCAATAATCCTATGACGAACCATAGGAGAATCATGTTCTTGATTTTTCGGGCGCTCTCCCGAGAATAATCTTTTAGAAGAAGTGCGGAAGAGGCGATAAGCCCGCCATCCGTCACCAGAACTATGGGGATGAACCAGAAAGAGACTAAGCCTAAAAGCGGAGGAATAGGGGTTAAAGCCACCGCAGAAACATAAAACACGGCGGCGGCAACTGCTGCGCCTTTCTCCCCATAACGCACCGCCAACGTCTTAATGCCCTCAGCGCTGTCGCCTTTCACGTCCACTATGCCTTTGGTGATTTCCCTGCCCGTGTTGGAGAGGAAAGCCATCAGCGTGAAGACCACCACGCTCAACGGAACACTGCTGAGGACGGCTATGCTGCCGTAGATGAAGGGGATAGCCACGCAGGTGCTGACGAGGAGGTTGCCGGGCAAGCCGCTTCGCTTCCCCACCGTAACGTAAGTCACTACCACGAGCCAAGAGATTACAGCAACCACCAAGCACATAACGCTTGTGAGGTAAGCGAAGACGAAGCCTATCACTGAGAGAACGAAGACGAAAGCCAAAGCTTCCCGTGCACTTACCGTTCCGCTTGGAATGGGACGGTGCGGCTCGTTTATGGCGTCAATTGCGCGGTCGTAGTAGTCGTTGATGGTCATGGAGGCAGCTGTTAGCAGGAAGCCTGTGACGAACCCGTATAGCACGCCCAGCCATTCAGTGTTAGAGAACTGATTGCCTGACGATGATAGTGCTAGAACCGCGCCGACAAACACTGCAAAGCCCATCATTGCACAGTTGACTGGCCGCATCAGCCGCACGAAACCGCTTAGTTTTCCCATGACCGTTCGAACCTGTTTTAAAGAAGCATTAGTTTCGACTCAGTTAATAAAATTCTCCTTTAGAGCATGAAAAACGGCGTTCCGCCGGTGTTATCGCATGATTTTTAAGATGGCAAGAAAAATATGAGAGGGAAGGGGCATGGAAGAGGAGAAAACCTTTGCATCAAAATGCAAAGAGCAGGGGCAGAAGCTCGTAAGAACACTATGGCTTGTGGCAGGAACAATATGCGTGGTGCTGGGCGCCATAGGCATAGTGTTGCCCATTCTGCCGACCACGCCTTTTCTGTTAGCCGCCGCGGCTTGCTACTACAAAAGTTCTCCGCGAATGCACAGGTGGCTGCTGAACAACAAATGGTTCGGAGAGTACATCCGAAACTACACAGAAGGCAAGGGACTAACCAAGAAAACCAAAATCACAGCCTTAACCGTGCTGTGGGCAACAATAGGGTTCTCAACAGTTTTCATGCTAAACCGACTCTTGCCAGCAACGCTTGTTTTGCCGATGCAGGTAATCATGGTAGTAGTGGCAATTGCGGTAAGCACGCACATTTTAAGGCTACCAACATTCAAAAAAACATAGTTCTTGGAAGGAAAAGATGTTTTAAATAGAACGGGAAAATCTAAAATGTATAGCTTTTCACTGAAAAAGTTTTTCAGAGGTTAATGATGATAAGGATTAAACGAGTTTATGAGCTGGCTGCGGAAGAAGATGGCTTCAGACTCCTCGTTGACAGGCTTTGGCCTAGGGGAATCAGTAAGGAAAAAGCCAAGATTGATTTGTGGTTGAAAGAGGTCGCACCTAGTGGCGAGTTGCGGAAATGGTTTTCTCACGACCCAGCAAAGTGGGAAGAGTTCAAGAAGAGATACGCAGAAGAGGTGACTGGCAAACAGGCGTTGCTGAAAGAGATTAGACGAATCGAGAAAGAGAAGGGAACGGTGACGCTTCTTTATTCGGCGAGAGACGTGGAGCGTAATAATGCGGTGGCGTTGAAGGCGGTTCTTGAGAATGCCGTTAAGTGAGAAAACGCTTGTCCATGTAAGCCCATAAAGAGGGCGAATTTGAAAAGTTTAATACGTTGCGAAAAGGAACACAGTAGTATTGGTGAAGTCTTTTGAGCAACAACTACGCGCCTCTGTTGGGTGACAACTACAGCCCGGAAAGGATACGAGTGATAATTCCCGTAGGCGGAAAAGCAACCCGGCTTCTGCCGCTCACAGCGGAAACAAGCAAAGCCGCGCTCAGGCTGCTAAACAGGCCGTTGGTGGAGTTTTCGCTTCTGTCGCTTGCTTGCCAAGGCATCCGCAACATCATCTTCGGAGTGAAAGGCTACACGAACTACCGTGACCTGTACGACTATTTCGAGTCGGGCTACGGCTTCTCCGTACGCTATAACATCAAGCCGAGACTTCACATAAAATATCAGCCTAACGTGGACGACCTTGGAAGCGCTGATTCCGCGAGGATAAACATGGAATACTACGAGATTCGCAATCCAGTCTTCGCGGTGCAGGGCGACAACGTTTTCGAAATCAGCGTGAAAGACCTTATACGGTTTCACAGGGAAAAAGGCGCGTTGATGACCATAGTGCTCAGGGAAGTGGAGAACGTTGAAGGCTTAGGCATCGCCGACATTGACGAGAACAGCCGCATCCGACGCTTCGTGGAGAAGCCGCTGCCTAAAGACGCGCCCAGCAACCTGGCCAACACAGGCCTGTACGTGCTTTCACCCGAAATAAAAAAAGTCTTCAAGGAGAAAGGCGTCAAGCAAATAATCAAAGAGAAAAATCGACTGGACTTTGGCTACGACTTTATACCTTACTTGACGCAAACAGACCGCCCAGTTTACGGCTACACTTTGAAAGGCAACTGGTTCGACGTGGGCACGCCTAAAAACTATCTGGAAGCCATGAAGAAGCTGCTCCACGGAGGCTTCAGCATGCTTACGGATTTTGGCGGAAAAATAAGCGAAAAACAGCTAATCTGGGTTCAGGGAGAAAGCAACGACTCAGTGAAAAGGCGTGAAGAGACCGTTAAGAAAATCCAGCAGGGAAAAATAGAGATTGAAGGCGCCGTGCTTATCGGCAGACACTGTCAAATAGAGGATGGTGTCCGAATAGCGAATTCGTGCATAGACAACTTTACAAGAATCGATAAGGGCGCCATCATAGAAAACTCAGCTATTCTAGACAGAACAATAATCGGAGAAAAAGCCGAAATACGAGACAGCATCATCGGCAGACACGCCACAATCCGCTCGAACGGTCGAAAACTAACAAAAATAAGCGCGGTTTCAGTTATTGCCGACGATGTTACCGTAGAGGAGGGCTGCACGTTAACGGCTACAAAAATTTATCCGCACCAATACGTAACAGGAGAATTTCAACATCAAACCTTAATGCAGAGCTAAGCCTTAAACCACTTGAAAATCAAATACTTCGTTTTCTCCGCAGCCAAGTCTGGCACGGCAATGATAAACCGTTTCCGCACTGTAGTCGCAAGACGCCCAGCCTTCACAATCTCCGTGGCTGAAATGTCGGAGCCTGCATTCTTCACGGAAACCATGTAAGGCGCGTGTTCAACGCCTGGACCGTACTTGTAAACTGCAAAGTCGCAGCCGAACTTTATGCCCGGCGTTACAATCAAGCCGCTGGCCCGCAGATCCCTGTACACAGCGTATTTCTCGTCGAACTCTTCGTACAGCTGCTTGGCTTTCTGCCGGAGCTTCTTGAGTCCGACTTTGCACTTTGCTGAACCCTCGTAAATCGTTGTCTTGCCCTTCTCAACCAAGTATAAGCCTTCCATCAAATCCAATAGCAATGGAACTTTGAACTCGGGAATTTTCGGCTTCGGAATACCAAGCGGTTTGCCATAAAACCCTGTTTTGTACAGCTGCGAGCCGTCTGCGGGATCCCATACTACGAGGAAGTTTTCGATGAGTTCGACTTTGATTTTAGCCATGAAAGGTTTTCGCCCGCTGTCACATTATGAAGGAAAGTATGCGGGCTGTGTCCGCTGCGTCTTCCGCCTTGTCCGCCGAGTTTTCCAGAAGTTGAAGAACGTCTCGCATAAGCAGCAGGACTGGAAGGTCAAGTTTGCTGCTGAGGACCTTTATCGACAAGGCCCTGTACAGGTCGTCCACGGTTCTCTCGGCGATTTCAACGTCTTTGGCTTTTTCCAACGTTTTCGCTGAACCGTAGTTTAGAACCATCATTGTTTCTCTTAGTTTCAGAACCGCGTCAAAAACAGCTTCGGAGAGCTCCAGCAAATCTTTCTTTATGTCTCCTGAAACGTTCCAGTTGTGCTCTATTATTTCGATAAGATAGTAGGCGATGCCTTCGGAAAAATCGGCGATTTCGCTTGAGAGGTTCGTGAACCTGAGGAAGTCTTCTCGGCTGATAAGAATGGCACCTATCTCCGCCAGCTCCGTAGAGACCATGCGCCTCGCGGCGATGACTTCTTCTTCACCTTTCCTTATTTCACTGAAAAGTTGCCTCGCCGAGTTTTTATCGCCTTTCGAGAAGAACTCAACCATCTGAGGAATTTTTCTTGTGAGGTCTACAACCTTGCGTAGGTTATCCTGAAGCGCGTTTAAGGCTCTGCGTTTCAAGCGCTGTTCTGTTTCCGCTGGAAGTACCAATCTTGTTTCCCACCCACGATATTCGCTGATCTTTCCAACATTAAGTATTGTGAGTAGCTTAAAAAAGCTAACGACTTAAGTTGACAACAAACTACCTAAATCTTCAAAGTTTAGTTTTTCTTGGAAATACTTGTGTAGAAGTTCGGGTAAGTCGTTGATTGGGGTTCTGACTTGCTGCCACGTGTCGCGGTCTCGAATTGTGACTGTGCCGTCCTTCAACGTGTCATAATCCACCGTAATGCCCAAAGGCACGCCTGCTTCGTCGGCGCGCGCGTATCTTCTGCCTATGGAGCCTGTTTCGTCAAGTTCCGCCGCCAAGCCTTCATTCACGATTAGCTGGTGCACTTCCCTTGCTTTTTCTGCTATGCCATCCTTACTCACCAAGGGGTAAACGCCAAGCTGCGTCGGCGCAATGCTCCTTGGGAAACTCATGACTACGCGGTCTTCTTTCACGCCGTAGGCGTACTCCAGCGCCACGTAAAACAGCCTGTCGCAGCCGAAGCTGGGTTCAACAACCTGTGGGATAAAGCGTTTGCCGCGCACGAGAGTTTTTTGGCGACTGATATCCACGTGCTCGGGCAGAATCTTGTATGGTCCAGCCGTGTAACATCCGTTTTTTTCAATTTGAGCTGCAACCTCTTCCGCTGGTGCCTCTGATAGGAGCGCGGCGGCTTTGGCTGCTTCCGTCTTAAAGGCGGGTCCCAGCTTTGCCATTACGGGCTTCACAACAAGCTGCTCTTCCTCTATGGGCTTAGCGTATTCTTTGTAGACACGAAGGTCGGCGCCGCTGGCTTTCATGTGGCTGCTCAAGTCGAAGTCGGTGCGGTGAGCGTGTCCTGACACTTCAATCCAGCCCCAGCGGTCCACGTAGACTTCTTGGTCGAAGCTTTGGCCTGCGTAGTGAGCCTTTTCCCACTGAGTTTTTTCGATGAAACGCTGGTTTTCCGGGGGCACACCGATTTCCGTCAGGAGCCTTTTCGCCATTGCCATGAAGAAAGCCTGCCATTCGGAGCGGATCAGCTGTTGTGTTACGGCTTGTTTGACGGTGACTCCTATGGTTTTCTCGGAGCACTTCAGCCGTTCAGGCGCCAAGTACAGCGTTAACGTCTCGTTTTCCACATCTTTGAGCAGACAGCAGTTCGGCTCTTCGGGGTCGAAGAAAAATTCGAGGTCGGCGATGGTGAATTCGCGGAGGCGGATTAAGCCTTGTCGCGGTGAAATCTCGTTTCTTAATGCGTGGCCTATCTGGATGACGCCGAAAGGGAGCTTTTCGCGTGCCGCCGCGTAGAGGCGGTTGAATTCGACGAATATGCCTTGGGCGGCTTCGGGTCTGCCATAGCCGATGGCGCCCGAGTAGGGTCCGATGGTGGTTTCGAACATGGTCAAGAACTGTTGGGGCGGCTTGAAGCCTCCGCCGCATTCGGGGCATGTTATGCCGAGTTTCTCAAGCGCCTGCTGGATTTCTTTTAGGCTCATTTTCTCGGTTTCTACGCAGCTTTTCTTAGCGTATTCTTCGAGCAGGTGGTCTGCGCGGAACCGCTTGTTGCACTTGACGCATTCGACCATGGGCTCCTTAAAGTGGTTAACGTGACCTGACGCTTCGAAGACTTTGCCTGGCGCGATGACTGAAGATTCCATCTCGAGGATGCCGAGTTTGGTGACGAAGAGTTCCCGGAGTTTGCGCTCGATGTTCTGTTTCAGCCGTGCGCCTAGAGGACCGTAGGTTACGAAGCCGCCTACGCCGCCGTAAATCTCGTATGACTGCCAGAAGAAGCCTCGGCGGCGGGCTAACTCGTTGATCTCAGTGAACTTGTCGCATTTAGCTTCGTTGTTCAATTTTACCAACCTTTAGGTAAGTGCCGAGTCGAGATTAAAAGGTTATCATATCAATGGCTGGTTGGCGCTTGCTTTTAGGGTTAAGCCTTTTTAGTGTCTCTTACCTCAAAAACAGAGTGATGTGACATGAGTGGTCTTTGGCGTGTTACGGCGGATTTAGAGCGTGTTGGAGACGTAAGAATGATCCATTACAGAGTGGGCAAGGTGTCAGATTTCGCGTATCCAACTTTCGACATCGTTCTTTTCTGGTGTAAAGCTGCCTGTGATGAGCTGCTTTCCGATTTGCAGCGGAAGCAGGCTGATGAAAAAGACTTGGAGTATGTTAAGAGGGAAATCGAGTTTCTTGAGGGGACCCAAGCAGATTGGGAATCCAAACGCAAGAAGTGGTGACTTAAAACACGCCTTTTGTGGTAACGAGCGAATAGATCAGAGTTTCTGTCACGTTAGGCGTTTCATTTTTTGGAACGGTTGTACCGCCGTGTCCCTTAAGTGAGCCTAAACCAATGTTGAAATTGCATCAAAAAGGAGGATGGAAAGTGAATAAAACCAAGAAATTAGTTTCAGCGGCTTTGCTGATGTGCATTGTGGTGCTGGTATCTGTGGGTTCAGCTGCGGCTATGACTGCGGGAAATCAGAATGGCGATTTGGACAGGGAGCAGTTGAAGGACGGAAGCTGTTGCGACTGTGACTGCGTGGGGCCCTTGGCTGACCAGCAACAGGACAGGCTTCAAGACCAGACTAAATCTCAGCTGAAAGATGGCAGTTGCGGCGATTGCGTTGATCCAGTGGCGGATAAGCAACAAGATATGCTTCGGGAGCAGACGAGAGACCAGTTAAAAGATGGTAGCTGCTGCGTCTGCGTCGGCAAGCTGTAGCAACGCAGAAACAAACCAAATCCGCAAAATACTTGGCACAACTGCCTTTCCCCTATACCCCTTTTTTAAGTTTAAACCCTTACTGCCTTAAGAATTACAGACTATTAGGCTACCATATGTTATCTAGTCCCAAAAGCTTCTGGCCTGATATTCGGGTATAAAAGAGAAAATTTAAGAGCGCCTCGCGCGTCTTATTTTATGAAGTGGTTGGCTCTGAACAGGAAAGCAGCAGTTATCATCTGGTACTTGGTTTGTGGGGTGTGTGCGCGTGGGCGATTTTTGAGCTGTTTTATCCGCACACCGATTATGGCAACTCTGGGGTGATGTATTATTTCGCCGCAGGCTTTTCGCTTTTGCTGTTGGGTGCCACTGGGGTACCGGTGTTTTTGTACGTGAGAAAAAGAGAAGTCAGCAAGCAGGCTATGCGCGTGATGCTTGCGGCAACTGTTTTGCTGGCTGTTGTTTTGGCGCCGAACGCGTATGTTTCCGCGGTGAACAAGTCTAGGGCTCAATGGTACCTCAACGATTTGCAGAGTCAAGGTTTCAACGTTGAGTACAGCCCCACGTATCCTTATGGTCACTGGAGCGTTAACTACGTTGACTCTTATTCGGAGCTTACAAGCGTAGCCCGAGACAACAATTGCAGCACCGTTTACGTTTACGGTGGAGCGCCTACTTATTTTGTGTTCTTTGTTCATCAGGTTGAGATTGTGGTGGCTGAAGTCGGAGTGGGCTATTACATGTTTAGTGAGGGTTAGTGAAGTATTGAGAACCTGATGATGTTTTTCTCGAAAAATTTGCAGTTTAGCTGTTTTTAGTAGTCTTCCCATTCGTTTTGGTATTTTAGACATTTATACTTATAATTAGTCAATGTAACGGGTGTCTGACTCCAACCCTCTTGTGGTGATGTAACCCATTGCTTTGGGGTCTTCTGGACTTGGGTTGACCCGCAGCGGGGGCAACGTGTTTTGTTTCGTGAAGTGATGTAAACGAAAATAATGATAGCTATGACAACCGCCACGACCGTGATATACAGCGACCATAACACAGACGAGGTCAAAACGGTTCTTCCTTGCTTGAAATGACAAAACTTTATGGAACCTATAAACCTTGCTCAAAAGATAACCATTATCCCAGTTAAGCATTTAGCATCAAGTGAGTCTCCTAATCCCTTTCGGTGACTGATATTTTGCTTATTGCCTTCGAGATTCTCTGTAGGCTCTGATGGCGAATGTCAGCGTAAGCACGGAGAATAGGTACATTAACAGGGTGGCCCACCAATTGTTCACTGGGTCGTGCAAGCCCGCCTCTGTTATTTGACCTAATGTCACCACGATGAATAGTGACTGTAATATGATGAAAATCACGTCCAGCCCTATTATGCCTATGAGTCCACGTCTTATGCCTAAAAGGAACAGAGCTGCAAAGATGGCTATTAAGCCATATATCAGTAAGACGGTCAGCGCGCTTTCAACATCATTAAAACTATATTGATCCATTCCAATCAGATATCCGCCAAAGAGCAAGCGGAAGAACAGCGTCACAACTAAAGCTCTACCATTCCATGTGAGTTCCATGATATACCTCCTTCTTCGTTTGAGTGTTCTGTATTACTGTGAAGCGGTTGCCGATGAGTTGAATCCTTTAGCTATAAGCCATACTGCAAAAATCATTTCCTGCGCGGCTATGGGCAGAGCCAAAATCTCCAGCGATGAAGGACTGAGGCTGAACATCCGTAAGGGGGCGTTTACTAACCACAACGCGGCGCCGATAAGACCTAAGACTGACAGCCATCGGGGAATGAGTTTTGATTTATACAGCAGATAATTAAGTATTAGAGCGCCGATGGTGAAGGGAAAGTCCAGCAGAATGGAGCCCCGATCATAACTTGCTAGGATTAAAGCGCCTGAGGTTTGAAAATAGGAAGCAACTGGAGCGGTTGCGGTTACAAATTCCCGGCTTAATGACAATAGCGATAGCAAGCTAATTATGTTGACAGCGCTGAAGAAGCCCTCAAAAATTCTGGCGCCAACGTATCCAAGAGCTAAGCCTTCATTGTACTTTCGTAAGATTGGAAACAGCAGAATTGGAATACTGACAATTGCAGCGGTCATAATTAGTAATAGGAGTGCTCCTGTAAGCACTTGGTTTTCATTTGCAGAAACAGCGGTAAGATAATTTTCGTCATAAATTGAACCTGTAAAAAAGGCGCTCGTAATGGGTGCCGCTGTAGCAATTATGAATAGTATTCCCACAACTATTGCGGTCTTTCTGTTTGAATCCATTTACTTTCCTCAGATCCATTTAGTCGCTGGGTCTTTCTTGTTCGGTCCGATGCTTTCTAACGCCGTAGCTAGGGCTTCGCTTGGATTGGTTTTCGGGTACCCAAGCAAGATAGGCCCGAATACTCCCTCATCGTCCTTTAGTTCGAGGGATTGTACGATTTCAGGGTTGCCTTTGACCATTGCGCCGAATCCTACGTAGCAGCTTCCAAGCCCCAGCGATTGGGCGGTTATCATCATGTTTTCGCAGGCAAGGGCGCAGCTTACAGGATTATTAGCTGGACCTATGACAAAGATGATAACGGGCGCTTTGTAGTAGATTACGTCTTTGGGTTCGTCCATCGCATCGTAGATGCTTGTGGCCATTTTGTAGAGTTCGGGGGCGGTTTTTTTCATGCTTTCGGTGGCGTTTTTCCAGAATGGAAGCGTGGTTTGGAGGAGTTTTTGCTTGAAATCCGGGTTCTGGACGATAACAAACCGCCAGGGCTGAGCGCGCGTCATGGAGGTGAAGGGTGCTTGATTGCCCGCTTCGATGACTGTGCTGATTATGTTCTTTGGAATTGGTTTTGGCTCGTAGGCTCGAACGGAGCGTCTGTTTTTTATGGCTTCGAGTACTGAGTTCATAATTATCTTCACTTTCAGAACACTATGGTCTATTGATTATATAAAATCTTGCAATTTTCGGTTGGTAAACACAAAATTATAACATAAAATTATACACCAATAGTGAAAATTATTTATACGCATTAGGAGAATAGAGATTCCAGGCGTTATATTTAGCAAGGAGATACCGGAGGGGTGAAGAAGTGACTATTGAAGTGGCGACTCTGTTCACAGGTGTTGCGATAATAGTGGGAGCCTGCATAGCGGGAGGCATATTATACGCTGGACTGCAAAAAGTGGCAGATGCACTAAATAAACAAAAATAACGCCTTTATCGAAATAGCGGTTTGCCCATATATTGACTGGTAAATCTGCAGAAGTTAACTGAGTGGAGGTGAAAAGATGGATTTGGAAACAGTGAAGAACATGTTAGGTTGGAATTCACCCATCGGCGTAGGCATATTTTTTGTATGCTCAGCGCTCACAGTCTATTTCCTAACACTAGCGCTACAGAACATAGTGAACTTGTAAGGGGAATTAGGCGTAGTGACTTCCTTTTTTCTTAATCGTTGAAGTGTTCTAACTATTCCCCCAATTACTTTCAGGCATTTGCATTTGTTTTTAGCTTACAAGGAAACTTATGGCGGAGCACTAAGTTGCTCAGTTATTCTAACATTAGGGAAAATTTTAAGTGTAAATTATCAATTATTTATAGGATTGAACAAAAATGTTCCGGGAAGACCGCAAAAAAAGACAGCCTTTTTCGACAAAGACGAAGAAAATGGAGTGGATGAGTTCTGCTGGAAAAGACCCCCTTAAATGGCGAAGTGACTTTGTTCAAACATCACAATGTAGAATATGTCACACAACCCTGAGATGGGGCGACAGGCGTTATGACTTTGACCATAAAGATAATAATCCAGCAAACAACAATCAAAGTAACTGTTTTTTAGTCTGCAAAAACTGTCATGGTCACACTACTTTGAGCAAAAAGAGAAAAATCAAGGGTTTCCTTGGAGTAACTGTGGGTCATCAAACCATAAAAAAGAAAATCGGATATAAAAAACCCAAAAAGAAACCTAAGACCACTAGAAGAGTTGTTGTTAAGGATATTTTTGGAAATGTAACAGGATATAGAACCGTCAAAATCCGAAAGACCAAGACCACAAAAACAAAGAAAAAGAATACAACTAAAACTAGTGCAACGCGACGAAGGAGCAAAAAAAGCTAACTCTTAGCGTTTCTTTCCTGTATCAGAACGCTTTTTTCTCCAACTGCCGTCTTTGTTTCGTTCGCGTTCTTTTGACCATTTTCCTTTTTTAACTCTGGGAGCGGGCATTTCAATCTCTAGTTCTACTAGGGCATACACCATATTTAAATTTTCCTTGAGAAATTATTTTTGGGAATCAAAAATGAAATAAGCATATCAAGCTCTAAATTGCTAAAATATATTTTTAAAATGATTAACTACAGGTTTTCCAAAATACTTCGATTTACAAAACAGCGCTATACAGAACCCACGCAGCCTATTTATACTTTAAATAAGGGGGCTATAGTCTGCCGTGAGCGTAGCAGTTCACGCAGGTTCCACCCGAACCGCAGCGATGGTTTTTATAAGGACAACGCAGATAAGAACACCCCAAACAAGGTGGCACAGATGCCGAAAATAAAAGTCGCATTGGCAGGCGTGGGAAACTGCGCCTCAGCCCTCACACAAGGATTAACCTACTACACCATTTTCGCGGAAAACCCCGTTGGACTCCGCAACCCCACGTTAGCAGGGTACAAACCCAGTGACATCCAAATCGTAGCAGCGTTCGACATAGACAAACGCAAAGTCGGCAAAGACCTCGCCGAAGCCATATTCGCACAGCCCAACAACGCCCCAAGAGTCACCGACATTCCACCAACAGGCGTAACAGTCCAAAAAGGACCCACACTAGACGGCATAGGCAAAAGCACTCAAACAGTCATCCAACCCAGCAACCAACCCGACACAGATGTGGCACAGGTACTCCGACTGGCAGACGCGGAAATCCTCATAAACCTCCTCCCAAGCGGCGCAACACAAGCCTCACACTACTACGCGGAACAAGCGTTAGCAGCAAACTGCGCCTTCATAAACGCCACGCCCACGTACATAGCCAGCGATACCGCATGGGCAAAACGATACGAAAACGCACAACTACCCCTCGCAGGAGATGACCTCGTTGACCAAGTCGGCTCAACCGCGCTCCACAAGACGCTGCTCAAACTCCTCTCAGACAACGGCGTAAAAATTACGGAAACCTACCAACTAGACGTTGGCGGAGGAACAGAATCCCTAGACACGATGGATCGCACACGCGAAACCAAACGCAATATCAAAACCCAATCCGTAGCCAGTTCAATCCCATACAAAGCCGAAATCGTAGCAGGCTCAACCGACTACGTGGATTTTCTCCAAAACAACCGCGACAGCTACTTCTGGATCAAAGGCACATACTTCTGCAACTCCCCCATGCAAATAGACCTCAAATTCAGCACCGTAGACGCACCCAACGCAGGCAGCGTGCTCTTCGACGCCATACGCGCCATGAAAACCGCACTCAACAAGAAACAATCAGGCGCAATAATACCCATCAGCGCCTACGCCTTCAAGCGACCCCCACAAATGCTGCCGCTGGAAACCGCAGAAAAAGCCTTCACCACGTACATAAAAGAAAACACTTCAGCGTGACGCAGCCAACCGCTCCAACTCACCCACAATCCGCATTTTCGTTCCGTTCTGCTTCACCTTCGCCTTCAACAAGCTAATGGTCTCCACAGGAGTTGGATTTACACCCCTTAAAAGCGCCAAATAAACACTCGTGAAATCTCCGATGCACACCGCAGACAACATCCGCGCAAGGTCGCTCTTCCCCTGACTCCACACCTCGAACAGCTTTGTCCCCGATGGCATAAGTCCCTTCGTTATTTCGATTCTGCTGCGAATCTCATCAGGCTCCGCACCGTCCCTGATAAAAACCGCGGAAAAACACCCCGCCAACTTCCCCGCACGCTCCCAACCCACAACCTCATTATGATTGAGCTCGGAAAAGTACTCCCACTTCGAAGGAACCTTGCTGTTCTCATTAAACTGCGTCTTAAAACGCTGCGCCACACCCCGAAAAACGCCGAAACCGTAAACCACCGGCACAGCGCCGTTGACGCCCACAGCCAAACTCTTAGCCATGTTTTTCTTCACGGGCTTCTCAGGCGCACACTCGCCAGCAATTCTCTCCACAACGGCTATCGCTTCTGAAAGCTCCGCGGAAACACCCGAAACACCCCCCAACTTCGCCAACACCACAAGCAACGGTACAAACAGGTAAGGAAGAGCCGCACGCGGCGCAAACCCGGAAGGAACACGCAAAAACGGCACACTCAGCTTTTCAGCAAACTTCAGTAGACTTCCTCCAGAGCTTATGCAGAAAACCATGCACCCCTTCTTTACAGCATCTAGAAAAGTGCTAAGCGTCTCCTCCGTCTCCCCCGAATAACTCACAACCAGCACAAGGCTCTTCTCATTAGCGTAAGCCGGCAGCGAGTAAGCCCTGCTGACTTCTATTGGCACCTGCGCCTTTCCGCGTGCCCAGTCCTTCAGCAGTTCACCCCCAATCGCCGAGCCCCCCATGCCTGCGACGATTACGTTTTCAGGATTCACATAACTCAACGAGATTTTTTCGGCTGCCTCTGCCGCCACTCGATAGTGCTTTGCCTCGTCCACGCAGAACGAAAGCATATCGCCCTTATCTGATTCCCTCATTTTGCCCACATAATCCAAGACGGAATCCGCCATTTCACTCACCAACCACTCGCACTTTTATATTCGGTTCGCAACTTTTAAGCTGAGCGTAGACCTACAAAGATTTCTCGCTGAAGGAGCACCCGTGGGATGGAAAAAAAGAAACTCGCAATAGCGATACCAACATCGGTAATTTCAGACACGCCACATCTGCGCGAGAAAACCTCGAAAATAGGCTTAATCGGAAGAGCAGCCGCCATCTTCAGAGTAAACGAAATCATAATTTACCCTGACAACGCGGGAAAAGGCAAGCAAAAAAGCGACGCGGACTTGATTGCATTGTTGCTGTCGTACTTGGAGACGCCTCAGTACCTCAGGAAACGCCTTTTCAAGCTTGACCATCGGTTGCAGTACGCTGGGATTCTGCCGCCGCTGCGGACTCCGCATCACCCGTTGAACAGGAAAGCCAAGACGCTGAAGGTTGGCGAGTACCGTGAAGGCGTGACCGCAGGCAAAACCAAAGAGGGCATGCTTGTGGACATAGGCGTTGAACACCCTGCGCTTATACGAGAGACCGAGTGGGCTTTGGACAAACGTTTGACCCTGCAAGTCGTTAAAGATGGTGAACGCGTTGAAGTTCAAGCCGTAAGCAGAGACGAAGTTTCGGCTTATTGGGGGTACACGGTTACGGTGGAAACATGTTCATTTGGGAAACTGTTGGAAAGCGGAAAATTCGATTTAACCATAGCCACTTCCAAGGTCGGCGCCGATTTTATGGATGTGGCGGGAAAAATAGCTGGAAAATGGAAGAAATCAAGGCGTGCGCTTGTGGCGTTTGGTGCGCCGACGCGTGGACTGTACGAAATCGTCGGGGATGAAGGCGCAAACTTGGGTGATGTTGTGGATTTTGTGGTGAAAACGGTTCCTACGCAGGGAACAGAGACTATTAGAACGGAGGAAGCGGTCTTCGCGTCGTTAGCCGTCTTGAATGTACAGTTCGGCAGGTAAGCTAAAGGCGATTTTATGAGATTTGGGATAAAGAAATAAATGCCCGTTTAGATATGTGCTTTTCATGGTGACTCTTGACTTTGCGATGCCACTTGCGTTGTTTGCGGTTACGGCTGCTGCGTTGTTTTTGAACGAGCGAACCGAAGGAAAGCTGAAAACAACTTTTGAGGAAAGGGAGCTTCGCACGCGAGACGTAGTCATGCTTGTGGTGATGATTGTCGTGGCGGTTTCCATAATCGGCTACGTTTCTCTGCTGGACCCTGGGAAAATCTTTCAAAATATCTTAATGCTGGTTTTTCTTTTCGCATACTCGATGCTTCTTTTCATGTTTACGTACCTTTTTTCAGGCATAAAGAGAAAATGGGCGCAGCTGTTTCTTCTGGGCTTCGCTGTTGCCGGTTTGCTTGCGGGAACCATGAGTTTGCTGGCGCCTTTTGCCGATGGCTTGGCGTTTTACAGGGCACTATCGTTTTACGGTTTGGCAGCGTTTGCCTTCGCTTCGATGGTAGTTGACGCGAGGAAAACGGATGCGAAGGAGCGCTGGTACTTGGCGGTTCAGCCGCCCGTCCTGTTCGTGTTGCTGTTCGTGCTGTTCAATGTGGTTTATAGTGGAGCGCCTGTTTGGGCTCCTGGTCTGCTGGATGTTTTTGCCTTCACGTTTGCCGTGCTGATTATTCTTTATCTTGGGTCTTTGTTTACGTGGAAAACCGTGATGGTTTTTGCGGTGCTCTTGACGATTGTGGATATAATTCTGGTGTTGGGCACGGGCACCATGGTCGTGGCGGCAGAGCAGTTTACTGGGTTGGGGCTTCCGATTCTGGTTCATTTGCCGAATGTCCCTCTTGTTTTTTCACCCGAAGGCAGTATTCTCTTCAGAGGGTTAGGGCTGGGCGACTTCTTTTTCGCTGGAATTCTTGCTATTCAGACGTTTAAGAAATTCGGTAAAAAAACGGGGTACGTATCAGTGATAGCCATGACCGTGTCTTTCGCCGTTTTCGAGGCTTTCCTGCCTGAAATCGTGAATCTGCTGCAACCGTTGCTTCAGCGGGAAATAGGCGGTTTTCCAGGCACCTTAATGATTATAGTAGGATGGCTGCCTGTTGTGGCTTGGAAACTTTTGAGTGAGAGAAAACAAAAACAGCAAGATATTAAGGAAATGAGTTAAAAATAGGGTGTTGGCTTTTCTTAGCCGAACAGGGCGCCTAAACCTTCAAGCGCAGCGTCTTCTTTAGCTTTCTCGTCTTCAGCTTTCTTCTTCTTGTCTTCCTCTTTCGGCTTTTCCTCTGCGGCTGGCGCAGCAGCTGCTGCTGGCGCGGCGGCCATCATTGTCGGCGCAGCCTTTATCGCCTCGTCGATGTCGACTTCGCTTAAAGAAGCTACTAGTGCTTTAACTTGTACAGCGTCAACGGTTATTCCTGCCGCTGTCAAAACACTTGTCACGGTTTCCTCGTTAATTTCCTTGCCCGCCTTGTGAAGGAGCATCGCGGCGTAAACGTTTTCCATACTTTTTCACCTCTTCATCCAACTATTTTAACTTTTCAGTTGATACAGCCCTTTTTCCTAAAGAGGATAAGAGCTAATACTTAAACCTAGGCATTGCCTACGGCGTTTTTATTGCCGTTTAGAAGAATGCCCAATAGTTTAAGAACCTTTCGTCGCTCATTCAAAGTCAAGTGATGGTTCTACGAGAAATTCAGTCTTTAAATAAAGGGGGTATAGACTGTTCCGAGCATATCAGTTCTCAGAGCTTCTTGACCATCGTCTGGCGAAGAATTTTCGCGCCTCCTCAGCAAAAACAACTATTAGCGCAAGTAAAGCCAGAAACGCCCAGTCCCAAACGCCAAGCGCTGTCGTCCCGAAGAACGGCTGCACCAAGGGAACATAAATCAAAAAGCACAGAATTGCAAGCTGCGTCAATATGCCCCAAACAATCCACTTGTTGACTGAAAGCTTCGCCTTGAAAATGGACACCTTGTTTGTTCGGCAAACAAGAACATTGCCAACCTGAGCCACAACAATCCCCGCGAAAGTCATCGTAACACCCTTCAAGTAAACCTGGCTATTCGAAGGCAAAGCCATCCCAAGCTGCCAGCCACCAGCCATCCAAGCGCTCAAACAACCGTACATGGCACCAACCGCAATTATCACGCCAATGTAAAACGAACGCAAGAAAACCTTGCTGGTGAACAACCGCTCCTTAAGACTTCTAGGCGGCTCCAACATAATCCCAGTTTCAGGCGGTTCACGGCTCAAAGCCAACGACGGAATAACGTCAATCGCAAGGTCTATGGCTAAAACCTGCACAACAAGCAAAGGCAAAGGAATCCCAAGCAACGCATAAAGCATGTACGGAATAAGCTCAGCCCAGTTATGCGAAAAAACGTACACGATAAACTTCCTTATGTTCTCGTAAATCGCCCTACCAGACTCCACCGCCTTTACAATCGACTCAAAACTGTCATCCAACAAAACAATGTCCGCAGCCTCACGTGCCACATCCGTTCCAGAAGTCCCCATCGCCACGCCAATATCTGCCTCCTTCAACGAAGGCGCATCATTCGCACCGTCCCCAGTAACCGCTACAACTTCACCGCTATCCTTCACCACCTCAACAATACGCAGCTTCTGCTCAGGCGAAACCCGAGCGAAAATCACGTTACCCCGTTCCACCGCGTCCACAATCGCCGCATCATCCAAAGTATCCAAATCTACCCCGCGAACAATATTGCAGCAGTCAGCGTCAACAATGCCAACTTCGCGAGCCACAACCTGCGCTGTAGGACCATAGTCGCCAGTGATAATCACCGTTTTTATTCCCGCCTGCTTAGCCTTCATCACCGCTTCTTTCACCTCAAGCCTAGGAGGATCACGCATGGCAGCTAAACCCACAAAAACCATGTCCCTTTCAACCACAGCGTCTTTCGAATATTCACCCTTTGGCAGTTTCCTGTACGCAACCGCAATAACCCGTAAACCTTCACTGGCAAACTCGCGAATTTTCGCTTCTGCACACCGCAAGTTCCTTCGCGTAACCTCTTCAATCCTGCCGTCAACAAGAATCTTGCTGCAGACAGACAAGATGCTCCTAGGAGCACCTTTCGTG
This sequence comes from uncultured Candidatus Bathyarchaeia archaeon, assembly GCA_964544495.1. Taxonomy (GTDB): domain Archaea; phylum Thermoproteota; class Bathyarchaeia; order Bathyarchaeales; family Bathycorpusculaceae; genus SG8-32-3. The sequence goes on from CAZJBY010000001.1 coordinate 54,047, forward strand.
TATAGGAGCACATCACCGTTAAGCTTGTGAACAGTTGTCATCCGTTTTCGCGTGAAATCGAAAGGCACGATGTGGATTACGGGTTTTTCAGCAAGACGATTCCGAACGTTAATCCCATACTTTAACGCTGCAACAGTTAACGCCCCATCAGTTGGATCTCCAATCACGCTCCAAGCAGCGCTCCTGTCCGAAGGCGGATCAATTTTGGCACCGTTACAAAGCGCAGCAATCTCCAGAAGCTTCTCAACGTCACCGGATTCCTGCTCTTTCAGCGTGATGCCGTTTAGAGTGAACGCGCCTTCAGGATTGTAACCTAATCCTGAAACTTCAATAACGCGGTCTTTAACCCATAATTTCTTAACGGTCATCTCGCCCTTCGTGATTGTGCCCGTTTTGTCAGTGCATATCACGGTGACGCTGCCCAAAGTTTGCACTGCAGACAACCGCTTAACAAGAACGTTCTCCTTCACCATTTTCAGAACGTTGATTGCCAACGCGCTGGAGACCGTAACCTGCAAGCCTTCTGGAACGCACGCAACCATAACGCCAATCATGAAAAGAATACTGCTGTAAAAATTCAAGTTCAGCCAAATCAGACTGGCGAAGAAAAAAACGGTTCCCACAACAACGGCTATTATGAAATCGTACTTTGCCATGTTGCCGATTTCCTTCTGAAGAGGACTTGGCTCTTCACGTATCGTCTGAGTCAAATCAGCAATCTTCCCAAACTGCGTCTCCATGCCAGTGGCGAAAACAACCGCTTTCCCCCTGCCTTTCGCGACGCTGGTGCTCATGAACACAAGGTTAGGTGAATCCAAATACGCCTTATCAACTGCCTTCGCAAGCTTCGCGGTTCGCGGCTGCGGCTCAGACTCGCCAGTCAACGGAACATTATTCGTCCACAAATCAAACGCCGTGATCAAACGCGCATCCGCCGGAACACGGTCACCAGCCTCCAAAACTATCACATCGCCAGGAACTATTTCCCCGACCAAAACTTTCTGAAGCTCGCCGTCGCGAAAAACCTTGGCGTACTCAGGCATCCAATGCTTCAACGTTTGCATAGCCTTTTCCGCACGCGACTCCTGGAAGAGGCTGAAGAAAATGTTAAGCAGTACCACACCGAGTATGATTAGGCTTAGTTCCCATAGTCCGCTTATGGCTGAGAGCACGCTTGCAAAAAGCAGCAGTACGCCAAACAAGTCTTTGAAGTGAGACAGAACCCTGTATGACAAGCCGCGGTTTTTCTTTTCAACCAGCGTGTTGAAGCCATACTTTTTGAGCCGAGCTTGAGCCTCTTCAGTGGTTAATCCGTTAGGTGACGCGTCCAAAGCGTCGAAGACCTGTTTGAGACGCATAGAAGCAGCTTTTTCCAAGTAATCCCTGCCCTAAAATTCTGCGGTTCTCTATTTTCACGTGCTTTTACAGCGTTTTTGGCTAAGGTAGCTGATGTCTCATTTAAACCAATCGGCAAGAAAAACACGGTTCATAGATGCAGCACTGTTTTTCAAGCAGCAATCATTAGGCTCTAGTCTAAGCCATGGTTTAACCTATTTACAGGGTGGGTATAGACAAAAAATCGCAACAGTCCAGAGGCGCATAAACCATCGTTAGCTTTCTGACAGATTCAAGAGTCACTCGACAAGCCAGAGAAGCAGGTTGCACAACCAGCCTGCAACCCAAAACAGGCACAAACCACAAAAACCAGCCATCCAGCAAACCCGCAAGAAGTAGATGTGCTAAGCAACCCCACACAACTACAACAAGAAAAAACAAAAAAACACCGACACAAACCCACCCAAATAAAAGACACAAACAAAACAGTTTTCTCCCGCAAGCGGTTCCTGAAGCTGTTGCCATAAAGTTAATAGGCGACAGTTTTCATTTCCCTGTAGCTCATCTGGTTTAGAGAGAATTAGAAATGCTTCGATTAATACAGTATTTCACACTAAAGAACGTTAATATTGGTTTAGATAGATTGGAGATTGTTTAGTTATGGCACGTTACAAGCAAGTTGACGAAATCATCAAGCTGATGGACAATCCCGAAGTCATCAGGAACACCAGCATAATCGCCCACGTAGACCACGGAAAAACCACCCTTTCAGACAGCCTTCTGGCCGCAGCTGGAATAATCAGCACCCAAACAGCAGGACAAAAACTGTTCCTCGACTCATGGGACCTCGAACAGAAAAGGCAAATGACTGTCTTCGCCTCAAACGTAAGCTTAGCCCACATGTTCAAAGGCAAAGACCACCTGATAAACCTCATCGACACTCCAGGACACATCGACTTCAGCGGAGCAGTAACCAGAAGCCTCAGAGCAGTTGACGGCGCATTAGTGGTTGTTGACGCGGTTGAAGGCCCCATGACTCAGACAGAAACCGTGCTGATGCAAGCCCTCCGTGAACGCGTAAAACCCATCTTGTTCATCAACAAGGTTGACAGGCTCATAAAAGAAATCAAATTAACTCCTGAAGAGGTACAACGCAAATTCGCGAAAATCATCGTACGAATAAACACACTCATCGAAAAATACGCGCCAGAAGAACACAAGAAAGACTGGCAAGTAAAAGTTGAAGATGGCCGTGTAGCTTTCGGCTCAGCCCTTCACAAATGGGGACTGAACTTGCCACACATGAAAGCTAAAGGCATCACTTTCGCCGACATTATCGACGCTTATACTGGTGCGCCAGAAGACGTTGGGAAAAAGGTTGACGAACTAAGCAAGAAGGCACCGTTGCCTGAGCCGATCTTGGACATGTTCTGTGAGCAGCTTCCTAATCCTTTGCAGGCGCAGTCGTATAGGCAGAGCCAAATTTGGCCGGGAGACGCGGAAAGCGCGACTGGACAGGGTATGGCGAAGGTAGACCCGAATGCTCCACTTTTGATGTGCATTTCAACGATTGAGGTTGATCCTCATACTGGCACAGTGGCTATTGGTCGTGTCTTCAGTGGTTCGGTTAGAAAAGGCAAAACGGTGCAGCTTGTGAATAGTCATCAGAAAGGCACAATTCAGCAGGTTTACATGAGCATGGTAACCGACAGAGTGATTGTAGACCACATTCCTGCGGGAAATATCGCTGCGATTTCAGGTTTGCCGTCGCTGCACGTTGGCGAAACCGTTGCTGAAGACGAGGTGGAAACACAGCCGTTTGAAGGCTTGAAGTATGTGTCGGATCCTGTGGTTACGGTTGCTGTTGAGCCGGAAGACGTTAAGGATTTGCCGCTTTTTGACAAGGTTATGCACAAGTTGACTACTGAAGATCCGAATTTGCATTTTACCATGAATAAGGAAAGCGGTGAGTTCCTGCTAAGCGGCATGGGTGAGTTGCACCTTGAGATTACCGCGTATCGTATGCAAGAGGCTGGGTTGAAGGCGAAGCTTAGCAAGCCCATTGTGATTTACCGTGAAACCATCAGTCATGATTATCGCGGTGCACCTGTTATGGGTAAGAGTCCTAACAAGCACAGCAAGCTGTGGATAACTATGGAAAAGTTGTCCGATGAGGTCATTGAGGCGATTAAAGAGGATAAAGTCTCGGAGATGCAAACGCGGGAAGAGAGGCAGAAGAACCTCAAAGCGTTGGGATGGTCAACCGACGACGCAAAGAACGTCATAGCCATTGAAGAAAACAACTTACTCGTCAACAGGATAAAGGGAAGGCAGTACGTGGAGGAAGTTTTGGACCACGTGAAATCAGGCTTCCGCGAAGCGGTGCACACTTCGGTTTTGGCGAAGGAGCCTGCTTACGGGTTGAAAGTTAACTTGGAAGACATCACGGTTCACGAAGACCCAGTGCACCGTGGACCAGCGCAGATTTTGCCTATGACTTGGCGTCCAATATGGTGCGCGTTCCTGCTGAGTGATCCGAAGCTTTTGGAGCCGTTAATAAGCTTTGAGTGCAAGGTTCCGAACAACTTTGTCAGTCCAGTTATAGCTTTGGTGCAGAAGCGCCGCGGCAAAATCTTGGACATGACAAACGAAGAGGACATGGTGATTGTCAAAGCGGAAATGCCTGTGTCCGAAAGCTTCGGAATCGCAGACGAGTTGCGCAGCAGCACGCAGGGCAGAGCCTTCTGGGCTACACAGTTCAGCCGTTGGGCACCAGTTCCAGAGCAGATGCAAGCCGATATCATAAAGCAGATACGCGAACGCAGAGGATTGTCGCCAACACCGCCGAAACCAGAAGAGTTCTACGAAGCCGAATAACCACAACCTTTCTTTTCTTTTTCAGTTCGATTTTATTTCAGAGCTTCTTCGTTATGGTTGATGCTGTGCTCTGTTGCTCGGTGCAGTCTATACCCCCCTTATTTAAAGGCGGAAGCACGGGTTGAATCTCTAAAGCGTGGTTTTTTAACATGCTATTGGTTGGTTTCGGCGCCAATACGGACCTACCCCCTATAGGTTTCTGCAACGAACCGCCATTAGGAGCCAAATAGGCGGCAAATACGATGGCTCAGCCCTTACCGTTGATGGGTGTCACAGTTTTTTTCTCTTGAATTTGAGGAAGTATGCTACGAGTCCAAAGCTGATGGCGGCGGTTAAAGCGACTATTGAGATGGGAATCAAGTATGTCGGGGAAGGTTCTACATTGAAATATATGGTTTTGGAGCTGCCAAGATATCCCAGCGCATCATACCCATAAACGGTGACGTTGTGCGCTCCACTAGTCAACCCAGAAAGCGTCGTGTTTCCCAAAATCAAAACATTATCTTGCCCGTCCAAACAGTATTCGAACCGTGAGATTCCCTCATCTGTCGTGAACTCCAACGCCACATCCGAGCCACCGTAGGTTCTTGGTTGGGGAGACAGGAGTGAAACAGTGAAAAAAGCCCGTACAAAGAAGGTGATGTTTCCAGTGTCAACGTGATGAACCCCTTTCAATTCATAGAAATGAACAGAAATCCATTGACTTACGAATCTCCGTATATTTGCACTGTAGCATCGGCGGCCACTCGGACCACATGGCGTCCAATGCCCAATTTTTTCATGGAAACAGAAAACGGAATTTTTTTCAGATCGGAAAGCAGTTCACCGTCAAGAAAACATTGAACATTCGAATAGATGTACGTGTGCCATGTGGATTCTGGAACAGCGGTCGCGAAGTTAACGATGAGAGAGGGGTATGTCTTGTTTGCTTGAGGTAAAACTACCTCTATGGGAGACGGGACAAAGACAACCATTGGGTCTGCTACTCCACACTCAACAAAAGATGATCCAGCGGACACTGAAATCAGCAATGCTGAGAGTAGGGTTGCCGTTAGGATTCTTCTCTGGTCGCTTAGGATCTTGTTGAGCATGTGTCTCAATGCTCCTGAATAGATGCTAGATTTTCTGTGTGTTATAGGCTTTTTTGTCAAGGTTTGTTGACTTGGCTTAGTCAACATTTCTTGACAAGAATTCTGTTTGCTTACTATATCTCCGAGCATATCAATTCTTTTGCGAAAGCGTAAAATTGTTTAATGAAGTAATAGTATAACTAACTGAGGAGTAAAGATGGATAAGCCTGATTTGGACAGACTCTGGGAAACCTTCATAAGATTTTCGTGGGATGACCTTTCTTCAGGAAGGCACATCAGTTTAATTCGGGAAAAAGTAGCCTCTACAATTTCCATTTTGAAAGCCAAAGGCGACATGAGTTGGTACTGCTTTTTTATTCATGATAAAAACAGTGGGGTTCCCGCATCTGTGGATGATGATTATTTGTGTTTTCACATAAGGTTTGAACTTAAGAAGCACGTTAGCCCCGCAGACATTCTGCCCATTTACTGCATCCTCACGAGAAAAGTGGAGCGCGAATGGGTTAAAACAGATTTTGACTTGTCCGTGTTTAAGGACGAAAGCACCGAAGAAGTATGGAGACTTATCGGCGAACAGTCGGAATGGCTACTTAACCTGTTAAACGCCTTTAAAGAAAACGGCGAGATTCCAACAAGCTATATCGAACGATTTCTAAACTATTACACTGACATGACCGCTTTGGCTATGAGGCGACGTTAGAATTTGTAGTAAATCGTTGTTTAGGAAAGTTTAATGTGCACAACTGCATATTGAGTTTTGATGAGTTATGATAATTGTTGGAATTTGCGGGAGCCCGCGGCAGCAAGCCACCGAACATGTTTTGAAGGACGCTTTGATGTTGCTGGAAGAGCAGGGCTTTGAAACACGGTTTTTCACTATCAGAGGAAAAAACATCAACTTCTGCACCCACTGCGACTACTGTCTTGAGCATAAAGAATGCGTCTTCAAAGACGACATGCAAAAAGTTCATGCCTTGATGAAAGAAGCAGACGGAATAATCTTCGCCACACCAGTTTACAACGGCGGAGTCAGCGCCCAAACCAAAGCCGTCATGGACAGGTGCCGCGCAGCCGTAGCAGGCGACCGCAACTTCCTCAAGTACAAGGTTGGCATGGGCATTGCGTTAGGCGGAGACCGCGTGGGCGGGCAGGAAGCCGCCTTGCAGCAGATTCACACGTTCTACATTCTTAACGGCATGATACCAGTCAGCGGAGGCTTCTTCGGCGCAAATCTCGGCGCCACATTCTGGACAAAAGACACGATGGAAGGCGCAAAACAGGATGAGGAAGGGTTCCGAAGCTTGAAGAAAACAGTAAAAAAATTCGCCGCTTTCCTAAAGAAATATGCTGAGAAAGAAGCAGGGAGAAGTTGAACATGGGTGAAGAACAAAGTAAAGTTAAGAAAAGAAAAGTAGCTTGGGGAATAACGGGCGCCGGCGACAAAATCGCCGAGTTCATAGCAGTGATGAAGGAAATCCAGAAGGAATACGCGGACACGGTGGAGATACAGGTTTTTGTTTCCAAAGCCGCAGACCTCGTGTTGAAGTATTACCGTCTTGAGGACGACTTGAAACAGGGCTTCGGCAATGTCAGAGTTGAGCTTAACTCTAATACGCCTTTCCTTGCGGCTTGGATGCAGATGCGCAAGTATGAGTTTCTGCTTATTGCTCCTGCAACGTCAAACACGGTTGCGAAAATTGCAAACGGCATAGGCGACACCATGCTCACGAACGCCACGATAATGAGCCTGAAAGCCTTCGCGCCCGTTTTCATTGCGCCCACGGACTATAAGGAAGGCACGGTGTATACTAAGCTGCCTAACGGCAAAGAAATGAAGTTGAGAGTTAGAAAGGAGGAGGTTGAGCAGGTCAAAAAGATAGCGCGCATGGACGGCGTGTTCGTGGTGGAAGGTCCGCAGAAAATTCGTGAGGTTTTCAAGAAATGGTTTGGGTAAATCCAGCTTCTCTATAATTTGTGAAGTGACTTGGGCAAGATTAAGCTACAAGCGATACTAGAACGCCGCCGACGATTCCTAAAAGTATGGGAAAAGGCAAACCAGGAAAAATGCCTCTTTTTTCCAGCATGATAAACGTTAAGTAAGAACCAGATAGAACACCAATTAAAGAAATTATGTAGGATAATATGCCGAAGTTGAAAAGCATGCTTCCGGAAAGCATGGAATAGAAAACCAAGTCGCCTAGACCCATTTGAATATCTTTAAAGGAGTAGCTTAAACCCTGAAGCTGCTCAAGCCCAGATTCAGCTATTTTGCCCACAGGACCATAATAAACGGCGAACACGTCGTAAACCGCCAAGAAAACCAGAATCAACAAAGCGCTCCAGAATGGAATGGACGCGCCGAAAAACACTCCGAGTCCACCGCCTAAAAGTACCACGGCGGCGTTGCGGGCTTTGCTGCCGAATCGGAAAATGGCTAGGTCGAAGATAACGGTTATCAGTATGATGAGAGGCAAGAGCAAAAATTGCAAGCTTGGCATGTAAGCGAAGATGGCGGACAGGTAAATCGCCGACAACAGCAGAGAAGCGGTTGTCAAAGCCACAGCGATAAGGGCGGTTATAAGTTTACGGCTTTTATATTTGAGAAGAAAATAAAACACTGTGGCGCCTATGGCGACGAGGATAACGAAGTAGAAGGCGTTGCCGAAGAGCCCTGAAGTGGTTTCTCCTGAAAAAGGCGTGACAGGGACAAGAGCTACTGGCTGTGTTAGAAGGAGATAGGCGCAGCCGAGTCCAAACAGCAAACTCGCAAGTATCGGAACTAAATAGACTAATTGGGCGTCAAATTTTTCAGCCAAGTTCTCACCCTAACCTTCTGATGCTTGCCGTAACTTGTAAGTTGCAGTGGTCACAGAATAAGCTTTGTTTCACGTCTGTGTCAGAAATGGAATTCGAGAAACGCATAACACATGAGGAACGCGAACAGTGCCCTAAGCCCAAAGTGTGCCCGAGCTCATGCACAGCCTCTTTCACCGCTCTCGCATAAAAAAGCTCTATGTCGGGTGCTTCGCCGTAAAATTCAGGTTTAAGTCGCCAAAGAGATATCAAAGCGGCTTTTCCAGGGCAGGCAGCTTCCCCGAACACGAAGCTCAGTTCAGGAACAAAAATGTCTACGTCCACAACGCCTAAAACGCGCTTTAAATCTGGATTTTTAACGGCGTAGCCTTGAACCTCATTGAGGATTGCGTGTGACTGATACTGCTTGCGTTTTTCGTCGAAGGCGGCTTCGTGGAGAGGAAGTTTCGCGTCAACCACCACACACGTTGTGTCGGGAAACACTCGCGTTAAACCTTCCTGTATATGCGTCAACGCGGCTTCGGTTACATGCCCGATGGGTAAAACACCGATTTTCATAAGTGCACTCTAAACCTCAAAGGTTTCGCCAGTCTTCGGCGCAACCGCGTCTAAACCAAGCTCGGATTTAGTCCACTTCGCAAGCAGTTCACAGTTTTTTTCCTCGCCATGAACAACAAAAACCTTCGGCTTTCTCCCGAGCTTTCGCAAAGCCTCTTTCAGTTGGCTTGCTCCGCAGTGAGAGGAGAAATCAAAATGCTCATAACGGGCTTTAACCTTGCGCACTTTACCATCAATAGTGCAGACACCCTTGTCCAGAAGCTCTTTTCCAGGCGTTCCCGGAATCTGGTAACTCACCAAGAAAACCGCGTTGCTGGCTTTTTTCCCTAGTTTCGACACGTAAAAGGCAGCTGGACCACCCTTAAGCATGCCTGCCGTCGAGATAATCACGCCAGGATGCTTGATGGCTTTTCGCCGGTCTCTCCAGCCTTCAATCCAGTCAACGGAGTGCATGGCGTTCATGAACAGCTTCGGGTCTCTCAGAAACTCTTTGTGGTTCATGATTATTCTGCTTGCTTCGCGCGCCATACCGTCCAACACCATGGGATACTCAAAATGATGCGCCGTAAGGATGCAAGCCATTTCCTGCGACCTGCCAACCCCGAAGGCTGGCACCAGCGCGATTCCGCCTTTCTCCACAACCTCTGTGACAGCCTCTACGAAGCGTTTTTCAAGTTCTAAACGGTCCGTGTGATCTGCGTTTGCGTAGGTGCTTTCTATGACCACCGCGTCCAAGTCTTCGTAGTCCATGGCTGCTCCTGCCAACAGTTGGCTATCGGTAGTGTTGAAGTCGCCCGTGTAAAGCAGCCGTTTGCCTTCGACCTCAAGCAACACTTGGACGCTTCCAGGCGTGTGCCCAGCGTTCAAAAGCTGCAAACGCATGTCACCCACTTTCTCTTCAACGCCGAAATCCAAATGCTTGTTGCTTTGCATCATGGTTTTTAATTCCAAGTACTCAAAAGGCAGATAGTAACCCGAAAGTTTAATGAAATCTCGAATCAACAGCTGCGTCAAATCCAAATTCAGCCTATTTGTGTACAGCGGTGTTTTGCCGCCGATATAGAACACTGGAAGAGCGCCTGAATGGTCAAGGTGACTGTGAGTTAAAATCAGCCCGTCAACTTCTTTCGGAGGCACATGCATGGGGAAACCGGGTTCGTGGTCAAACATCACTCCGTAGTCTAACAAAACCTGGGTTTTTTTTGATTTAACGGATATTCCTATTCTGCCGACTTCGCGTGCGCCGCCTAGAAATCCAATCTGCAATCAGTACCAATCCTTTTCTTTAACGTCTAAGACAATCACCATGAAACTGACGTGCTCTTTTAAAAATGTATTGACCTTGCCGATGAGTGCGTAGTAACTAAGCCTTTCTTTATCGCCTTGAGAATCTCGTCAACGTCCAAGCCAACTTGGATTTCCGTGTAAACGGCGCATACCTCTGAGGCCTGATGCGCGTCGCTACCAGCTGTGCCAGGCAACTTCATTGATTTGGCTAAGTCGTGAGCTAACTTGTTTGCGCTTTGTGTGGATTCGCCATTGAGGACTTCGATGGCATCGACTTGGTAGTTTCTGGCTAAGTCTCCCATGCCGTATTCGCGGTAAGGATGCGCAACCACGGAAACGTAGTCGTTGTCTCGGGCGAAGTCAACAACAGCTTCCACGGTCCAAGGTTTCGGCGGGGTTTCCACGGTGCCTAAAACCAGCAGGTCTCCTTCTGGAGTGCTGATTTCCACGCCTGGAATAATCAGGATGTCAGGGTAAACTGCAGCAAGTTTTTGTGTTTCGCTGAGTCCGCTTACGGTGTCGTGGTCGGTTACGGCTGCGACTTTAACAGAGTTGTGCGCCACAAGTTTTTCCACGAGCGCCTTAGGCGTTACCGTTGAATCATCAGAATACGTGGTGTGGATGTGCAGGTCAGCTCTAATCAAGGTTATTCGCTCAGGTGTTTTCGCAGAACCTTCTCCAAACAAGTTAAAATGTTTTTGCTTCCTTCCGTTTTGATGTCTACGACTCCGCAGGCTATACCTTTCTTTTGGCATGACTTTGCGCATTTGGTTTTGACGGTAGTGTCCCATTGTTCAGGGTCGTGAAGCAGCACCACTGCTTCGTAGTTCGCTTGCTCAATGTACTCTGACACCTGGTTTGCCACGTACATGACGGTTTCTCGGTCAAGCGGAAGCACAATTTCGTGCTGCGAAAGCGGATAAACCTCATCAAGCTCCAGTGGTATTACGCCGAATGGCGCAGCATAGAAGCAAACGTGGATTTTATATGAGAGTTCTTCGCCTAAACTTTTGGCAACTTGTTTGATTCTGTTGAATTCGTATGCTTTGTGGAAGGGTTTCTTTCTGGTTTGCGGTGCAAGCAGGAGAACCCGTGCGCTTTCAGGTGGGCAATACCGTTCCATCAGCCTATGCCTATAATGGATGACTTCGGGACGGAATAGGCTTACATGGCTGAAGAAAAATAACCCGCTTTTTTTGGCGGTTGGGCTATATTTTTCTATGAAGTCTTCATGGGTCTTCAACTTTTTCAGGGCAATAAACAGGGCGGGGTGAGCATGCGCTCTCATCTCCACATGCTCCCAGAGTCTGCCATCCCTTATTGCCTGTTTTACACGCTTCAACTCGGCTACGCAAACGTGGAGGTTGTGTTCCGCTAGGAATGTTTCGCGTTCTTTCGGCGTTTTCGCCATGACCGCTTTCGGCGTCGCAGTTACGCACTTGGGGCATTGACAGGGGAAATAGTCAAGTTCGCTGAGGCGCCAAGTGCCGTTTTCCGTCATGTAACGGTTTTCTCGCGCGTACAACGCGTAAGCTGCGGAGTCAAAAAGGTCACAGCCCAACGCTACAGCCAAAGAGAACATGAAAGGGTGTCCTGCACCGAAAAGATGAAGCGGTCTTTCAGGGGGCAGGTTTCTTTTTGCTGTTAGTATCATGTCAACTAGGACATCGAAGCGGTAGTTTTCCATGACTTCAGTTGGGCTTCCAAGCGCGTGCACTTGAAAGGGCAGTTTGCTCATTTCAGTGGCGGATTTTGCCACGAGGTCTAGGTGTCTTCCGCCTTGCACGGGTCCAACCCAGAGAATGTCATCTCGCGTTTTGGTTTTGAAGAAAGCTTTGGCTCGCTTGAGGGTCTCCGTCACTGTTTTCGTGGCTTGTTCCTGCGTGATCTTCCAGCCTGTAGGGATGTCAAGTATGGTGGCTATGTCACTGCCTATGCGTTCTTGATACTGCACTATTTCAGGTTGGCTTACTTCGATGTCGCCGTAGACTAGGATTTGGTATGCGCCAGAATCGGTCATAACTGCACCGTCGAAACCCAAGAACTTGTGCACGCCTTGTTTCACGGGTTTGTTTTGGAAACGCTTCTTGAGGATGTACGCGTTGGTTATGACTGCTTCAAAGCCGAATGTGTCCTTGAGTTTTCTAGGAGTAACCAGCTGGATGTTGGGGTTTATGACGGGAAACAGGAGCGGAGTTTCCACTGTGCCGCTTTTGGTTTTGAGCTTGCCGATTCTGCCGAGCAAGTCTTTGTCTTTTATCTCGAAGCTCATCGGTGAACCTAAACAATTCACGTTGCACGCTTATAAAAAACATTGGTTTGCATCCGCTGAACCGTTTTGAACCGTTGCGCTTGATTGAACTAATAGTTTCTGCAATGAACCACTGTTTTCATTCCGTGGAAGTACTGTTGTTTTTTGTGCAATTGGTGACTTTTTAGCACTTTTGGTTGTTTTTAGTTGTTATGTGCTGTTTTGGTACTGAATAGTTAAATAAGCTAACATATGAAAGGTTAGTTTATTTAACTATCAGAGGCTGGGGAAAGAGATTCGCCTCCCATAATAGTGGAGATGTTACTCGCAACAATAATATTTTTTTGAAAAAAAGTTGAGCAAGAGTATTCTGCTGTTTAGTGATTTGCCTCCGATGTTCTCTATTTCTATTTCCTTCTGCCTTCTAACCATTAAGGAAAGTAATTCGCGATGGCGAGAAAGTTTAGCGGAAAGTGGATTGGTCGAAAAAGACGGCGCTTGATTTTTAATGGTTTCCATGAAATTTTCAGGGTAATTCTATGACGAGATTACGGGCGCCGGTCTTTGCAGCATCACGAGAACTTATATATTTGGTTTTCTTAATAGGAAAATGGAAATTTCTAAGAGGTTTAAACTTTGATTCGATTGAATAGGTTTATAATTTTGGTGCAATTGCTAAATGCAGTGTTTATTGTCTTCGCTCTCTGGATAACCATTCAGTATTCATCTGTTGATTCTCCTGGAGGTTCTCTTTTGTCTGTCCTGGCTGCTCACCCCATCTTCCGTTTACCCATTTCAGTAATGGGGGGAGTTTCTATTGTTTTGGTGCTAGCGGCACTTGGGTTGTATGTTGCGATGAAACGAAAAAATTGAACGCAATGGCGACGCCCAAATAGAATGCAGGTTTTGATGGATCACGCGTTTTTCTCCGTCTTCTTATCCTTCTTTTCCAAAAGCATTAGAGGTACTCCTATTATTGGCAAAGCAAGCATCCAAAGGTCCACATTGTGGCCCATAAAAAACATACTTGCGATGGATCTACCGCCCACATATTCTGGTAAAGCGTAAAGCATAAAGAAAACAACCATAAAGTAGCCACCTAGAAGCGTCAGAATTAATCCTATTCTGTGCATATCAAGTCTGGCACCTATGTTGCGTATGGACGGAAGAGAAGTGATCAAAAGGAAAATCGCTATCAAAGGCAGACCTACAACCGTTAATATGAAACTAAGCATATTCAATGGATAATTCAAAATGTATCCGATGCCATGTGCAGGAAATCCTCCGAAGAAAGTCGTATACAATTCTGGTTGGATAATTGTTGCAACCCACTGTCCAGTAAATCTAACCCACAACGCGAAGATGTACATGACTCCAGATATGCAAGCCCATCTGACAGCCGTTCCAGGTTTTCCTAGCCACCTCAACCTTATTGCCAATATTATGAGAGGGATGGGTACAAATATCGCCTCAAACAGGGACGGAATTGTGGCCTCAGGAATAAGCGTAAAATCGCCAACATCAGGACCTATCCAAGCCGTGGGAATTATGGATATAAGATAGGCGGCTTCCAAAGTGATAACTGCTCCAACTATCTTGCGCACTGCTGGAGACCAACCTTTCCGGTAATAAATAGCAAAAGCGAATATCGCCAAAACTGCTGCCATCGTTCTGGCAGTTAGTCCAGTAAACAGAAAAGTCACAGATAACGTTGTACTCAGATATAACCTAGCGAAAGGGTCGGGCACGAGGTAAATTCCAGGAAGTGAAACAGAGAGTTTTGCTGTCCAATAGGATGTCCATATTAGCCACAACAACAGCACTATGAAAACTCCACTTAATACAAGCTTCTCATTATCTTTCATAAAAAACCCCAGCAATAATCAGTCTCTAATAGAACAATATTGATTTGATTAAAATAAAAAGATTTTCCCATTGAGCAAGGCGACATTACCAGAAGCGTCAGCGTAGGTTTAAATCTCGTGCGGACATAATATTTGTTTGCATGCGACAAAAGAAAAAAGCGCTCCTGTCGACGGGATAGTCTCACAGAATGACAGAAAAGAGAGAAACAAGTTGGCAATTTTCTAAAAAACTTTCAAGATATTGCCTATCCGAGGGAAGGCTTGGCTAAAGAATTGAAGGGTTGGATTGGTCTTCGATACGCTGGTGAGGACTTTTATGAAGCGCGGTGTGGTTAAGTCGTTAGCGACCGCGTTACTCCTCGCACTTCTGTTCAGTGCTTACCTATTTGTTGACGTACCTCGGACGAATAGTAATGAAACAACTGCTACCCGCCTGGTTCAAGTTCAATGCCTAAGAAGTGAGCCGCAGGAAGAGCATGTGTTTCTGGACCCGCAGGAATCAGTGACTTATAATGCCTCGGAAGATTCGGATGGCTTAGGATTTGCTCGCATCGATGTTCAGCTGAACTCAACAAGTCAGTCCTTCCTCAGAGAGGTGAGCACGGACCTATACATTGAGTCTTATGACTACTTTGGAGGCTTAGGCGGGTGGACTTCGAATAACAACTTCACGATTACGAACCCTACAACGAGTAGGCAGGAACTGTTTCTCAAAATCGTGAGAAATTATCTTCAAACAACCTACGCCATAGATACCGTCATTGGCAAAGTGCATACGATAGAGTTCACAAGCGAACCAGCGGCCAACAGAGTGTTTGTGAGGTGGGATATGTTTGCCGCGCTGAAATATCTGGAAGTTAACCAGTCCGACGTTGATTTTTCCAGCGTAAACCAGAATCTGAACTCGATAAGGGTGGAGTTCCTTCCGAGCTATCTTTCGTTCCAGCTTCCTGCGCCGCAGAGGGTCCAAGGAACCCATTTTCGCCTCAGGCTGGAGGAAAGAGATATGTCACCACCTTCCGGCTACTGTTACATCTCCGCGTTCGTACTGGATCATAAAGAAATTACTTTAGGGCCGCATCAAGAGTTCCTATTTGACATTCCGAAGGTCAACGGGTGGAATTATCTTGCAACTTCTGCGTACACCAACCTAACAGCTTCACTGTATCCCCAACCTTATCCCTTCCAACTAGTCAATATGTCGGTTTGGGACTCAAATGAAAACCCGCTCTTGACGACCGCACTTGACGTCACTTTCGGAGTGAGGAACCTATCGAACGAGACATACAGCATAGGCTTTGACATTCTATACTATTACTGGCAGAATCAAACTGGGCTAACTTTCGCGCATGAAATAATCGGAAACGACAGCGCCTCAATCACCCACGAAGTTTTGGCGAATGTGTCAGACGCTAACATAGGTGCTGACCTTGGCTTGTCAGGTCAATATCTTCTATTTCAAGTGCCGGGCAAAACCACAATTTTCCAAGCTCCGGATCCAGTGGGAAAGTTCGAGAAAACATACATACCTCTCAGGCAGGGCTTGTATAAACTTGTCACGAGAGAGAACAAGATAGTAGCGGATGTACGCATTAATGTGAACGACTTACTTTTGTCAAACACGCTGAACTTCCGCGTTACCTACAATGGTGACGCATACGCAAATGCGGAAATCACCGTAACTCAAAGTGGCACTTTCACAAACCGTACCTACAGCGGGTCTACTGATCAAAATGGCGAAGCAGAAATAACTGTTCACTCGAATGGACCAGAGTTTGATCACTTAAGCATCAAGATATCTAAGGACGAGTTCAACTACATCGAACAAACAATCAATTACGTGATGGGATCCTCATGGCTTGTTATCATCGTGCTCGCCTTCACCCTCGTCGCGGTACTGGCAATACTTTATGTACGAAAGCGGCGAAAACAAAAGTTGCAAACTCAAACCTGACTCCCCAAAAGGACTATTTGCCAAAAGCTTTAAAGCCTTCAAAGTAAGAGGATAAAATAACAGAGTTATTTTTCGCAGGATGTGTATAATTTGGTTGCAAAAATCATATCAGAAACAGAACATGCATTGTCAAGTAACAAAATCAAACTTTGCATTCCCGCTCTTCTCCTTATTCTCATGATTATCACCTCGCCGTTTCTCTTAACATTCGGAATCTCAACTTTTGATGTGACTGTTCCAGGTCAAAATCTGCAGAGGACCTATTACTCCGACAGTTCAGCGCCTGACAGCTCAAACCTGCTGTGGAAGTTCCAGATGAATGGCGCACCTAGTGAGTTTGCAACTGCTGTGGTTGACGGTGTCGTTTACCAAGGGTGCCTCGGTACCGGAGATGTGTACGCCATAAACCAGACAAATGGCAATCAAATCTGGCATACCAGTTTAAACAACACGGCGAATTCTATTACGTACTATGAGGGAAAAATATACACTCAGGGCGGCAGTTTACCGTACGATCCGGTTCTCCGCGAGTTCGGTGATGAATGGATTGCGCTTGACGCAGAAACTGGTGATATAGTTTGGATCTACAAGGTTCCAGCAGACGAGTGGATTGCTGCTGCTTCTGGCACATATGGAGGTCCACCCATAATAGTGGATGGCAAGATGTACATTAATGTCTATAATGGCATAGCAACCCTCGATCCTATTACTGGCGTAGAATTAGACAGGTGGAATGTGGTAGCGAGGTCATTTTTCGATGCTTACTCAAATGGCACCATATATGGAGTGGAGTTTAATCAGACTGACGGAGAATTTTATGCCTTCAGTGGAGACCCAACAACAAAGACACTGAATTGGATAAGCAAAGATAACCCCGTGTTTCCATTCGGTTTTTCAGATGTAGGCGCAGGAACATTCTCAGGAGTTGCTTTCAGTGACGACATGTTTGTTAGCGAATACAACTTTTCAACCGGCGCAACCAATCCAAACCGTATTCTTAGGATCCGAGCGAGTGATGGAGCTATTGGATGGGTGTTTCCAGTAGAAGGTTATGCTCCAAATGTTGCGGTAGCCTACAACAATGTGTACGCGGCTACCTCAGCGGGCAACGTTTATGCTGTAAGCAAGACTGAGGGTACCAGTGCTTTATGGAGTACCACTGTTGGGCCAGTGTATGTGCCTCTTGTCGTTGCAGACGAGAAAGTCTTTGTCGGATCAGAAGACTTCTATGTTTATGCTTTTGAAGCCTCAACTGGAGACCTAGTTTGGAAATATAAGACTGGGGGAGCGGTGATTGGTAGCCCAGTGATAGCGGATGGCATGCTGTTAGTTGGATCGAGGGATCAGTACCTTTACGCTTTTGGACCAGAAGAACTCAAACCGGCCAGCTTAATTACGCTTTCAGTTCCCCAAAACGTGCCCAGCGGGGAAGCAGTAACCATCAGAGGAGGACTTACAGATGCTGCGGGATCTCCGGTTGTTTTGGCGGACGTGACGGTTCAGCAAAGGTTAGCGCCAAGAACTGAATGGACAAACGTAACTGTTCTCACCACAGATGCCAGTGGAAACTTCACCTACAATTGGACGCCGCCGATCGACGGCGACTACGATTTGAACGTGGTCTATAATGGTGACGGTTTGCGTCCTTCATCTACAACCGTGGCGATAAGAGTTGGTGGCGCGGAATCAACCATTGATGCAATAAACACGCTGCAAACAACGCTTCTAATATTCCTTGTGGTCATCGTTATTCTTGCAGGCGCTTCTTTAATTATCAGCATTTTGGCATTGAAACAAGCCAGAAAGAAAGGCGGATCAACCTAACTTTCCTATTTTCTTTTTCTAAAAAATGAAAAGTCTTAGATCGAGAATTAGACTATTTGAGCCATTTAGAGTCCTTGCGCAGATTCTTAGGAAGGACTTTTCAAGTTAATGATTTGATTAAAAAAAGCATTGGGTTTGTTCTACTTCACGGTGGATTTAAAGCGAAGGCGTCTCCACAGTACGAGTGCGATAACGACGACCGCGATTATAACTACGAGAATCAATATTGTTTCAATTGACGATCCGAATGAACCTGCGGCTGTGGTTACCACATAAGGACGCATCATTTCATTGTCTTCGTGTTCAAGAATGTGACAGTGCCAAACGTAGCTTGGACCTTCGGTTGCGTCAAAGTTGAAAGTGGAACCGTCTTGGGGAGCAAAGCGAATTCTAATTGTGGTCACCTCTCCTGCGTACATCAGTGCGGTGTCTTTCCAGCCTTGTTCGTTTTGGGCTGGAGGATTGGGCTGACCTGTTAAATAAGGTGCGAGTGAGGGTAGATTTTTGGTTGTGTGATTGAGGGGAACTTGACCGTTGAGGGCAGTCCAATCAGTCATATAAGTTGTGTCATTAAACGTTTGTCTGCTAACGATTTGAAATTGAACCAGGTGAAGATGCATAGGATGTGCGGAGTCAGTTGGGTTGGCGATCACCCATTCTTCGGTGGTGCCCACTTCTGGATCTTCGGATATAGGGGCGCTCCATCTTTGCCCATCTACGTACATTGCTAGTGTTCCATTTGTACCGGATGCCTCGACAAGGGTTAGCGTTCTCTGTTTGGTTACATCTTGCAAAGTGGGAAATGACCCTGTAAGGGTTGGATTCAGGTCGATCGGAAGGGTTTGAGGTGCGAAACCGTTCTCGTCGGTGACGGTAAATTGCATTACCTGACCGATTGTTTGTTTTTCGGCGTCTGTTTCGCCCGTCAGCAACGAGTTTTGAATGATTATCTTTGTTCCCGGTGCAAAATTGGAAAAGTCAACAAGTATTTCGGCGCGTTCAGCGGGTGATATTAGCAGGGATGTTAGTGGTGCTTCTGTTTTTAGGTAGCCGCCGTCGCTTCCGGTCTGAACGAAGCCCATTCCGTTTGAGAAGCTGAGTTGATAAAAGCGGCTGTTCGACGCGTCTAGAATTCTAAAGCGGTAGAGTCCTTGCGCGACGTTTAAGTTTGGCCATGCCTTGCCGTTTACCATGATTGTATTTCCTAGAAATGAATCTTGCCAGTATGGGTGTATTTCCGGGTTATTTCCTTCGTCTGGATAGTACAATGAGCCGTCTGTGAGGAAGTTTCTGTCCTGGATGCAGATAGGGACATCGTATTTTCCGCTTGGTAGCAGTGCAGCGATGGGGTCTGCTGGGTCTCTTAACGTGTAGAAGCCTACAAGACCAGACATTATGTTGATTCGGGTTATTCCCAGAGCGTGGTCATGGTACCAGAGAGTGGTGGGTTCTTGGGTGTTTGGATATTCGTAGACTGCAGCGTTTGGGTCAGTTGGCACTGCCGTACTGTATGTTGGACCGTGAAGGCCGTTTGCAGTGAACCAAGCATCTGGACCTCCATCGTAGACAGATGGAACTTCACCGCCGTGTAAATGGGTGACGATTGGAACTGGGCTCTGTGCTTCAGTGTAGCCTGGTGGAAAAGGTGGTGCCGTGACAGGTGGTGTTGGCATAGTCATTTGTCCAGGATTTGCCCAGTGGATGGTTGGGTCAACCGCGAACATCGAAGACAAGGGTTTGCCTTCGGAGTCTACAAGATTGTTGATCCATTTCACTTGTATGGGGATGTTTCTAATTGCGTCGAAGGTGGGTCCTGGGGTGTTTTTTACAATTCCGAGGTATTGTCCTGTTGAGGCGTCTTTGGCTGGACCGCCATATCCCCAGACTTTGGTGGGAGCAAACCCTGTAGGGATGCCGTTTTCGTCTGTGGCTGGAAGTATCTGTTGATAAAATTCTGAGACGGTGACCACGTATTCTTGGCGGATTACATCACCATTGTTGTCAGTGATGTTCACCGGAACATACACTGGTATTGGCCCTTCGAGCTGGTTGACCCATTTAGGAATTGCTAAAGGATCTAAGAGTTCGGTTGATTGACTACGAACCGGCAGAGCAAGAGCACTAAAATTAAGCATGAACAATAGTGTGGCAACGATCATCAAAACAAATTTCTTCATAGTTAGACACCAGAAAACCGTACTACTATTACCGTTAAGTGCTATATAAAACAGCTAGACAAAATTTGTTGGGCAAAATATGACGCGATGACCATAAAAGGAACGCAGTTGTATTTCTACCGCAAGCCCCAAGCGACTCAGTGGTCTGAAAACATCTTTATATAAATTCAAATTTCTCCATGCTAAGTCCTTATCAGGTAGGCCATGGAGACTTCTCCCACGTAATCCCTCTCTTTTTCTTTTATGCTATTAGTTTATTCACAGAAATTTTTTCTGGAGATAGAGAGCCTCTTTGCGACTCGGTTTCAACTATTCGCCCTGCAGTCGTGTCTTGGCTGGACTCGTATACCAGAATTTTTCCTAGAAGGTCTTTGGAAACCGTTACGGTGCCTCGCTGATAGAATGACCTTCGCAGAATCATGTTTTTGGAAAGGGTCTCTAGAACAAATAAGCTTACCTAATAGGATATTAGAAGAGTTAGGGGTTCTTTGCTCTGTTTTTTGGATTGCGTCGAGGTTTCAGCTTTTATGAGAAGCAGGGGGCGCAGCAAAAAGTTGAGGCGACTGTTTCTTCGTGTTCAGGGTTGCGGTTTTTTGGGTTTGTTTCTTTGTGTAACCATGTAGATGGCTTGGATGGTTTTTGCGGTGATTACGGCTATTGCCAAGCCTAAAATGCCGATGGTTAATCCCATGATTGTCAGGCTTATCATGAGGGATGCGAGGTAGATTGCGCCTGCGGTGAAGACTTGTTTGCTTTTTCCGTTTCCGAGGAAGCTGGCGGTGAGTATGGCTGCTATCGTGGAGGGGATGACGGAGAGGCTCATGAGGCTTACGAGGGGGATGGCGTCTGTGAATGTGGGGAAGAAGTTTGTTATGATGTAGGGGGAGAGGGCGAATACGGCGAGGGAAGCGGCGACTGAAAGTATCAGGCCTATGATTTTGATTTCGCGTTTGCTGTTTCCGCTGGACTCCTCCGGGAGCAGGTACTGTCCGAGGCTTCCTGGGATTAGGCTGAGGAACATGAAGAATTGGAAGCCTAGTTGGTATAGTCCTAGGGCGAAGTATCCGAATAGTGCGCCTATGAGGACTTTGTCTAGGTAGTTGGAGAGGGTTTGTCCGATTAGGTTGTAGCCGTAGCTGTGGATTGTGAAGTTGCGTTTTTCTTTTAGGTTGTTGATTTTGAGGGAGAAATTTTTGGTTGATTTGAGGTATTTGTAGCTAAATAGGAGTGCTCCTAGGAAGTATCCGATTATGATGCCTGGGACGCCGATTTGGAAGTAGAGGAAGAGTGCTATTGCGATTTGGGCTATGCGTGCTCCGATTGATATGAGGGCGTATTGTTTGTATGTTTTTTTGCCTAGGAGTTCGGCTGTGGTCATGGTGAAGAAGATCATGGCGGCTGCGAGTAGGCCTGAGGTCCATTGGAATGGGGTTAGTATGAGGGCTGCGATTATGCCTGAGATGAGGGTTAGTGAGTTTGCTTCGTGGAGGAGTTTTTTCTCGCCTTTGGCTAGGTAGGTTGTTATGGTTGTGTTTAGTCCGAGGGTGCCTATGCCTGCGAGGATTGTTGCTATGGCGATGTAGTAGTTTGCTAGGCCGTAGTTGTCTACGGTGAGGATGGATGCTAGTATGAACCAGAAGAAGGCTGATAGGATTGAGGATCCCAAGCCTCCGATGGTGGTGTAGATTAGGCCGATGTCTTCTGTTATTAGTTTTTTTAGCCAGTTTATGGCGGTTTTTGGTGTGGGTTTGGGCATTTTTTGTTTTTTTCCGGGTGGTGTTTGTGGGTTTGTTGTTGAAGGGTGTTGGATGTTGTGTTTATCGGTTTTGTTTGGGATGTTGGTTTTTTGTTTGTAGTTGTGTGGCACTTCTGCTTTTTGGGGGTTTTGGTTTGGGGTTGGGTTTTGTTGTGGTGGGGTGTGTGGTTGGTGGGTTGCGGGTCTGTTGCGATTTTTTGTCTATATTCCCCTTTTTTAAAGTATAAATGGTTCAGCGGGAAAGCGGTTTTTTAACATGCTATTGGTTGTGAAAAGCGCCAATAGGGACCTCCCCCCTCGTTTTTTTGTGGCGGATAGACCCCCTCTATAGGTTTCTGCATAGAACTGCTATTAGGATCCAAATATGCTCGGGTTGCCAATGAGTTTGGGCGTAGAGAATAGCCCGTGAACAGCGCGCATGGCCTTCAACTTAAGTTTTGTTAGTTGCGTTCTTTTCAGGAAGCTAGAATTTATGTTATGCGGCATGTTCTTAGGCATATCTGGTTTAGTCCTTCTCAAATCTTGATTCGGAATTATTGCTTCATTCCGTATTGGAACACATATCTGTTTCGAAAAACAATAAAAGATTTACTAATTATCAATCACCAAAATTCGCGAAGGAATCGCTACCAAAATGTGTAAATTAAACGATACACGAACTGCTTTAACCATCAGCAAATTCAAACTCACAGCAACAAACACATCCCAATAGGTCACCAAATTAACAGAAGAAACTAAAATTTAAACCCCAAATCAGACTTCGTAAGAAGTGTATAAACACCAAACCGTATATTAAAATCAAACAAAAAACACAAAAACATCCACAAAAGGAACCAAAAGATTCGACAAGTGACCAAGCCATAACCTACTCTATATAAAACTTCTTCAAATTGAGTCAATCAATAAGAAAAAAGTAATCAAAACGAAAGCATCCAACTTTTTCGGATCTTCTCTTAGAAATACCCTCTTCAGAAAGCAACATACATTTCGCATCGTTACGGGGAAACTGGTTTTGCAATGTTTATTTTCAGACCATAATGGTTAAGTTATTTTCTATACGAATTCTTTTCGGATAGACATGCGAGGCATAGATGGAATAGGCAATTGGATTCTAGTGCTCATGGCGGCAGCTTCATTTATTTCGATGGTTGCCGCTCTGAGTTTAGACAGCATAGTCAGCCAAGAGCTTCCCTCTTACGGGCTTCAGTTTAACTATGGCTGGGCTATACCCTACTGGAATACGATCGCAACAATTTTTGCTATGTCATGGATCAGCATAATTGCAGCAATAGCCTTCCAAATATACAGGATAAGAACTGTTCGAAAAGACGAAGCAGAAGCAGCCAGAGACCAAACTGAGATGGAGGAAACAGCGGACGAATTACAGACAATTTGATATGACACAGCGAATTGGGAGGAAATTGAATCAGAGTGTCCCTAACAAAACTGAAGAAAAAATGACTGCCTCTTTTCTCTAACCGCGCATAATAGGCTCTTTATCAGAACATATTTGATGGATTCGGTTGACGGTAACACTTTAGAATTATTGAACTCTCCGGAACTCTTTCACCCTTGGAGTTTATTTACAAAACAGTAGTCTAAGTCCTTCCAATATTCAAAAAAAGTTGTTGCTTAAGAACGATTTGAACTAATCTGCATATCCCCATCAAGAAGTTGAGGGTGTAAACAAAAGCGTTATGAACCGTGAAGTCTCACTGTAGGACTAGTCGCAACCTGAATAACGCGTGATAGAAGCAGGGTATCAAAATGAAGTCAAACGCAAAGCGGATAGCCAAGCAGAGAATACAGCTTCTTTTCCAACAAGCTAAAAAAGTCTACCATGATAATCCTCAGCTGTCAAGCCGCTACGTTGCAACTGCCAGAAAAATAGCTATGGCCGCAAAAACACCGTTACCAACAGTGTATAAACGCCAAGTCTGTAAGAACTGCCATGTGCTGCTTGTGCATGGTAAAAACTGTCGGGTGCGAATAAGGCAGGAAAGGGAGCCTCACGTTGTGATTACGTGCCTGAGCTGCGGCTGCAAAACGCGTATACCTTTGAAAAAGAAAACGGGAGAAAACCAAACTTGAGCAAGATAACTACTCGAATGAAACGCCACGTTAGACACGTGTTAAAGGATGAGAAGCCCACAGTATGGGTCGGCAAAGAAGGCTACACGTCTCAGCTTTCGGTCGAGATTGAAAAGCAGCTTTCAAAGAGCAAGATGGTTAAAGTCAGAATTTTGCCGAGCGCATTGCAAACCGAAACCGCTAAAGCTATCGCAACTATAGCTGCTGAGGATGCTGCTGCAGCGTTGGTTGAGGTTCGAGGACACGTTTTCATTCTTTACCGACGGCACAAGAAACCGTAGCCTTAGTGCTGTCGCTTTGTGAGAATTTCACGCATTTTTCTGGCGTTTTCGAGCATTGCGGTGTCGTTGTTGAAGTATACATAAGCTTTCTCTGGCCTCGTCTTCATGATTTTTTCAGCGACATCTTCTAGCTCTTCATCGCTGTACCGGTGCAAATACCATGCTGTTCTGCCATGCATTCTTTCGTAAACTAACCCGTTCGTGTTGTATACATGTAAAGGGAAATCTGGGGAGTCCACGCTCACCCATGTTATTCCAAGCTTCGAAGCCCAACTCAGCCATTCATCTTTAAACCATTCTATATTTCTAACTTCGAGCGCAAATCTCTTTTGAAGCCCTGTTTTCTCGGCGAGTTTTTCGATGGCAACGGCTGATTCTGGTGTTATTCTGGGGTGTAGCTGGAACAGGTAGAAGTCCACGTTACCGTCAAGCGGTGAAAAAAGGCTGCGGAATTTCTGCCACGTTGGAAAGGCTTTTTCGCTGAATTTGAAACGGTGCGTGATGAGGCGGTTGGCTTTAATTGTCCATCTTAGTTCTGCGCCTTTTTTAGGCCATGATTTGACCATGTTGCTGGATGGGAAGCGGTAAAAACTCGCGTTCAACTCGACCGTGTTCAATCCTGATTCGGCAACAAACCAGTCTAAGCTGCGTTTCTCGTTCCAAGAGTAGTACCAGCCTGAGGTGCCGACAAAGAGGTCCATGCCAATTAGTATATTCTATCTTTGCTAAAAAATGCGTGCTTTGGACTATTATCGCTTTTACAACTGATTGACTGGTTCCGCCAAGCTACTGAATTTGATCATTATCAATTGTCTGCAGAGAAACTATGTCATTGGCCGTCGCCATATAGATTCCAATATGCCTTCTGTGAGAGTTTTTTTGCTGAGGTGCCGTGCAAAATCGGAAACGACGATTATTCCAACCAGTTTGTGCTGTTCTACCACTGGGAGTCTCCTGATGCCTTTGTTTACCATTTTCCTTGCCGCCTCTTTAAGCGAAGCCTCAGGTGCAATGGTTATGAGTGGTTTTGACATAATGTCTGAGATTTTAGTGTCTAGGGGTCTTTTTTTCGCAACCACTCTTCTTACGAAATCTCTTTCAGTAACTATTCCCCTTGGAATTTCACCCTTTACGACAACCACGTCCCCTACTTCCTTTTGGCTCATGAGTTCTGCGGCTTCAAAAATGGTTTTCTCCGCGTCAATGGTTAGGACGCCTTTGGTCATGAAATCTTTTACTTTTGGCATAACATTCAAGAAAAACATAATCCTTTTATCGGATAAAAGGCTTCCTAAACTTTCCTTTTTCCTCAACCATCAGCCTGCAGTTCACTTGCGATTTCAAGCTGTATATAAATGGCTGCAGTCTTGTGTGAGCGGCAGTCTCCGCGGAGAATATTTATATTAGGCTTAATGAATTTACTGCAAGGAAAAACCAAAAGGAACCAGACATCTTGACAACTCCTTACGATGTTCCAGCATCACAATTCATCGAAAAACTAGCCAAGTACCTGCGGGAGAACGTTGATGAAACGCAGCCTCCAGCATGGGCAGGCATGACTAAAACCGGCACTCACGTTGAAAAGCAGCCTCAGGACCCTAACTGGTGGTACACGCGCAGCGCTTCGATACTGCGCAAAGTCTACGTTCACGGTCCCATAGGGCTAGAGCGACTGCGGGCTGACTACGGCGGACGAAAAGACTTCGGCACCAAACCAGAACACGCGGTGAAAGCGGGCGGAAGCAACATTCGCAAGATTCTTCAGCAGCTGGAAGCCGCAGGTTTAGTTCAGACTGAAGGCTTTAAAGGAAGAAAAATGTCTCCTAAAGGACGGAAGCTTTTGCAGGAAGTGGCTGAGGACTTGCAGAAGGAACTGGTGAAGACGGTTCCTGAGCTCAAGAAGTATCAAGGCGAATGAGATGTCAGATGAAGAGCTTGATGAGATCCGCAGAAGAAAACTTTTGGCTATGCAGCAACGAATGGGCGATGACCAGAAGCAGGCTCAAGCAGAGCGGCAGTTGGAAGCGCAGAAGCAGGCGCTGCTGAGGCAGATTCTTTCGCCTGAGGCCAGACAACGGCTGACAAACTTGCATATGGTTAAGCCCGAATTCACCGAGCAACTGGAACTTCAGTTGATACAGTTGGCGCAAGCGGGCAAGTTGCCCATTCCAGTTTCGGATGCGCAGCTGAAACAGATATTAATCCAGCTTCAATCTCGGAAGCGAGAAACAAAGATAAGAAGGATATGAATATGGCGCGAATTAAACCTCCAGCGAAAAAACGCAGGTTAGGTAAGGCTACTAAGCAGAAAGAGTCTGTTCCAACCTGGGTGATAGTGCGTACTGACGGAAAAGTTAGGACGAACCCTAAGCGAAGAAGAAATTGGAGAACAGGAAAAACAAAGGCTTAGGAGAGTAGGAGCTAATGGAAAAAGAAGACAAAGAAGAAGCGCAAGTGCCTGAAGAAGAGCCGACTGAGCAAGCGGAAGAAGAGGTTAGCGCAGAAGAAACTGATAAAGAACTCGAAGAGATTTTGGCTGAAGAAGAAACCGCAGAGGAAACGGTTGAGGCTGAAGAGGAAGCGGCACCAGTCGAGGAAGAGGAGGAAGCCAAACCTCGGCGAAGGAAAAAGAAGGACGAGGAAGAAGAAGAGTTTGTTGAGGAAAGAGTTTACACAATTCCGCTGGGGAAAGCGTGGCTTAGACCACCGAAGAAGAGAGCTCCCCGAGCAATGCACATACTAAAAACCTTTGTAACCAAGCACATGAAGTTGGTCATGCGCGTCGAGGAGGAAGAGGAAAAAGAAGAATTGCCCAAGCTCATCATAAGCAATGATGTTAACGAGAAAATTTGGCGTAGAGGCATCGAAAAGCCTCCGCGTAAGATACGGGTGCGCGCTGCCAAAGACAAGGATGGAAACGTCACGGTTTTCTTGGCTGAAGGAGAATAATCCTTGGCCGTTTACTTATCGAGTATCGTTGGAAGCGCAAGCATAGGTGTTTACT
Source organism: uncultured Candidatus Bathyarchaeia archaeon (assembly GCA_964544495.1). Classification (GTDB taxonomy): domain Archaea; phylum Thermoproteota; class Bathyarchaeia; order Bathyarchaeales; family Bathycorpusculaceae; genus SG8-32-3. Next base: position 81,212 of record CAZJBY010000001.1, read on the forward strand.
CGCTTACCAATGACAGGCTTGTTATGATTCCAACGATGGTTCCGCTGAAAAAAGCCGAGAAAACGGCTGAATGGTTGAAGGTGAAACTCGTTTACACCTCCATAGGCGGCTCCGTGCTCGCTGGCGCGCTGGCTTGCGCAAACTCCAATGGGATTCTGCTTCCTAACTCAGTCAGAGAAGAAGAGCTGGTTGTCATCAAAGAAGCGTTTGAAGGCAACATGACGGTTATGGAAACGAAAAAGACGGCTTATGGCAACTTGGTCTTGGCAAACGATAATGGCGCGGTTGTTGACCCTCGCTTCAAGGAAAACGAAATTGATCAAATTGCCGAAGCTTTAGGTGTTGAAGCGGTTCCTGGAGAGATTGCTGGGTTGCCATATGTGGGTTCGTTGGCTGTGGCTACGAACAAGGGCGTTTTGGCTCATCCGTTGCTGAAAGAAGAGGAACGGAAAATTTTGGAAGACGTTTTTAAGGTTCCCGTTGACGTTGGCACGATTAACTGTGGAATACCTTACGTGGGCACTGGGTTAGTGGGCAATATTCATGCTGCTGTGGCTGGTTCTATGACAACCGGACCCGAGATGTTTATAATTGGGAATGCACTGGATGTTGTGCAGGAAGATGAATAAAGTGAAGGTTTTCAGAGTAACAGGCGAGATTAACAAGCCGAATTTGAAGACGGCATTTGCGAAAGAAGTAGTAGTGGATAAACCTGAGCACGCGGTTGAGAAGGTTTACGCGGAAATCGGCAGCAAACACCGCGTTAAAAGATTTCACATTAAAATATTGAACGTTGAAGAGATTTCGCCTGACGAGATTGAGAATCCTATTTTGAAGAAAATCGTTACTGGGGAGTAAGCGTGGCGAACGTAAACAAAGAGCAAGAAGAACTCCGCAAGCTCAGCATTGAGATGAGATTTTTAGAGCAAACCGCTGAAACGCTGCAGCAGCGGGTCAGAATGTTGAACGCGGCGATGACAGACTTGGCTTACGCCAACATGTCTCTAGAGAGCATAGAGAAAGAAAAAGAGAACGCAGAACTGCTTGTTCCGATAGGCGGAAGCTCCCACATCAAAGTTAAACTTGCCAGCCCTGACAAGGTTATTGTTGGAATTGGCGCAGGCGTTTCGATTGAAAAAACGTTGCCGGATGCAAAGGCGATTGTAAAGGAGCGCTTGGATGAATTAGAGAAAGCTATTCGCTCCGCGCAGCAGCAGTTTGCGCAGGTTGCCGACCGAATTAACGCTGGCAGAAGCAGGCTTGAAAGTTTACTTTCCACCGCGAGGGAAGGGAAAGCTTAACGCGATGTTTGAAAAGCTAAAGTCTGGCTTTAAAGGGCTTGTAACAAAAGTTACCACAACTGAGCTTAAGCCTGAAAACCTGCAACCTATTCTTGCAGATTTTAAAATGAGCCTTGCGGAAAACGATGTAGCTTTTCCAGTGGCAGACCGAATATGCGATGAGCTTGAAAAACGCTTAACAGGCGTGCAGGTCAAGCGTTTAGACGACCGCAAGAAAATTGTGGAAGAAAACCTGCGGCAAGTCCTTCTGGAAGTCATGCTCACCAACAACAAAATCGACCTGCTGAAAAAAGTTGAAGAGAAACGAAGGACTGCTGAGCCGTATGTTGTGCTTTTCGTTGGCATAAACGGCACGGGGAAAACCACGACCATAGCGAAGGTCGCCCAGTTCCTCCGTGATAAAGACTACTCAGTTGTGCTTGCAGGCAGCGACACCTACCGTGCAGGCTCAATTGAGCAGCTGGAAGAGCACGCTCGGCGCTTAGGCATGCGCGTCATCAAACACAGTTACGGCGCGGACCCAGCGGCAGTGGCATATGACGCGATTAGCCACGCAAAGGCGCATGGGATAAACGTTGTTTTGATTGACACTGCAGGCAGGATGCAGACGAACCAGAACTTGATGAACGAACTTGCGAAGGTGAAGCGAGTTGTACAGCCTGACTTGACGGTTTTGACTTTAGACTCGCTCATAGGCAACGACGCGGTTATGCAGGCTGAAGAGTTCCACAAGTCCATAGGCGTGGACGCCACGATACTCACGAAAGTAGACGCTGACGTGAAAGGCGGTTCCGCTTTGAGCGTGACATACGTGACGCAGAAGCCCATACTATTCATCGGTGTAGGACAGACCTACAAGGACTTGGAACTGTTTAACCCCGAAAAATTCGTCAACATGATTCTAAGGTAAACGTTTTTAAGGGTAGGTTCTTTGTTTTGTTACGTTCCAGAACAAGTATGAGCCTGAAGCCGTCAATTCTGCTGACCATGTAAGGCTATAACCTTCGCTGTGGAATATGTGTAGGGCATTTTCAGATGTGATGTTAAAACTGGACGGAATGCCAATTTGCGTGTGCCCCTTTACGGTTTCGTTTTCTAAAATGTTGCCAATGGCGTATTTTACAGAATGGTCTATTGATTCGACGTAAACCGTTATGTTAATATCAAATGTTAAGAGCGTGTCTGCTATGTCACTTGTTACAAGGAAGTATGTATGACACTCAACGTATGTTGGCTCTATAATAGCGTTCTGACTACCTGTAGTCACCTAAGTTACATCAAGGGCATGCGCTACTACATTGTTGGCAACAGCATAAAGTGAAAGCGGCACCGCAATGACCATTATTAAAATTAAGGCAATGCTTATGTAACGTAGCCTACGCTTTATTCCTGATCTCACGCGTGTCCTCGGCGATTCTGGAACAGTTGCGACCTTTTCTGAGGCTGATTGGGTGGTTCCGCTGTTCTTTTCAGAAAATTTTTCAAACAGTTCAATCGCCGTGTTGCCTTTTTCTGTTAAACGATATCTGCCGTCTTCTCCTTTCTCAATAAGGCCACCCAGAACCTTCAGATGATAATTGAATTTACCCGTGTTAGTAATTTTTAGAAAATCCATAAGTTCCATGTAGGTTAACGAACCGTTTCTGCTGAGATGCAGCAGAATATCCCTTCTGGTTGGGTCTCTCAGAATCTTATGAAGAGAAGCCAAGTCCACGCGCATACATTATAATTTGTGTTACGATTGATTTAAGATTACTTGACTAAAAATATTATCAACAATTTTATCACAACTAATGTTTTTCGCTCAAGCTAATAAAAGAGAAGACACTGCTGGGCAGAGTAGAATAATGGAGGGCACACTTAACAGGGATTCATTTTTCAGATTCACAAGAGCTATTACAATCAACTGAGCAAAAATATGGAGGCTGTTAACCTTGACTGAAATGGTCAGTGCTGAACCAGTCGTAATCTCAGCCGAAACTCCTTCCATCAAAGAAAAAATTATTAAAAGAAAAACTATTGTGTACAAAGCAGTTGTCGATCCAGAACTGATAGAAGTTGCTTGCGAAAAACTCAAGAAACAACTTTTCGCCAAATTTGCCTTTTACTGGTTTCAGCCCAAGGTAGAAGACATTCAGTTTGTTTCGCTGGAGAAATATTACAAACCATACATAGTGATAAGTGGAAAATACTACATCGATTACCTCCGTAAATGCACATACATAGTAAGCGTACCAAAAGAAGTCAGGCAAGTTCTTCTGAACCCCAATAAGTACGTGCCTCAAACTGCCAAGTCAAATAGAATCGTCAAGCTACATGCAGAAGAGCGCCTAGTTAGCAAGGCAAAAGCGTTCTTAATTCTAGACAAGAACGGCCAAGATTATGCTGATGACAACATGCCTCGTGCGCCTCCAGAGAAAAAAACCTAAAAAAGCAATTAAAGAATTTGGAATAGAAGAACTTCCTGCAAATATTGATGTAAACTTTCTCAAAGAAAGAATAGCTAAACGCCCAAAAGACATAAGCACAATTATTGAAGAAAACTTTAAGGTAACTGAGCGCACAGTAATTTACTGTCCAAGATACAAGCTTTTATTCAAATGGGCGAAAACTGGAGAAGAAAAAACATTAGTGCTTGATGCAATAACAGCAGATAAAGTAAAACAGTTTTGAAAACGTTTAACCATGTGCACTTCAGAGCTAACAAACGGGTTTGGATTAATGTTCTCAAATCCGCCTTAAAACAGCCTAATGACAAATTCGCTAAGGTTTTGAATCTTTACCGAACTCTGCTTCTACTTCGCTGAAGGCATCGCAGATCTCATCAACTAGGTTGCGCATGGCTTCAACAATAATCAGCCTCTTAACACCAGATTCAGACATCAAAAGGCAAGCCGTAACCTGACCCAACGAAATAGCCGCATTCTTACCCGGATCCGCTAACCCGTAATTGCTTGGTCCAACAGGAATAACCTCACGTTTATTCTTGTTTTTCATGATTCCCAGTTTAAACGTAAGCCCGTTTTGTCCGCCATGAACGTTATAACCAGCCAGATCATAATAAGACCTAAACATATCAAGCTTCACAGACCTCTCTATTTCTCTAAGAGACCGCGTTTTTAAGACAGTGCGCGGTATCCAGCCATATGGGTAATTAGACTTTTTAACAAAGTCAGCCCCATAGGTTTTCTTCATCGCCTTAAAGTGTTTCTCTACCGATTTGAAATCGCTTTCTGAAATAGAGGTGCCCTCTACATTCTGCTTGTGCTCATGAATTGCTTGAGCTTGAAAATAAGCCTCCACTGCTTCATAATCCAAAAATCTCTTCGCCACAGCATCCCCATGCTTAGAAATGAAGTAAGACACGCAGACAATTTCATGCAAGGTTCTCCAATGCAAATTAGCGCCCCCAGGAAAACCACTTTTAAGAAGATGCAGAATTTCATTGAAAACTAAACAAGCATTCGCTTGCTGTCCCGCCAAAGCCTCATGAACATCATCATGTTTTGAAGAGCCACCACTTCCAGAAACCGAGGTTAAATCGCTAGAAACTTCAAGGCAAATACTCAAAAGTAAATCCAACGAATCGAGCGGTTTTCTCCAAGTTCTGAGAACAGCAGCTTCAAACTCCTTCTCAATTTCTCTGCTCGTTTCTAATTTATCCAAGACTCGTGATTTCAGCTTTTCAAGAAAAACATTTGCTAATTTTGCTTTCACCATCATCCGAATTTCTTCATTCAAAGCTGAATCCAATAATTTGTCGCCATCGCTTGTATATTCCTTTAAAATATCGTCTAAGATCATTCCCATTGAATCATCTGTGCCGCTCATATTCATCCGCGCGTTAATTTGTACACATTTAAGGTTAAAACTTTTTTGCACCCAATAGAGAATCCTCATACGGCAAATATGATAAATAGAGATCTCAGCGCCAAAAGTAATAAACCTGACTGCCTTTTCAAAAAGGAGTGATTTTGAAAAGGATAATGTTACAGATGCTCTATGGGTTTTAGAAACATAACCTCGTGAAAAACTTGCTTAGACAAACTCAAATTATTCTAAGAAAAACCTAAAGTCTTCATCAAAAGGCATATAAAAAAGGATGAAAACGGTTTAGTGATACGCGGTGTCTAAACTTCGATCGGGCTTGGTTATTCTTGTAGACGTTCTACTTTCTATAGCCCTACCTCTGATATACTATATCGACCAGATGATTAATGGAACGCTGTACTACTTCGGCTTAATTTTTGATAATGGATGGGCTCAACCGTATTTTTTGCTTTCTAGAATAAGCGTAATCTTTATCATCGCAGCCATTTTTATGATTTCCTCGGTTGAACTTCCTATCTCTGCTTTTAAAGAAAAAAGCAGCAAGAGTCAAACAAGTGAAAAAGTCAATACCTGACTTGATGGCAAGTCCTACGGCCGATTAGAAAGCTTTTACTGCACCACTTTTTTATCTGGAGGCGCCACATAAACATTATCATTTACAGATTTTCCGTCGCTGGTATATCCTAAGACATGATTACAGTAGGGACAGACGCTGACCATTCGATTTGACCCGCTGCGGAAATCTAGCATAACTAGAGCTCTACCAAAGACTTTTTTGCACTGAGGACAAGAAATTCCAACACAATTACCGTTATCAAGTCTGCTAGGTACTTCAACTTTCCGAGGCGCTTCTTCAACAGGGTTTTTGGACTCTACTTTGGTCATTCCTCGCGGTGGTCCTGTCCTTTGTGGGACTACATGCCCTCTCTTTGGAACTTGCTCAACTTTAAGAAAACTTGAAGCTAAAGCAAGACCACTTAACGCCATCGGCAGACCTAAAAACATAAAAATCAACCATGTGAAAAACCTATAAGCATTGGCCCAGTCAGGACTGAAGACTAAACCGTAATTATAAAGTTGCCCATGGACGATTAGTTCCATATTCTTAAAAACAACAAGAATAGAAACTCCACATATTATCCAGATTATCATAACTAAGCGAGTAAACCACTTGCCACTAAGCATACCCTTTAAACCCATATTTTGCACCTCTTAAGAAACCTACGCGGCACAAAAAAAGGCTTATGAACTGAAAATCTTGATTCAAAAATCACTATCACCTCTGTTCGAGAAAATAAAGAACCGACCTACGCCATTGATAGAGCAGGTTACAAATCGTCACTTCTAGAGCAATATCGAAACCAATTTTCTTAATTAACTGTTGCAACGAGAGCCGTTTCCTTATACAACCGTCAACATCATTCCTCGAAAATCAGTTTTTCAGCAAACCCCATAGTCATGCTTAACTTTGAGAAGAGAAAAACAAGTTGGCGAACGTCTGCCCCTACTGCAGTCATGTGCTACAAAATGCAGAAAACAAGCAAACGCCTAAGACCGACTTTCAAATCGCAGATGCCGACAAAAATGGTGTACTAACTTAACAAGCTAACTTACAAAAACAGATATTCTACTATTACATTAATGGGTCTATATAATCGTCGAGGGATAGGGCTATCATGGGAAACGAAAAAGTTTTGGTGACAGGTGGCGCCTCTTTCATAGGCAGTCACCTAGTTGACACGCTGCTAAAAAAAGAGAAAACGGTGGTGGTTGCTGATGATTTTTCTAGTGGTAAGCTCACCAATCTCGAATATCCCTTTAACAAAAAACAATCAGGTCTATGGACAGCTCCGAACTTGGAAGTCGTGCAAGGCAACCTAAAAGAAAAAAGCTTCACAACAAGCCTGATGAAAGACGTCGATGTTGTGTTCCATCTTGCAGCTTTGCATGGAGGTCGAGGCTACATTGACACTCACCCAGCAGAATGCTGTACAAACATGATACTGGACCAACTTGTGTTTGAAGAGGCATGTGCTGAAGGGGTCAAGAAAGTATGCTTCGCAAGTTCAGCATGCGTATACCCATCCTACCTACAGGATGAAACTGGTTCTTCTTATCTCCTTAAGGAAACAGACGCTGACCCGTTTGTAAGAGACAAAGCATATGCTGACCTAGAATACGGTTGGGCAAAGTTAATGGGCGAAATGGCACTAAAAGCCTACCGAAGAGAATACGGCTTAAAAACTTCTGCGGTGAGAATATTCACAGCCTACGGTCCAAGAGAAAACGAGACCCATGCAATCGTTGCTTTGATAGCGAAGGCTTTTGTCAAGATGGACCCCTACGTCATCTGGGGAACAGGCGAGCAGGACAGAAATTTCACGTATGTCCAAGATATCGTAGACGCTCTTGTGCTTGCAGCAGAAAAAATCGAAGACGGCTCAGCAGTCAACGCTGGAAGAGACGACAGAATAACGATAAATCAAACCGCAGAAACAGTCTTCGACATCATAAATTGGAAACCTTCAAAGATAGCCTACGACCGCAGCAAACCACAAGGCGTCGCTTCAAGAGCAGCAGACCTGACTAGAGCCAAGAAAATCTTGAATTGGGCGCCGAAAGTGAACTACCGGGAAGGATTCGAAAAGACAATTTCCTGGTACTTTTCGAACAAAGATAAAACAGCCGTCAAAAGCAAGCTAGAACAGCTTCTGATGGAACGATAGATAGACCTCCAAATTAGATAATACCTGCAAATATAAAGTGGCAAAATCGTTTTAGCAGCCAAGAATGCTCTGAAATGGATACGTTTAATAATTATCCATCGTATCCAACGGTTCAAGGGGATGTTTGTGGGTTCCAGTAGAAAGAACAACAGTAGAATCGGTGTTTCTCTTGCTGTCGGCATCCTCCTACTAGTCGCCTTAATCTGGTGGACAGGAATAGACAAAATCGGAGCAGCCATAGGCTCCGCCTCACCGCTGTGGCTTGCCGCGAGCGCTGCAGTCATTCTACCAGCATACTTCCTTAGAGCAATCCGCTGGAAACTCCTGCTAGCCCCAGTCAAAAGGACAATCCGCGTCAGCAACACGTTCTGGTCCACCGCCATCGGCTCTATGGTCAACGCCTTAATCCCAATAAGAATAGGAGAATTCGCCAGAGCCTACATTTTAGGCGAGAAAGAAGAAACAGGGTTCGCTCCAGCCTTATCCTCCATAGTTGTGGAACGCACATTAGACCTGATAGGACTGCTAAGCATAGGCATAGCAACGATGCTCATAGTTTCCACACAAGCAGACCTGCCCAGCCTAGTCGTTAATATTTTCACAGCAGTAGCCATATTCATAGCCGTGATACTCGCAGTCATAGTCGTAGGCATCAAAAAAGAAGCTTTAATCATAAGACTACTGATGCAAATCACATCCAAAATCCCCTTTATCAAAAAATACAAAGTCAGAATTGCAGATTTCGCACGTTCACTGATCAAAGGATTACAAGGACTCAGCCAAAACCCCAAAATGTTCGCCGCGAACATCCTCCTAACGTTGATTTTATGGCTAATCTACACCTCCGCCATTTATTTAACGTTCACAGCATTCAACTACCCCCTCTCCTTTGCCGCCGCAATCCTCGGTGGAACACTAATGTCACTCTCTCACATCCTACCTGCCACGCCAGGCTATGTAGGGTCCTACGAAGCATTCTGGACGCTAATTTTCCTCGCACTGGGCGTACCGGAAAATCTGCTACTAGCCACAGCTTTAACAAGCCACATAGTAGGGCTGGTACCAATCGTAATCCTCGGATGCATAAGCGTGGTTTGGCTGGGCGTCTCCTTCGAAGAAATCTTCTCGCTCAAAAAATACGTTGGCGCCACAAAACCGATTGCCAACCAAAACCAATGAAGAAACATGAAGCTGCATGCTGCCAACTTCGTTTAGAAGAAGTTGCCGGTGCTAAAAAGCTTAGACCGCCTACTACTTCGCGCATTTTCCCTTAAAAGAACCCTATTGAAATCTGGATCCCTACAACCATATTTTACAGCTTACTTCTAAGGGCTATTTGGAAACAGAGTTTCTGTCTGGCAAGTACTTCGCATAATCGTAAACGGAATCGCAAGGAACGTCGTCAAACCAGCCGTAAGCTTCATTCTCAGAGTTAAGGCAAACCTCACCCTCAGCGGAAGTCACATCGAAAATCACAATAATCTTGACTCTATCAAAAGTCTCCTCTACTCTCCCCCCTATCACACTGCCAACCGTAACGTCTAGACTAGTCGCTTCCTTAAACTCCCTTTTCACCGCCGCCTTCAAGCTTTCGTCTTTCTCAACATGTCCGCCAACGACATGCCAAAAACTCTTAAACGGCTCCACATTACGCTTCAAAAGCAACATTTTCTCATCTTTCACGTAAACTCCGTCCACGCAAACAACAATTTCCTTCGCAAACATGTGAACATCCTCCAAGCAATCGTTATTTCTCTAGAGTATTGCAGCGAAATCTTATCTTTCTATTGAATCCTTCTGAGTCAATAGTCACGGACTGCTCAATTTATTTCTTGTCTAATTTTGTTTTCCATGAAATAAGAGTGATTAACCATATGATTACGGAGTTCTCGTTCGCACCATTGTTTGTTCAAAACTTCCCTTTGCCCCAATAATGTCGTCAGCACTTCAATACAATTGCCATCTGTATCTTTTGACCATTGGCAGAATGAATACATAGTCATCAGAATCTGTATCCAGATGATACCGCTTGACCTTTGATCTACGAAAAACAGCTCGGCTCCCTGAATTAATCAGTTGTTTGTCATAATGTGCAATTGGAAAAGTCAAAAACGCAAGGTAAAATCAGCCGATTCTGACTCAAAACTTGGGTATTTTGTGTATTTTCTTCTTAGCCATATTCAAATAAAACAAGGAAAACACCAAAAGAATAGAAAATAGTATAGGAAACTCTACAGATGAGGTCTCGGGTTGGGGCTCTATTGAGTAGGGGCTAGTCGCGTTAAAATTTTCAGTGGTAAAAGGATTTTCAAAGAATGGAATATCCAAGGTAAATGAATTCTCGGGGTCTGTCAAGAACTGGTTTGTAACTGTATTAACTGTATTAACAAAAATTGTGTCGTCTTCCTTGCTAAAAGTCAGAATCCGTATTCTTGAGTCTCCTTTGCCGCCATCGGTTTGTTGATAATTAAAAAATAGTTCGTGATGTTTGCCTATAAATGTTCTACTGGTTCGGTTACCATTCATAAAGTGACCATTCAAAACCATAAACACGTTTGGATGGCTTGCCAAAATTCTTTGTTCAAAAAATGTTTGTTCAAAAGAATTGGCCCACTTTTCATGTTCTCCCGTGCCATCTAAGTAGGCGTGAGTTGCTATTATTGTATGGTATGTGGGATAAAGTTCTAACAAATATTTTACCCATTGCAGTACTTCCAACGTTGGCTGAAATTCAACATTTATTATGAGGAAATCCCAGTTTGAGGCTTTAAAGTGCATAGCGGTATTTTTGCCATCAAACTTATCACTTACCCAATAATCCTTTTGTTGCATTACGGTGGCGTCGAATGCGGTGAAGTTTCTACCATACCATTTTGTTGGAAACTTGTCGTGATTTCCAGCATCCCAACAATAAGGAATGTTGTTATTCAAAAGAATACTCATTGAACGGTTTGCCCTAATCCACTCTATTATCCTTTCAGGATGTTCAACTATGTCGCCGGTATGGATTACAGCTTTGATATTAAGTAAATCGGAATAATCAACTATCCAGTTACAAAGTTTGTGAAAATTTAGAGGTAATCGCTCCGATAGATATTGTGTGTCGGTGATCCAAACAATTGAAAACATAGGATCAATTGAAAACGAAGCAGCGGAAGAAAAGGACCAAAAACAAGTGGACAACAAAAACAAGAGAAGCAAAGCAATTGCTAAGAGTTTCCTGCGTGAACGCAATTCCCAGACACTTCTCCCTTCTATAGATTCTATGGTATCCAATCGAATTTAAGAATAATGGAAACAAATTCTAGAAGATCACTTCAATTTAGACTAGTTTAAGACCAATACTTTTCTCGCTCACAGCTTCATAGATTTCTCTATCCCATTTAATCATAAACTTCACTTGGAGAAAAGCACATCAGAGCTAAGAATTCGTTTTCTCAAAGAAAAAACAGAGAACTTACTTTAACACATATATTTTCTACAGATTATAGAATAAGATAGGACTTTTAAGAATTTAAACGCACGAGTTTTTCAAAAAAAGGGTGAAGATTTCTTCAGATAATTTGTTTCATCTTGTTTGCTAACACCTATTACAACTCCACTCAAATCAGCTGTAATAGCTTTCAATGTCACCAATGCTACAAATTTGGCAGAGATTAGCAAACTTTTATCTTCAATTCCAAAAGCTTTCCGTCTTAACGGAGTATCCGTTCTCTCTGGATTAATGACGAGAACTTTAATTCCATAATGAGAAACCTCATCGGCGAGCCCCTGTCCAAAATTAACAAGACCTGCTTTCGAAGCACTATATGGGAGATACCCTTCTCTTCCCCTTGTATACGAGGAAGATGCAAAAAACGTGAAACTGCCACAAGTTACCTTAAGATAAGGAATACCAGCCTTAGCTATGTTAATGTTACCGATAAGATTGATATTCATTTGCTCAATTATATCCGATTCATCTGCGGTTTCTATAAAGGCCATCTTCAATATAGAAGCAGCATTCACTATTGCATCTATCTTTCCACGTTCTCTATGGACTTTTTCGAGTACTGCTTTTACATCTTCAAGATTCCTTACATCAACGCCAGTTCGTCTTGAAAAAGAGTATGCGTAAGCGCCAAATTCTTTACTCAGTTTACAAATTTCAAGACCAATACCGCTTGCGCCTCCAAAAACAACAATTACCTTGTTCTTCAAACCTTTCTTTAGATCACTTGTGCTTATCTCATATATTTTCTCATTATGAATTTGAAAGATTTTGTCGGCGATGCTTATATCTAACGGATAAGTCACTTTGATGTTGTGCTCAGACCCATCCACAACATAAATGTCTCCAAGATTATATCTTAGAACCAGCGAACAATCATCAGTAGCCCCTTTCAAGCCTTCTTCCTCAGCTAACAAATGTGCCTTTTTAATCACAGATAAACGAAAACCTTGAGGCGTTTGCCCTCTCCAGAGATACTTTCTTTCAGGAATATCTGCTATGATTCTATCCTCTAGTACCTTTATTATTGTATCTGAGACGGGTATTCCCACATCAACAGCAGGATATTTGTCCAACATAGACAAAACTTCAGAGATTATATCTTCAGATGCAAAAGGTCTAACAGCATCGTGAAGCAAGATCTTCTTCACATCTTCATCACAAGCAAATATTCCAACCATAGACGATTCTTGCCTAGTTTTTCCTCCGTTCAGAATTTTCCTGACCTTTTTATACGCGTTTTGTTTAACAATCTCTTCCATTTTCCAATGATAATTGCCAAAAACAACTAGGTAGATCTCGTTAATTAAAGGGTGTTTTTCGAAAACCTCAATTGTATGAGCAATTATTGGTTTACCTGCAACTTTAACGAATTGTTTTGGCAGTTCATAATCAAATCTGACCCCCTGTCCCCCAGCCAATATAACTGCTACATTCTTACCTTTCTTTTGTGTTCTAACACGGCCCATTCTCAAATAACCTCCAAGAAACTATCGCCGATAGGTCTCCAAGGTACAAAGTTCCGCCAAATCGAAATTTGTTAATAACTGCACTCACAACCATTAATAATTTTCCCCTTTTTTGAGATCGAATTGCGCATTTTTTAACGAAGGCATAGCCCCCGCAACCCACCATTTCCACTCTTGTTTGGGTATTCTCCAGTCTTTTCCATAGCGACATTCTAAGTAGTTTTCAACATCAGATGGGACACTGAACTTTGTACCATAGAATTCAATAGTGTCTAGTTTCTCAAAATGATGCTTTGGAATGACTACAAGAAAATATTCAAGAGCGGTTCTTTTTAGGATTCGTATCATAAAAAAGATGACCTTTGATAGAGGTTTTCTTAACCTAGTGGGAGTTAAGGTTACTACATTATCGGCTACTTTCAAGAGGGATTCGTTTTTAGATGTGACATGAGCTTGGTTTAGAAATAACAGGTCATATAACATGATCAAACTCCTTGTCAGGAAAGACTCTCTGATGTCTGGTCTTACAGCATTCTTACCGTTTAAGAGGCGGTATGGATATATGCCCATGAACCATCCAGCACGAAAAAGCACTATATATCTGTAGATAAATGACTTATGCAATTTCCAATTCTCAACCTCAACGTAAAAACCTCTTTTTCTGAATTCAGATACGAGGGGAAGAATCCTTTCCCAGCTCGCCTCCCGCACTCCAATGTCTATATCGTTATCCCATGGAATTATCTTTCCATCGCGTACAGCCCCAAGTAAAGTTCCCAAGTCGAGCCAATAGTTAACATCGAATTTGTCAAAAACCTTTTTTATATCCTTAAGATTTTTTACCGCCATTCCTTCGTTCATTTTATCCTTTCCTCGTAAAGCTGATTCAACACCAACATGATTTTGCATATTAAATGATTGCCAAAAATCCTTAGCTTCATTTTTGCCAATTTCAATTTTTTGCCATATCTGCATAAAGCACAGGTAACGTTATCACCTTGTTCTCCTTCAAGACACCGAGGGTCAATTTAAAGTTTAGTTAACTGGTCGGTTTATTAAAATTTCAACCCTTAAGCTATACAAAATCGCAGAAGCCTTCGTTTGAATTGCAATCTGCTTTAGTTTTTGTGGTTCCTTTAATACTATCAAAAACGGCTGAGTAATCTCAAGTCCATTGGGCAGATAAGTAATTTTGGTATCAAGCCGTGAGTTATTACCAAATGTGATAGTAGCATAGGCATATCCTTCTTGCAACGGCAAAACAGATAGCGAGATGTATTTTGATTGTGGACTTCCGTCAGGCATGAAAAGGGGAATTGTAACGTTTGCATCGCGGTTAATCAACAACCCTCTATTCTCAACATCTATCCAATTCCATTTTGAATTTTGAGAATCGGAAATATCGACTTCAGGCACCCTAAAAAAATTCAGTTCAGATAAAACAATTTTCCCTGTTTCGCCTTTCTGAAGCTCATCTCCGAGCATAACGCCCACAATGCTGGTGTAATTTTTCAAAATGTTAGCAAGCAAATACCTTTTTGCCGGATATATAAACCTGTTATTGGGAATCCAAGTTCTTTGCCCATCTGCAGATTCGACAAGAAATTGGATAAATGTTGAGCCCTCACCTTCTTTTTGTACATTCCAAGTAGCCTTAAATAATGGATAATTGGCTAAACTAATTTTATTTTCAAAGACTTTGTAAACATACCACCAATCTGTCGCATTTCCGTTATAATCATAATCGACTACTAGACTAGAATTGGCATTCTGCTTCAATTCTAAATTTAGCCCTTCTGGACTTCTACCGATATTCCAATTATGAAAGGTCGCTATACTGTACTCTTCTTTTGTAAAGCCATTTATGACAGGAGATAAATCATCTGGAAACGGAAGTTTCACTAAATATAATGCGGTTTCTCCGCTTGGAAGTTGAAAAGCCCGTATTTGCTCATAAGAAATACCTAACTCTTCAAGCTTTTCAAGATCAGATTGAAATTGGGTTATAAATAGAGAACCTGATGCTCCGTCTTGAAGTGGCCAACTCGAGTCTATTTTGTCAATTGCAAAAATATTTGAAGGAGGTTGGTTAGGAGAATAAAAGGATAGGAGCTGTTGTGAATACCAAAGAGATTGGTCAGTTCTTACATAAATGGTATTATTCCACAATGATTCAGCGGTTAAATAATCGGCAACTATTTTATACTCATAATCAAATGACCTCGCTGATTGAACAGGATAGTCTGTGAAGTAATTTTTTAGATAATAGATTGTCGGTGCCGTAATTGAGACTACAATGGTCAAAGATAGAAATATGGTTATTATCTTAGACCTGTTCCGAGAAAGCCTTTTTCTCAGATGCGCCCAAACAAAGTTGAACCCGCGATGTATGAAAATCGCCATCGCAATTAGCAATGCTGGCAACCCAACAATGTTTCTCGCAGCATTAGGATTATCGTAATATGATACAGCAGAAACTACAACGTATGCAAATATCCACCATAGAAGGAGTTGTTCTTCTTTCAGGCTATACCGCTTAACAACCTTATAGATAAGATAAATTAAAGCTGGATAAATTATGATCCCATAAAAATTCAGTGTCCCAACCACACCTGTGGTATATCTAAATAGTGACGCACGAGAGATTGTCTCTGAAAAACCTGTTTTAGCCGCAAAAGCAATGCCACCTGTAGTCACCAGAAAATCTGGAGAAAGGTGATAGTACATCCGCTCCAAAACATTACTCAAAAGATCCCAAAGGTTTTTTGAGAGAGCAAATGTAGAATAGGATCCAGATACACGAGACCCCGCGTGACTTAACAGCACTGGATTGACGTATTCATATATCGTTAAGGATGCTGACAATATTGCCATAGAAAGGTATTTTAAACCATTAATTACGACCTTCCTGTTGAGTTTTTTGGTGAAAAGGAGGAGACACCCTACAAGAAAAACAGGAATAAACGCTAAGGAGGCTATATGGGTGTATGTGGTCAGTCCCAACATTATGCTAGCTGCACTGTAATAAACTAGTTTTTTTCTTTCAGCTTGCGTTTTGACTCCTTTATACATTAGATACACAAACAGCGTGACAAAGAATACATAGTTTGATGCTGGAACGCTATATCTGCTAAACTGAATCCCCCAAGGAGATACCGCAGTAAGTATCGCAGATATTAGCCCCACCTTGTTACTAAACATTGTTTTAGCAAGCAAATACACTATCAGAACAAGACCTGTGCCAAAAATTGCGGCTGGCAACCTAGTGAAAAAGGTTGATGCACCAAAAAGTGAGTAGGTGAAATAATTGCCCATAAAAAAGTACACCGCATTTCCTCTTAAAGAGAGCGCCAAAAGTCCATTTTCAGCAAGATAGGGGTTATAAACAGACCATACTTCATCAATGTATAATGAACGTGGTACGTCAGAAAGAAGATAAAGCCTAAGAAACAAAGCAAAAGAGACTATTGCTATTAGCAGCAACAGCTCATTTGACTTGTTTATATAATTCTTGATATTCTTCAACGCGTTCGACCCAAGCATATTTTTTGACACTGTAAAGTGCATTTTTTGAAAGTCTTTCTTGGAGTCCAGAATTGAATAACAACCGCATCATCGCAGTAGCAATCTCTTCTACATTGGCTGGCTCGACTAAGAGCCCGGTTATCATGTTCTCCAATATATTTTGGAAACCTTCACAATTCGAAGCGATAATCGGTTTGCCTGAAGCCATCGCTTCCAAAAGTACCAATCCGAACCCTTCGTGAACTGAGGGAGCTAGAAAAATGTTGGAGCGACTTAAAGCTTGCATTTTCATGCTGTTACTGAGAAAGCCAGTAAACCTCACGCTGTCCTGTAAAGATAGGGCTCTAATTTGCTTTTCAAGTTTTAAACGATAGTCTTGATCTTCAATGGCGCCTACGATAACATATTTAATTGGCTTCCCAGTAGCTTTAACAACTCTGTGGATAGCTTCCAGCGCATATTCATAACCTTTATGCCATGTAACCCTTGATATTGACAAAATAACTATATCCTTTTTTTCCACATGATACCTTTCTTCAAACTCACCATACTTTAAAGGAGCAAAATTATCTAAATCTATACCGTTTTCTATTAATTTGATTCTATCTTTGGGCAAACCCAATTTAATACATTCGCCCAAGGTAAATTTTGAAACCGCTGTTATCGCTTTTGCAGATTGAAGTGTATGATTGCCCAACGTACGGAAATATATGCGATATAAAAATTTAAATACAGCATTTGCTTTCCCTTCTTTTTCGAAATACTTCGGAAAAGCATGTATTGTTAAAATTTTACTTGGGTTTTTAGCAAATAAATTTACAAAGTCGATCAAAAGATGCCCAAAAGCAGATAAGTGAATTACATCATATGAATCGTAATCAATTGTCTTCAAAAACGCTATCGATGGAATGTTTGGTGGCAGAGACCCTCTTAGCTGAGGGCGTGCTTTTTCCATGATACTCATTAAAGGAATCCAAATAATTTCAATTCCTTCACTCCAATCTCTGTGAGGTAGTGCGGTTAACGGTTTTTTAGAGAAATATCCGGATATTACCGTTAAATCATGACCGCGTTTTACCAGATTCTCAGCAATTGCAGAGATTACTGCGCCACCTCCACCACGCGCATAAGGTGGATAAAGAGGTGCTACAATCAACACTTTCATCTGAACTCAGAGCCCATGATTTTTTGCCAAAAAAAGAACTGCTCTTTCATTAATGCTTTGATGTTTCTATTAAATTCATATATAGCAAGAATGTTTTTTCGGCAACCTTAGCCCATGAGCGATTCATCTTAAATTTGTTAACCCAACGGATGCTTTCAAGTCTGAATTTGGGATTTGTAAAGAAACAATCGATTTTTTCTGCTAGATTTTTTGGCTCATTTATGAATGTAATATCATCATAGTCAATTATTTCTCGAAATGAATCTGCTACAAGAAATGGTTTGCCATAAGAAGCTGCTAGAGACATTGGACCACTTGAAGACATGCAGATACTGTACGGAAAAACTACTAAATCAGCCGCTAAGAAATAAGAAGGAATTTTATCCTCAGGAACAAAACCTGTGAATAGAATATTTTGTTGAGCTATTTTCGACGCTCTTTTACGTAGATTAGAAAGACACGTAAGATAGCTTTCGTCATCCTTTAATCGGGGATGTACTCCCCCAGCGATAATCATTATCCAATTTTCGATTTTCAGGAATTTGGCACTATCGATAAGTAGCCCCAAGTTTTTATATCCCGTGATGTAACCGAAAAAGAGAATCACTTTCTTTGAACGTACACCAAGTTTCTTCTTGGCATCACTGGATGTAATTGAAACATTTGATTTTTCAATGCCATGATGAATAACATTTATCTTACACGCAGGACAGTTATATTCGTTTATTAATACAGCCTTAAGGTTTTTTTCGTGTACTATAATTGCTGTTGACAGAGATACAATAATTTTAACCAAAGATGTTAAACCTAACCGCATAAGTAAGGTACTGTTCGGTATCTGATTTTCCTTGAGAAAAAATTTATTCACTTTCGACAAAGGAACCACTCCATGCATTGTAACTATTACTGGCATTCCCTGTAACCTGATCAAAGCAAGCAATAGTGGAAAAACCAGCGCAGAAGCCAATCCACCATACAAATATGTTTCATATTGAATATGAACAAGATCTGTTTTATTTTTCAACAAAGCCTTGAAAATCTGAAAAGGATATTTGACCCCCTTAGTCCAACACCTATAGACGGGCACACTACTATAATCGTCATCTTCCGAAATTGAAAGCTTTTCTGCAAAAATCACCGCTGAACAATATTTTAGTATAGAATTAACTATATTTTTTGAGTATGATGCAACCCCACCTTGGCGGCTATGAATTAACCGTGAGGGAGGATAAATGGTAACCATACCCACACTAATAATTTTTCATAACACCTTTTTGCAAAATACTCATTTATTTGCGACCTTTCTCTGGTACCAATGGATTACTCTGAGTCTATATGCTATTCCAAGCAAATCAACAAACATTTTCCATAATTCTTCTCGCTTAAAAGAAGTCTTCACTCTGAGTCGAACGGGCATTTCTAACACTGTCAAGCCATAATACTTTGCCAAAGCCAGCAATTCAACATCAAAAGCATATCTCTTAACACATAACCTTTGAAAAATATCTTCGAAAGCACTTTTCTTCATAACTTTAAGCCCAACCTGTGTGTCTTTAAGCGTAGCACCAGTGAAAAGTCTAGCTAAGACATTGAAACCGTGACTCAAGATTTTACGAGTTGTAGACATATTCACAAAAGAATCATGATGCCATTTCGACGCAATAACTATATCGGCATGCTTTAGAGCATTAACATATCTTGGAATCATATCAAAGTCTATATCCATGTCACTATCCGCAAAGACCACAATGTCACCCGTCGCCTGCAGGAAACCAGCTCTCACAGCATAACCCTTTCCCAAATTCTCAGGATAGCTTATAACTTTAACATGACCATTCCTATTTGCGTATCTTGTAGCTCTTGAAAAAGTTTTGTCTTTGCTACCGTCATCTACTACAACAATCTCATACGGTGACACATAGTCCTTTACTAATTCATCTATCGTGTAGAGAGCAAATTCAATAGACTTCTCTTCATTAAAAGCAGGAATTACAAAGGAAAGCTGAACTTCAGTCACTATTGTTTTCACCATTCTATTTCTTATAGCATAAGCCAAAAGACAATTTTATGGAGTAAGACTTTAATTCTTTACCAAGCACCCTTAGAGTTTGGCGAAGTTTTTCAGGCAATGTTCATTCATCCTTAGATAAAGCCCGGGTTGTATTTCAAATAATCAGTAGAAAGATTTAAGATTCTTTTGGATTCAGAATCAAGAGTATTAAGATAGGTGGAATTATAAATGAAGATAGCAATTTTATCGCTATTGTAGACCTGGTTAAAAACGGAAGACACATTAGACTGACCATGCCATCCACTCCCATTAACCCACCATATCAAGTACAGATGAGCCTCTGAATAGTTTTCATATATCTTTTCCACTACAGTCTCAGGGCTGGCATATCCATAACGAATTAATTGAGTACAATCAAAACAACTCAACACAGCCCAGCCGTAGAATGTGTCGTGGACAAGCAGATGTGCATTGCTCGGCATATTATTTTGTACCCATTGAAGCGCGTTAACAGTATCAAGAGTGTCACTCAAAGCAACAGTGTTTTGTAACATTGATGTTGGCATGTAATTTGAATAAGAAGCATAATAAGGAATTGCTAAATTGTTTGGCAAAGCAATGAAACCCAAGCTCAGTGTAACCAAAACCAAACTAACAGATGCTTTAATTACATTCGATTTTAGACTAACAAAACCTGATGCTGCATAGAAAGCCAAAGGATATGTAAGCAACAACGTCCAACGATAAGGATAGACCGCGAAAAAGGCATTCGGACTTACAATAACCAACAACAATGAAAGGAAAATCCATGCAATCCAAACCTTCAGGTGAAGATTGCTTTTAAATTTCTTGGCTCCCAACACCAGTAAGGGTAATATTGGCAAAAAACAAAAAGCAAGAAAACCTAGGATATCTGTAACTATGTCGATATAGGATGCAAATCCAAAAAGCGCCAAAAACCCTCCAGCATCTTGTCCTGGAAAGCTACGTATTACTGAAAAACCTGGGGAGGCTATATAATTCGCATAAACTATTAAAAAGAACAACAACGCGGCTGGAGCAGAGCAAACGATAAGTCCGCGGAGATAGCTTATTTCTTTATCAATATATGAATGTACAATTGTAGCTAAAACTATAGCGAACATGATGACAGCAACAAGTTGATGAGCAAATACAACCGAAAGCATTGTTAGAGAAAGGATTACTCCGTTTTTTAGAGGATTTCCGTCCTTTTTGAGGTAAGTTAGCGTAGCAAATAAGAATATTAATCCAATTTCGCTGCGAAGCATATCCCAGGAGATTCGTAATGCCACAAAGTATAGAGTTGCAAAGAAAACTACCAGTAAACTCTTATCAGGAGACCAATACAAAGTTTTGTTAGCGTAAAGAAATACAGAAAGCCCTAGAATACCTAGAAGCAAAGGAGCCATTACCTTAAGCGATAAAACAATTGGAACTCCAATAGAAGTAGTCCCCATCAACAGTACGTATAAAAATGGAGCTATTGCAATGAAATTCCAAAAAGATACACCGTCCCGCAACCACACAATGGTATTTGGAATATAATAGCCAATGGTATCAAATCCTACTACGTAAGGACCCATCAGGATTTCAGGGATAGCACGTATGACTAATGGGATGAGAAAAGCTAACAAAAGGAAAACTTCAGGTTTAGCAATTCTCGCTAAAAGGTGCTTCTTCAGATTTAGCAGCCCTAAATTTTGTCCAGCATTAATCAAGGCAAGTTCGCCAAAACTATCCGTGGAGTCTGTTGGATGCAGACTCCACTAATTAATCGATGGCGCGACAGTTTCAACCACGCCTTTTTTGTCAGTCTTCGTCCAAACTCGCGGTCTGCGCAGAACGATGAGAATCATGGCGTACAACGCGATAAATGCTTGGAAGCTCCAGTAGCAGTAAACGAAAGGAAGCCAGAGGAGGCTTCGGACTTTGCGTGGTTTAGAGACGTAAATCAAAGCTAAGCCACAAATGAGCATAGTTAAGCTGGTGGTTAACATGCCAAACTGCACCACAAAAGACCAAATCGTATCAAGGGACCAAAACGTGGAAAACGCCAAAAACGCCGCGAGATACGGCGCAAGCGAAGCTATCAAAATAAAAGGTCCAACGAGGGTTGTTTCCGCGTCAAATTTGATCCTGTTCAGCTTGGTCATTAATCGACCGTATTTGAAGGCTACTTCCATTGTACCTCTGAACCATCTTGTGCGCTGCTGAAACAGCGTTTTCAAAGTTGAAGGGCTTTCTTGCAATGCGACCACATCCGAGGCATAGCGGATTTTGTAGTCGTTTTCAATAAGCCTTGCAGAAATCTCCATGTCCTCGGATAAGACGGCTTCGTCGAAGCCTTGTAGTTGCTGTAAAACGTCTCGGCGTATGAACTGGCAGCTTCCTTTCAAGTGCACGAACAGATTCAGCACGTCTTTGCCGCGAAGGTAAGCCTCACACCATACAGCTTCTTCGTAAGAGACGAACTGTGTCAGCATGTTTTCTTTCGGGTTAATGGACGCGGTTCGACCTTGTACAGCTGCGACCTTGTGGTCTTCGAAGTACTCAACTACGGCTAACAGTGCGTCGCTGGCAGGAACGTTGTCTGCGTCGAATATGGCGACGATATCTCCTTTTGCACGTGCGAGCCCAAAGTTGAGGGCTGAAGGTTTGCCGGTAGAGAGGGATTTGTTTAGGATTATCACGTTGGCGTGTTCTTTTGCGTAGCTCATGCATATTTCGTTGGTTTTGTCGGTTGAGCCATCTTCAACTATGATTATCTCTCTCTTATTAAGAGGGTAGTTCAGGTTTGTAAGTGAGTTCAGTAATCTATCTATGACGCGTTCTTCGTTTTTAACGGGCACAACAATTGAAAAAGATGGTAAATGTTCTTCTGGCACATTTTTTTTGTGCGGTTTTTGATGCTTTTTGCGGAAATCCTTAACGCCACTAGCTAAGATGGGCATGTTGTAGAGTGCCCAAAGGCACACGGTTAGGAGTACGACGACTAAGATGAAGCCTATTATCTCTGTTATCATACACTGTACTCCCTAACGTGTAATTGCCAATCAGGTTTTAAAGGTTTTAGGTTCGTTAATATGCATTACAGCCAAGAACTTCATGAATGATACATCAGAAGCCCATGTTTTAGCAACGAGGTTGCCCCATTTCTGAGCTACTAAACTGAGTTTTTGGGCGAGTTGAAAAGCGACACCTCTAAAGGCCCGCAAGAGACGGCTTTCTAGAAGTACTTCCAGTTTCCTGGTGACGGCTAAGATGCTCTTGGCTAAAGTGGTACTGCGTATACTGCTTGCAACCTCTATCGTTAAATCGACAAGCGCTCTGTCTATCCTCGGCAACGCTTTAAACCACACGCCAGCACGCAAAGCCTTCAACCTTAGCTTTACTAACTGCTTTTTGTTTAGGAAACAGAAAGATTTTTTGCGTAAAGCTGTCTTCGGCATAATCGCTTGGACCTTCTCAACTCTTATTTCTTGATTCTTATTCTATAGTTATACTCTAATAGACCGTTTATCTTGAGCCAAGTACAATAAAAAATTTTCTGGTGCTAAAATACTTATTTAAAATAAGTGCCTCCAACAAAAAGCGAAAAGACAGGTAAGAGTCCGAATATAAGTACACATAATTCTTGAAAATGTTGTACTTGTACAAGCATCTATTAAGCAGGTTAATTGGATAATGTTACATTAAATGGTGTTTTGCTTTTTAAAGTGCAGGGGCAAAGCCAGTTATTTTGCAAATATACCACTGGGTAGAAAGAAGGCGTCAAATGCTGGCTGATGAACAAGGAAACTGAGAATACCACGGCGCTAGTGTGTTTAGGGCTCGTTTATGAACTCGATGAATTCCGCAAGGCTTCTCGGCTCTAAAGTGTAATTTGACCGCCGTTCTTTACCTATCGTGGAAGAAGGCTTCGACCCGTAGTCATGCCCAGGATATACTTCTATGTCGTCGTTAAGCTTTAGAAGCTTGTTAAAGAGGCTATCGTACAGGCTTCTGGAATTCCCGCCGGGCATATCTGTTCTGCCGCATTCACCTACGAACAGTGTGTCGCCTGTTAACAGTTTCTGGTTGTCCACTAGCAAGCATATGCTATCGGGAGTGTGCCCTGGTGTATGGATGACTTTCAAAGGGACCTTGCCTATGCTGATGGTGTCGCCGTCGTCCACTTTGACGTCGGCTTTGACCCGTGATAGTTTATGGGCAACGATTTTCACGCTGAAACTTGAGTGTAGCTCTTGGTTGCCAGCTGTGTGATCAGAGTGACCGTGCGTGTTAATGACGTATTTCAGTTTCAGATTTTCAGTTTTTAGTACACGAGTTATTTCGCCCGAGTTGTAACTTGGATCAACCACAGCCGCCTCGCGCGTAGTGTCGTCTGCTATGATGTATGAGAAGTTGTCGCCGTGCTGCTGCACTTGCCTGAAAAACATGAATTTCAACCAAAAAGGTTCCTAATTCAACATTTAAAAACATATCCGTGGAATGCAGGAAAACAGCAACGCTCTTTGTCTTTGAAACTCCTGAAGAAATCTATGATGCTTTAAAATTGTTCGATTTCTTTCTTAAAATCGGCGTTCAGCTGAAAAACGGTTCAGAAAGCCCTCTTTTTTTAAACCTAAACAGAGTAGCTGCAGAAAGAAAGGATCCACTATCAATTGACAACTGAACGCTTCTAAGGAAAAACTAAATAACACAATTAACAATTGTTCTGAAAAATACCAAGGGTCGTTTTTGCCTAACGTACTTTGGTGGAGAAAAAGGAGAAGCTTGAAAATGAAAAGACAATTGATTGCGGTTCTCACCTTAACTGCTTTATGTTTGGTTTTGGCTCTTCAGCTTTCTCCACTTGTCCAGGGCAGTGGTTATCCTTGGCAACTTCCACGAGGCTGGTCAGCCGCCACCATAATGACCCATTGTAACACTCTGGATACAGATATTAGCGTTAGTATAGCAATTGACAATCCGTCGCCTGGCTACAGGACGCCCTACACATTCGTCTTCCCAGATGGAACCCACTCAATAACTGTTCCGACGGTGGACCCATGCGGTCATCCATTCGTAGCGTGGAGTACGGGTGAAACGAACCCAACAATTAGGGTTTCATCAGATGGCGTATACATAGCCTACTACGGTGTATATCCTCAACCGTTACCATATGAGGTCATTATTGATACTTTTCTTGATGGTGAGGGAATCGCGGATGTAAATATTACGAAGGATGGCAACTCCATAGGTTTCACTGCGCCTCACACATTCACTGGACTTAGCGGCGTTCACAAGTTTACTGTTCCACTGGTCGATTCAAATGGTCACAGGTTCAAATACTGGATAGACCCTTCAGGTGCGCCAATAAAGTCCAGTACTATAACGGTTTTGTCGGGAGGAAAATACACGGCTTGCTACGATGCCGGTCTGTGCCGTTACGTGACGCCCTCCGACCCGGAGGTCGTTGCGGCTGCGAGCGGTAAATCGTGGGTTGAGATGCTGGATTATGTTTCCTCCCAAATAAGCTACGGCAGCAACACCCAGTGGCAGATGCCTAATGAGACGTTGACTCTTGGCTTTGGTCAGTGCAGAGACTATGCGACGCTCTACGTTAGTATGCTTCGTGCTCAAGGCTATACGGCTTATGTTTCCATTGGCACCACAAATCGGTCTGGAACCGTTGAAGGACACGCGTGGGTGGTCTTCAACTCTGAAGGAGCTTTCGTTCATGTAGAACCACAGGTGGATGCATACGACCAGAAATTTGTGAACTTTACTGCCTATGAATCTGAATATTATTTTGATGAAAACTGCATATTGTCCCCGATTGCCTCGGATAATCCTCCTCTGCTTCCAAGCCAGATAGATACGATAATTATACCTGCAGCCATTTTCTCGGCAATTGCTTTTGTAGCCATTAGTTCGTGCGTATTCGTTATTCGACGGAAAAACAGAAGTAAAATTATGTCTGAAAGGGAAGTCGGACAAGTACAGCAACCTTAACGCAGCATTCTCTTTTAATCGTTGCTCAAATTAACTCAAATTCATCGGTCAGTATTGCTTCCAGCAATACCTTGATTGGGTTGCTTCATAAAGCCTTAACTCATAAAAAAGACAGCGAGTTTGAGCAACTCTTATTTCAAAGCGTCCACTAGATAATATTGTCAATGAAATCGAAATACGCGATTGTTATTCTTATCCTGTTGCTTCTTATTCCAGTTATTGTACTCCACAGAGTTCTCGTTAACCAACCGAAGAAGGACTTGGACATCTTTGTGGGTGTTGACGTAGCGTATGACAACGTTGAAGAAATTAAAATGCTTGTTGACGAAATCAGCCCGTGCACAAACACCATTGTAATCGGAAGTACGGGAATAACCTATGACCTTCAGAAGCTCAATGACGTTTGCCAATATGTTTACGAAAAAGGAATGTACTTCATAATTTACAAGGTGCATCCCTTAAATGACGACCTTGAAGACTTAGCTGTTCAGCGGCAATGGGTGCTTGATGCAAAACCCAAGTGGGGTAAATATTTTTTGGGTTTATACGCTTACGATGAAACTGGCGGGCGCCAACTAGACGACGCTGATTACCAAGTGGTAGGTGATTGGAAAGCCGATAACCAGACAGACGCTGCGAACAAATATGTCAGCGGGCTAAACGTGATTCTCAATCACACTATACGGGAACTGCTTGGCGCGGAGAACTTGCCCTTGTATACTTCAGATTACGCGCTTTACTGGTTTGACTACAAGGGCGGATACGATGTGGTCTTTTCAGAGTTCGGTTGGAATTACAGCCGACAATTGAATGTAGCATTGTGTAGAGGTGCGGCCAATGTTCTGAACAAAGACTGGGGTGCCATGATTACCTGGACGTACACTCAGCCACCTGACCACAAATCTTACCTTGAATCGGGCGAAAAACTTTATGACGATTTGGTCTTGGCGTACGAAAACGGTGCTAAGTACATCTTGGTTTTTGACAGCAACGAGAATTACACACATGGGACTCTTCAACCGGACCATAAAGATGCGCTGAAACGTTTCTGGGAATACTCAGCGGACAATCCTAGACCGAGCGAGTTGCCTAGCGATAGGATGGCTTATGTTCTTCCGAAGGATTATGGGTATGGTTTTCGGGGACCAGATGACACGATCTGGGGGTTATGGACAGGCCATGAGTACGCTTTTTCATTTGAGATAAGCACCCAAGTTGGCGGTCTACTTGAAGAATACCCAAACAAGGTGGACATGATATACGATGACGGGCTAGAATCTGGCAGCATGTACGGATACAGTGAACTCATTTTTTGGAATGGAACAGTAATTCAATGAGTCTGGAGATATCGCCCTCTGCCGTTGACTCAAGTTCCAGTTCTGATTGAGTTCAAGTATCTTTCTTTGCATTCTACGCATCTATTAAGGAGGTCTGCAAGACTCCTCTTCTTATCTATGGAACCTTCCTTCTTTACGTGTTTCCATTTCACATCTAATTTAGAATTGTGTTGGTACCCTCTTCTTCTAAATTCCTGAGCAAGTTCGGCATGGCGAGCGTACAAGTTATGAGTTTCAAGCAAGCCTTTATCCAAATACCCTTTAACCGAACGTTTCCGATCTATATTCCAAACTAACATGTGTATTTCTGCGTGTTCCCCTAGTAAATGGTGCCTACACATGATTTTGGGGTCAACCATCCACATGCGCATAATTTCGCCCTCTAAGTTCATGCATTTTAGTAGCTGACAATTCCGTATTCTCCAGTTAATGGGTCCTGAAACATGGGCAACTGCGGCGGGTAGAAGGTAAAAAGCACAAAGGCGAGACCTAACAGAATCAAGGCAATTAGCGCAATCTTGTCTAGATTGTAGGGCAGCGTTTTCCAAGTTAATAATCCATAGCTTACTAATTGCCCTGCTATGACGGCTATGACGAATGAGAGGATATCGATGGCTAGTATGCTTTCGCCGAGGATGGCGGTGTACGAGTAAAAGATAGCCATGATCACGACAGGAATTAGATAGATGCCAACAGTTTTTGCAAGTACAAAGTTGTTGGTTAACTTTTTCAGGTACTTGAATTCGATAAGGGCAAAGGCTAGGGCTGGCCAGAACCCAAGTTTCAAATGTTCCCATACACTCTCGTTAACTGCCGAAAACACTCCGACAGCTGCTTGACCGCCAGACCACTCAAAAGTAAAATGCAGGGTGCTTCCGAGAACAATTATGAAAATTATTCCGGTTATTTCATAGAAAAGGATGCGCTTTTCCTTGTTCATTGCAGTCACTAAGTTTAGGTTTAGCAACGGTCAGTATAAAGGGCTTTTTGAATGCGTGCTCAAAAAGGCAAAGATGCTCGCATTTTTTTAAGCTACGTTGCTCGTCACGGAAGTTAGTTCCTTTTCACTTGAATACGAATTCATACGGCTAATTCATAATTATTTTAATCTTCATCAAGAGTATCACTTGGATGCATAGTTGACAGGAACAGATGGTTTAGGATGGCTAAGGTCGCAGTTGAACCAGCGAGTGATATATGCGTCGATTTCGGTAAGGAGAAAACAATAAGAGTTCTGCATGTAGACAATGATGTGGGCTTTCTAGATGTTGCAAGGCAATGCTTAGAAGAGCAAAGCGAGTTGCAGGTTGATACGGCGTTATCCATTAAAGAAGCTCTTGAAAAATTGAGGCGTTCAGAGTATGACGTTATAGTGTCTGATTATCAGATGTCTGGAAAAAACGGTTTAGATCTCCTGAGAGAGCTAAGACGGCAAGGAAACGATGTTCCTTTCATATTGTTCACATGTAAAGACAAAGAGGAAATCGCCATTGAAGCCTTGAATTCTGGCGTATACCGCTACATTAGAAAGGAAGGAAACGCTGAAGCAACGTACGTCGAATTGAAACGCAGCATCTGTGATGCTGTTAGGGGGCAGAGAGCAGAAAAACTTTTGAGAGAAGCGAAAAACCGTCTTCGCCAAATCACTGAGAATGTGCAGGATATGCTTCTGTTAACTGACACGAATTTAGTATGCACATTCGCTAGTGCTTCGCATGAATGGATTTTGGGGTATGAGCCAAGCGAAATGGTGGGAAAGACAGTTTATGATTTCATTCACCCAGACGATCTGGCAAAGGCGCTGGAAGTGTCTGAGAAAGCTTTCAAAGATACGTCTGGAGGAAAAATGGAGGTTCGCGTTAGGCGTGCTGATGGAAGGTATATTTTATCAGAGTGCGTTGGAAAAATCTTGACAGATAGGAGTGGCAAGATCATTGGTACGTTGCTCACTTCTCGTGATATTACGGAACGCAAAAAAATCTCTGAAAAAAATCGTTTACAAGCGCGTTTGCTGAACGCTGTGGGGCAAGCAATTGTAGCCACAGACGTGAAAGGAAATATTACGTACTGGAATCGCGCTGCGGAACAGCTCTATGGCTGGCAAGAGGCAGAAGTCCTATGTCGTAACGTCATTGATGTCACGCCTGCGGAGGCTGCTCAGAGGCAAGCGGTGAACATTATGAAGCGGCTAATTGAGGGAGAACATTGGTCAGGTGAGTTCCTTGCTAAACGCCGTGATGGCACCGTTTTCCCAGCGATTGTAACGAACTCACCGATTACTGATGATAAAGGCGAGGTTGTTGGAATTATTGGGATATCGACTGACATATCTGAGCAGAAGTGGATGCAAGAGATTTTTGATGAGGCTATTGGAAAAGTGGTGGAGCTTAATGAGAAGCTGCACGTGGTTGAGAGTTTGACTAGACATGACATCCGAAACAAGCTTTCTGCCTTAAATGGCAGGCTTTATCTTTTGAAGAAACGGGTCGGCAACAACCCAGAAGCGCTACTGCAATTAAAAGAGATGGAGTCTATGTCTCAGCAGATGTTACGCATTATCGAGTTTGAGAAGATTTACGTGCAGGTAGGCGCAGAAGAACTGACGCATATTGACGTAGAGAGACACTTCACCGAGGCTATTTTTCTTTTTTCAGATTTGAAAGGTGCTGTAGTTGTTAATGAGTGTCAAGGACTAGTGGTGCTTGCCGATTCATTGTTGAGGCAGCTGTTTTATAATTTAGTTGATAACACGTTGAAATACGGCGGAAAAGTCAGTCGAATCCACGTGTATTACAGTGAAGAAGACGATGAGTTAAGGCTGATTTATGAGGATAACGGAGTGGGAATATCTGATGATGAAAAGGTTTTTCTTTTCCAAGAAGGGCATGGAAAAGGCACGGGTTACGGGCTTTATTTGATAAAGAGAATCTGTGAGGCGTATGGTTGGACGATTAAGGAAACGGGTAAGCAGGCCAAAGGCGCACAGTTCACGATGACTATTCCAAGAAGAAGCACGAATGGACAGAAACTGTATGAAGTAGCTAAGCAGTGAATTGTTGTGCGATTTTTGACGATTGGATGGTAGAAGCCTTCTCCTTTCTTCCACCCTCAGGTCAAAACAATGTAGGTTGAAATCTTTATAAAATGTTGTGTCAGCACCGACATATATCTTATTAAGCAATATGCTTCCGTTCTGGTTCATTTCAATTTTTGAAGCTTTGCTTTTGACCTCAGGCACCTAAGAGTTAGATGGGGAAAAGGGGAATGTTCGAAAACTCCTTTGCGAGTGCAGTTTCAATGTTGCGACTCTTTTTCGGAGTCTCGATAGCATTTATAATGTTCTCGGCTTACCTTTGGAGTCGCTCACGAGAAAAAGTTCTATTAGAGTAGACGTTGAAAATGCACGTTCGATTCTGCATCATTTTTGCGGTTTGTTTAGCTCCATTCTCGCAGGTTAAGACATTTATCTTAACACAGTCTATGCTTCTTCTTCCTGAAACGCAGGACGAGGAAGCTCCACCAAGGATATCAGAACAATCGCTACGATAATCAAAATCAGACATAACCTAAACATTAACCAGTAAGGTTCAGCCTATTCATAGCTGAAAACCAAGCCATAATTATACAAAACGCCGTTAACCAGCTTATCAATCTCAAGCAGCAACACTACCGCAGCGATAAGCATTGCATCGCCCAAAACAACCATAGCAACCCTAGCTTTCGACACGTTGTCACCTTTCAGTAAACCGATATTTCCGCTATGCATAGACAAGTAGACCTTTTAGCTTTTTTGGCAAACACCATTCCGCATGAAAATTTCGCTCGTAAACCAAAAAACATAACCAACACCACGCGCATAAACATCAAAGGAAGAACGGAAATGACTGAAAACATGGACAAGCAGCACATCAAGGAACTAAAGGAAATGATTCAGGAAAAGAAAACCGAGGAGCCAGTGGAGAAAGTTCTCGTCAAGTTCTGTGCGCGCCACGGAGTTTCCTTGGATACTTGCCGAGTTTACTACCGTCGCTTAGTTGAAAAAGGCGAAATCAAAGAAAAATAGCTTAGAAAGCAAAACCAACTGCCGTCGTATTTGCCGACTAATAATCAATCAATGCAGAAGATTATAGAGGAAGTAGGTCCCTATTGGCGCTTTTTGCAGCCAATAGAATATAGAAAATCATGCAGTTTAGTATTTATAGAGGAGGGGGGTATAGTCTTTTCCGAGTGCTAGAGTTCGCTGGCTTTTTTCATCGCTTCTTTTTTGAGTTCTTTGGGCATTAGTTCAATGGTGTATCGTAAAGCGGTTCGCGGCATTGTCTTCCTGTTTTTCAGCACGTAGTCCAGCACTTCTTTCTGGTGTTTCCTGCTTGCTTCTTTCAGCAGCCAACCGTAGCCTTTCTGCACCATGTCATCCTCATCATTCAGGAGCATGTCGCTTATCTCGAAAGCCTCATGCAGGAACAGCCCTTTCTTGACGGGAACTATCAGCGACACCGCAGCAGCCCTCTTAAGCCATCGGTTCTCGGATTTTGCCCAGCTTTCAACTTCGTTTACGTTTTCAGGATGCGTCTCCACTAAACCGCCAACAGTGTGGTTGCAGAACGTGTCGCACGTAGCCCAGTTGCTTATGTACCGTTCAATCCACGCCTTGAACATCGCCAAATCAGCTGGCTCAAGCTGGTCAACCATGTTCGGAAGCCAAAACGAAGCAACAAACGCTTCTTCCACGTAGCCGGACCTGAAAAGTTCTTCGCAGAGCGCGAATATCTGTGCTTTGCTGAAAAGCTTGACTTCACTCCAGTGCTTCTTGGCGATTTTGCGCACCACAGTGGTTTTCACTCCGTAGCACGCTATTTCTTCCTTAAAAAAGCGCTGGAAGCTCTTCTGGGTTTTCTCGTCCGCGACAGCTTCAAGTTCTTCCCTGATTCGCGCGATAACTGAGTTCATGCTTGAAACACAGTGCCATCGTAATATAGCGTTTGCTATAACGGAAAGCGCTCATACCTGGAGAATAGTTTATCCGAAAATGGGAACCGAAGAAGAAAAAGCTAGACCTTTTCCATCTGGTAAAGATCTATGTCCAACTCGATTTTCACTGGCTTTTCTGTTTTAACGCCTTCTTCAAGGTTGTAGAGTTCAGACATATTTTTCCCCAACATTTTATCTTTTGATTTGATTTCCGTCCTGACGGGCATGACTTCAAGTTCGCACTCTAATGCTGGGTTAGCCTGCGTGCCGCCAGCTACAAGCGCATTGGCCTCAAGCTTCTTAGGCGCCTCCACAGCTAAGGGGCATTTGAGCGCAACGTCGTCAGGTATGTGTTTAGTCAATGCCTTTCCTCCGCCACACTTCAACGCTGATCATGTCGCGGATAGCTACACGAATAGCTTCAGCCCTGTTAGGATAGAACCTTTCATCCACCAGCTGATCCAAAGCTTGAATATACGTTTCAGGAAGGTATAGAGTGATTAGCTTCATTCCTTTCTTCTCCCTCGGTAGGTTATCAAGAGGATAGTTGTCAGTTATACTTCTATGTATTATGCTTCAAACATGTAGTAAACATGTTCATGCCTCATTTTATAAGCTTTTCACCAGCCAAGTTACAGCTTCTTGTAAATTCTCGCGCATAGCAACCTCTATGTTTTTATTTCTTAGTAAAGCATCTAACGTATTGCGATGTGAAGATATGCGCGTTTTCGTGAAAAGCTACGGCTGCTCCGCGAATCTAGCTGACAGCGAAGTTCTGACGGGTTGCTTAGCCAAAGCAGGATACGAACTGACTAGTTCCGCTTCAGCCGCAGACGTGCTGGTGTACAACACCTGCGCTGTTAAAGGACCAACCGAAAACCGCATAATCGAAGCCCTGAAACACGCGCCAAGTGGGAAGAAAATAATTGTGGCCGGCTGCTTGCCCCTAATCAACTTCGAAAGGTTACGCCGAGAAGCATATTTCGATGGTGCTATTGGACCTGCGGCTGGAGCTGAAATCGTGAGTGTTGTGAGCCGCGTGGTGAAAGGCGAAAAAATCGTGAATGTGAACGCTGCCTCGACGGCGAAACCCGCGTTGACGCTGCCAAAGTTAAGGTCGAATCCCGTGGTAAGCGTGCTTCCCGTGAGTTACGGGTGCTTAGGCTCCTGCACTTATTGCTGCGTGGTTTTCGCCAGAGGCAGCTTGCGCAGCTACGCAGTTAAAGAAGTTACTGAACGAGCGCAGCGGGATTTGGCTGCCGGCGCAAAAGAGTTCTGGGTTACTTCTCAAGACACCGCTTGCTACGGCAGAGACATCGGCACAAACCTTACAACGTTGCTTAAGGCTATAAGCCACATTGACGGCTATTTTCGGGTTCGCGTCGGCATGATGACGCCGAACTTGGCGCAGGACATGCTGGATGACCTGATTGATGTCTTCAAGAACGAGAAGGTTTTCAAGTTTGTGCATCTGCCCGTGCAAAGCGGCGATGACGAGGTTTTGCGGCGTATGCACCGTTTTTACACGACCCAGGATTTCCGAGAAACCGTGAACGCGTTTCGAGCCGCTTTTCCCGAGATTACGCTTGCCACCGATGTCATCTGCGGTTTTCCAGGTGAAACCAGAGAAGCCTTCAAGAACACGCTTAAGCTAATCGGCGAAGTAAAACCAGACATAGTTAACGTTTCAAAGTTTTTTGCCAGACCCGGAACTGCAGCGGCTGAAATGCACGACACTGTGGAGCCAGCGGAGATTAAGCGAAGAAGCGCCGAAGCCGCTAAGCTGTCGAAGCAAATATCACTGGAGAAAAACAAGCGTTGGGTCGGCTGGACAGGCAAAGTTCTCATAGACGAGAAGGGAAAACTGCCTGGCTCATGGACAGGCAGAAACTTTGCCTACAAGCCTGTAACCGTGAAAAGTTCAGCGAAACTGCTTGGAAAAACGTTACAGGTTAAGGTTTTGAAAGCTTTTTCCACCCATCTCGAGACAACAACCGAATAGTTCTTCATTGTCTAAGTATGGTCTGTTGTGCTCCGTTGTGGAAACGATGCTGCAAAAGGTACTCAAGAATTTTTTCTGAGGCTCAATTAAAACTTCAAAAAATCTATAGCGCGCCGTTTTTCGGTGTTACAAATATGTGTAATGTGCTGTTCTCAGGCTCTTTCCCTTGAAGAGAAACCTGATATTCTCCAGTTGGGGCATCTTCTGCAAGGGTAATAGTCAACGCTA
Organism: uncultured Candidatus Bathyarchaeia archaeon; assembly: GCA_964544495.1. GTDB lineage: Archaea > Thermoproteota > Bathyarchaeia > Bathyarchaeales > Bathycorpusculaceae > SG8-32-3. The sequence goes on from CAZJBY010000001.1 coordinate 115,286, forward strand.
TTGACTTCAGTTGGCGTGGTTCTAAGAATACGGGATTGGGCGTAAAGGTGGCATTCAAGATTTGGTCCCAAATGGACGCGTTTTCCCAGTAACTAAAGTTGTCGATGCAAGCAAGTTGATAACTCAGACCAGCGTTTACAGTTTGATTGGACGATTTATTAAACAGCGTTCCGTTCACGATGAACGTTTCGCCTTGCGCAACATCAACGTAAAGTGGCGACCAACCGAAATCTACTTCTACATGGTTAGAGTCTGGCTTGGGTAACACCAGATTTTGAAGGTATAGAATGATGCCAACAGAAAGCAGTAAGGCGATAATCGCAAATGCTGTTGTTCTTTTGTTCATCTTGAACCGATTAGTGATAGATTCATGAATGCTTAAAAAGATTTATGACCTCAAACCGAGCGGAAATAGTCTCGTGTGAGCATAAAAGTTTTAAGCTCAACGCTGAATCTTCACGGAGAAAGGACCTGGAAGAACATGGATACTTGGCGTTTGCTTCCCCTCGAAACTCACAGCGGTTTTATGAACATGGCGATTGACGAAGCCATACTCACCAGCCGCATCCAAAACCTGGTTCCCAACACGATAAGGTTTTACCAGTGGAAGCCCAGCGCGGTCAGTATAGGCAAAAACCAGAACCCGCACGAACAGGTTTACTTGGATGCGCTCCGCAAAAATGGCGTGGACCTTGTCCGCAGAACAAGCGGCGGCGGAACAGTCTACCACGACCAAACAGGTGAAGTCACCTACAGCGTCACCGCAAAAGTACGCGACCTAAGCAGCACAGCGGACATCATAGGCGCGTACACGAGCGTTTACGCCGCCATAACTGATGCTTTGCGCCTAATAGGCATACCAGCCGACTTCAGCCCTGGCGACCAGAAAAACTGTCCTAACTTGACGGTTGCGGGCAAAAAAATCAGCGGCAGCGCCCAAACGTTTAGGCAGGGCATCATCCAGCAACACGGCACAATCCTGCTCAGCGTGAACTTGCCCCTGATGTTCCAGCTCCTACGCGTTCCATTCACAGACGACTGTAGCATAGCCGCGCAAGTGGCTCAGCGTAAAATCACCAGCATCAAAAACGAGCTCGGTCATACGGTCTCGGCGGAAACAGTTCAAAACGCGCTTGCACAGGGCTTTAAAGCTATCCTGAAAATCAACCTTGAAAACGGCACCCTAACTCAGTACGAGAAGGCTCTCGCCAACAAGTTCTACAAGGGAAAATATTCCAGCGCCAACTGGAACAACACAGGCAAACTCACCGCTTCTCAAGACGCCACTTAACACCCTGCGCCGTGTCCTCCACAACCACACCCATCTCCTTCAGCTTAAGCCTCAACGCATCCGCGGTTGCCCAGTCCTTTGCCTTCCGTGCTTCCTCGCGTTTTGCGATGAGTTTTTCAGCGTCCTTAGGCAGCGCTTCTGGCTCAGGCTCAACCTTGCCGATCACGCCTAAAACGTTGTCTAAATCCGCCATAAACCTGCCAGCGGCTTCAGCTTCACTTCTGCTGACTGCGCCCTTGTCAAACAGGTTGTTAACTTCGCGCACAAAATCGAACAAAGCAGCCAACGCCACACTTATGTTCAAGTCGTCATCCATGGCACAGCCAAAACTCTCCTGAGCCTGACGCAGCAACTCCGCAACCTGAGCACCTCCGCCGTCGGCGTCCTGTAGCCGCCGCGTAAAGTTTCTCAGCCGTTCCACAGCGCCTTTGGCTGCTTCTAAACCTTCAAAAGTGAAGTTGAACTGCTGCCTGTAATGCGTTGACAGCAGCAAGTAGCGGATCGCAATCGGGTCGTAACCTTTCTGAAGCAGGTCGCGCAGCGTGTAGTAGTTGCCAAGCTTCTTCGCCATCTTCTTGCCCTCCACCTGCAGATGCTCGTTGTGCAGCCAGTAACGCACAAACTTCTTGCCCGTGGCCGCCTCGCTTTGGGCAATCTCGTTCTCATGATGAGGAAACATGTTGTCGATTCCACCGCAGTGAATGTCAAAGGTTTCGCCCAGATAGCGCATGGACATGGCGGAGCATTCAATATGCCATCCAGGCCTGCCCTTGCCCAACTCGGTTTCCCAACAAACGTCTCCGTCTTCAGGCGTCCAAGCCTTCCACAGCGCAAAATCCTGCGCTTCCTCCTTCGCGTACTCGTCCGTTTTCACTCTGGCACCCGCTTTGAGTTCTTGGACGTTGATGTGGCTGAGCTGGCCGTACGCTGGAAACTTGCTGATGGCGAAGTAGATACTGCCGTCCTGAGCCTTGTACGCGTAGCCCCTCGCCATTAACGTCTTGACTAAGCTGACCATTTCTTGGATGTGCTCTGTCGCCCTCGGGTAAACGGTTGCCGGCTCCACGTTCAAGGCTTGGATGTCCTCGAAAAAGGCTTCCGCGTAACGCTTCGTGAACTCTCCAAGCGGCACACCCTGCTTCTGGCTGCCCCGTATGGTTTTGTCATCCACATCCGTCAAGTTCATCACGTGTGTGACCTTGTAGCCGCGGTATTCCAGCCACCGCTTAAGCAAATCCTCAAACAAGAAAGCCCGAAAGTTGCCGATGTGCGCAAAATCGTACACGGTGGGTCCGCATGTGTACATTCCCACCTTACCCGCCTCCAAAGGAACAAACTTTTCCTTTCGCCGAGTCAACGTGTTAAAAAGGCACAAGCCCTCTGCAGAAGCGCTCATTGCTGTTCCCTGTGAAGTACACGGACAGAAATTATATAAGCGTTCCACAAGCGAAAATTTAGTTGCGATGCATAAGCTTTTAATTCCCCGTTTTGCACGCCCTAAACCAAGGCAGGTTATCCAGCAAATGGTTACCTTAAACCTCGACAAGATTTTCAACCCTCAAAGCGTAGCCATCGTAGGCGCCAGCGACGTTGAAGGCTCAGTCGGATACGCCATCGTGAAAAACTTCACTCAACTCGGCTACGCCGGCAAAGTTTACTTCGTTAACATACGCAAACCCGAAATTCTCGGGGTAAAAACCTACCAGAAAATAGGGCAAATCCTGGAACCCGTGGACTTGGCGATGATTGCCACGCCAGCGAAAACCGTTCCCGCCGTGGTGGAAGAGTGCGGAAGCGCAGGAGTAAAAGGCGTCATCATCGTTTCAGCGGGCTTCAAGGAAACGGGCGCTGAAGGCAAAGCCTTGGAAAACAAGATTCTGGAAGCAGCTAAAAAATACGGCGTAAGAGTGATCGGACCTAACTGCATTGGCGTAATCCGCCCCCGAATAAACCTTAACGCCACGTTCGTGGATAAAATGCCCAAGCCCGGCAAGGTGGCTTTCATCTCTCAAAGCGGCGCGTTAGGCTCCGCCATTCTCGACTGGGCGATGCATGAGAACATAGGCTTCAGCAACTTCGTCTCCGTCGGCTCCATGATTGACGTGGACTTCGGCGACCTCATCGACTATTTCGGCACCGACCCCAAAACCAAAAGCATACTCATGTATGTGGAAGGCATCACGGAAGCCCGCAAGTTTATGAGCGCCGCCCGCCACTTCGCACGAACCAAACCCATCATAGTGGTTAAAGCAGGCAAGTTCAGCGAAAGCGCAAAAGCCGCCGCGTCCCACACCGGCTCGCTTTCAGGCGAAGACGCCATCTACGACGCAGCGTTCAAGCGTGCAGGCATAGTGCGAGTGGAAGAAATAGAAGATCTATTCAACGCCGCGGAAGTTCTGGGAACCCAACCTCTGCCGCGTGGACCCAACTTGGCGGTGATAACGAACGCGGGTGGTCCAGGAGTCATGGCGACTGATGCTTTGATCGCGAAGGGCGGCAAGCTTGCCAAGCTAAGCCGAAAAACCATGGACGCGCTTAACGGTGTTCTACCAGCGTTCTGGAGCAGAGGCAATCCTATTGATGTTCTCGGAGACGCGGGCGCTGAGCAGTACAAGGTTGCGGTTGAAGCCTGCTTGAACGACGAGAACATCGACGGCATACTCATAATTTTCACTCAGCAGGCTGTTTCGAAGGCGGTTGAAGTAGCCAATACTATTGTGGAGCTTGTTAAGAGCAAAGAGTACCAGAACAAGACCATAGTGACCAGTTTCATGGGTTACGGCGCAGTGCAGGAAGCAAACAGCATCCTTAACGCGAATAACATTCCAACTTATTCCACGCCTGAAAACGCCATCAAAACTTACATGTACATGTACCAGTATGAGCGCAACCTTGAACTCATCTATCAGACGCCAGAAGAACGCCCGGTGGATGCGGCGCCGCCTAAAAGGCCAATAATGGCTATACTCAGAAACGCCGCCAGAGAAGGACGAGAAGTGCTGACGGAAGAAGAAGCGAAACGGCTATTGGACTACTACAATTTCCCAGTTGTGAAAACCGAAGTCGCCGCCACGGCAGATAAAGCGGTTGCTTTCGCCCGTCAAATCGGCTACCCCGTGGTTCTGAAAATTCTTTCTCCTCAGATAACCCATAAAACCGATGCGGGCGGCGTAATGCTTGACCTGAACTCCGACACGGATGTCAAGCAAGCGTTTGACATCATCATGCACAGGGCGAAGAAGCATAATCCGAAAGCCGAAATACTCGGCGTCACCGTCCAGCCCATGATAAGCACGAAAGGCTACGAAATTATTTTAGGCGGAAAAACTGACCCGCTCTTCGGTCCAGTAATCCTGTTTGGCATGGGAGGCGTCGGCGTGGAGCTTTTCAAAGATTACTCAATTGGGTTGCCGCCGTTAAACACCACGCTTATCAGGAGGATGATGGAGGAAACCAAGGTCTATCAGCTTCTGAAAGGCTACAGGAACGTGCCGCCAGCCAACCTTAAGCTGCTGGAAGAAACTATGGTGCTGTTTTCGCAGTTGCTTGTGGACTTTCCGCAGATAAAGGAAATTGACGTTAACCCGCTTCTGATAAACGAGAAGGAAGCCTGCATTCTCGACGCGAGGATAACAGTTGACAAAAGCAAGGTTTTCCGAAAGTTTGAGCCACATGAGCACTTGGTGATAAGCCCGTACCCGAAGAAGTATGAGATGCCTTGGAAGCTGAGGAACGGGCAGGAAGTGCTTTTGAGGCCCATAAAGCCTGAAGATGAGCCTATGTGGCTGGAGATGTTTCAAAGCTTCTCCGAGGAAGCCATACGCTACAGGTTCTTCCAGCTGCTTAAGGACACGCCGCATGAGGTGCGCGTGCGCTACTGCAACATCGATTATGACCGTGAAATCGCCATAGTGGCGGAGCTCAGTGAAGAAGACCGCAAAAGAATCTTGGGAGTGGGAAGACTAAGCATTGAGCCTGACGGAAAAACTGGGGAGCTTGCGTTCATAATCGTTGACCAGTGGCAGGGACAAGGCTTAGGAACTAAAATTGTGGATTACGTGCTTGAAATAGCCAAAGACATGGGTGTCGAAACCGTCTATGCCATAATGCTTCCTGACAACCAGAGAGCGTTGAATCTGACGAAGAAAATGGGTTTCAAACTGGAATATTTAGACGACGACACGGTGAAAGGAGTTTTAGACCTCAAAGAGGAAATGGTCAGCGCTAAATGCCCAAAGCCACGTGCTGAAGAAAAGGAAGAAGAGCGTGAAAAAGCGGAAGAGGACGTTGAGCCAGAGGCTGAAATGACTTCGCTGTAACTGGCAATTCTTGCGTGTGCTGAACCTGAGCGGTTTTAAACGAAGTGTACTTTGACGGCGTGTGTTGAACAGGAGATGCAGGGATCGTAAGCGCGCACCAGCATTTCCAAGGTCAGCTCAATTTCCTTTGGTGTTTTATCAATGACTTTTGGCAATAATGCTTTCAGGTCTAATTGAATGTTGGCGTGGTTCTGGTTTGTTGGAATGACACAGTTAGCTTTCGTGCAGACGCCCTCGCTATTGTATGTGTAGTCATGGAACAGAATGCCTCTGGGCACCTCAACGGCTCCGACTCCTTGACCCGCCTTGACCTTGATGTCGGGTAGGTTGTAGTCTGGCTGACTCTTTAAGCCAGCAGCCTCAAGCTCGTTGATCAGCTTGATTGAGTCTTCTACGCTGTGAACCACTTCCACTAGTTGCGCGACGCTGTTCATGTATGGGTTGTGGCATACTGGTTTCAGGTCGAACATTTCAGCGACTTTCTTGGCTAGCGGAGACAGCTTGTCGTAGTTGATGTTTAATCTGGCAAGCGCGCCAACCATGTATGAGTCACGTTTGTGTTTTGCCCATTTTGCGGTAGACTGCGGTACAATGTACTCGTTAGTATACGCGAGGTATTCTCTTGCCGGTGCTGACTCTGTGTCGGTGGAGCCGATTTTTCCATCGTAAAGTGCATATTCGTCAGGGCTAGTCAATCCGATGAATTCGGTTTCCCTTACGAAATCAGGGATTTTCGGCGCCAAAGTCTTTAGCAGGTTTGCAACGGCTTGCAGGTCTGGAACGGATGCTTTGAGTCTCTCTCTGAGCCCGTTTAATTCCTTCATGGAGGGAATCTTTGAGAACCCGCCTGGAATCAACCTTTGAGGGTGTGTTGTCCTGCCGCAGAGCATGTCGGACATTTCGTTCGCCAGCCTGTGCAAGCGCAAGACAATTTTGACTTCGTCAGGGTTAGAAGACGCAAGCGGAATGACTGAGCCAACGCCCATGAGGTCTGGAAGGACCAGAAAGCCCACGTGTAAGATGTGGCTTTGCATGTTCTCCGCGTGCAACGCGATTTTTCTCAGTTTAAGGTCTTGGTCGCTTATCTCGATGCCCATTGCCGCCTCAGTGGCTTTCAAAGATGCGAGGGTGTGGCCAATTGAGCAGATGCCGCATATGCGCGAAGTTATGTGGTGTAGCTCGTTCCAGTGGCGCCCTAAAACCATGGCTTCAAAGAAGCGGGGTGCCTCCGATATGTTCCATTCGCAGCGTTCTATGGTTCCATTTCTCACGTTCACGTAGATGTTTCCGTGACCTTCAACGCGGGTCACGTGGTGTACTTCAACATCAAAATTTTTGTTTTCCATTATCTTTTCCTCTCCTGCCATCCGAAATATAATTTAAACTTGTTAATTGCATCGTCAACTGTAAGCCCATTCTTTATCAACACTTCTTTTTCGGAGTTCTCGTTCGGGTTATCCACCAAGCCGCGGCAGCCCCAGCATATCGTGCCTTCGTTGACGCAGCAGCTGTTGCAGCCTGCTCTGGTGACCGGCCCGACGCAGAATTGGCCTCGTTCAAACGCGCAGACGTTCTCGTTTTTCTTACATTCAACGCAAACAGGGTAGTTGGGGATGTCTGGCTTCTTTCCCAGCAGAAGCGACTTGACTACGTGGAGAAATTCCTCTCGAGTCATCGGGCAACCGTACACGTAAGCATCCACAGGAATCACCGCATCAATAGGTCTCGCAGCATAAGTGTCGAATAGCTTGGCTTTGTCGCCGTAAACGGTTCGCCTAACATCATCCAAGTCTTGATAGTTTTTCAAAGAGTTGATACCGCCGATTGCAGCGCATGAGCCGATGGCGACTACGTACTTGGCGTTTTTCCTGATTTCTTTCAGTCTTTCTTCGTCCTGAAGTCGAGTGCACGACCCTTCGACGAAGGCTATGTCGTAGTCGTCGCTTTTTTCTTTCATGACTTCCCTGAAGGTTACAACGTCAACCTGTCCGAGAAGGTCAAGAAGTTGTTCTTCCAAGTTTGCTATTTGCAGCTCGTCGCCTTCGCAACCAGCAAAGTCAAAGAAAGCTACTTTTGGTTTCATTATAATGCCTCCGGTACTCCTTTAATTTTTGCGTAATTAAACACTGGACCATCCTTGCACACGTAGATCTGGTTGATCTGGCAGTGCCCGCATTTCCCAACACCGCACTTCATTCTTCGCTCAAGAGAAACAATTATGTGGTCGTCAGGGACATTCCGCTTTTTCAAGTCCGCGATAACGAACTTGTACATTATGGGGGGACCAACCACAATCGCGTAGGTGGTTTCGGGATCAAAACTAACCTGAGGAATCAACGTGGTAATCACGCCGATGTTCCCAGTCCATAACTCGTTTTCAGGGCACCAGTCAACGGAAGGCTTGAATTCCACATCCTCTCTTTTCTCCAAGGCAACCATCTCGTCGCCGAACAGCTGTTCGCGTGGCTCTTTGCAGCCGTAAAGAAGAGTAACCTTTCCGTAATCTGCCCTTTTATCCAAAACATAGTTGAACATAGACCGCAACGGTGCAATACCTAAACCGCCTGCAACAAACAGCAGGTCCTTGCCCTTCAAGAATTCAGTGTCGAAGCCGTGCCCAAACGGACCTCTAATTCCAATTTTGTCGCCCACATTAAGCATGTGCAACCCAGTTGTTACACTTCCTATTTTGCGCACGCACATTTGGAACGTACCTTTCTGTGTGGGTGATGACGACACGGAAATTGGCGCCTCGCCTACACCGAAAACAGAAACTTGAACAAACTGGCCAGGCACGTGATTCAGGGAGGAGCCGTCATCCAATTTTATTTCGAACAACGTTTCGTTTTTAGTCATCTGTGTCTTCTTAACGATAGTGGCAAGTTTCGGAACGTAATTTATGTCGCCTTCAGTTTTAATGCTCACGTCAGGCTGAGCCGGCGTATCTATCTCCACGCCCATGCTGACGACTTCAGCGTACATGTCGTTGAAAAGGTTAACGGGGTTTGCAATGTCAGGCAGACAGTTTGAGGAACATCTGCCGCAGCCAACACATGAAACGAAGCCAAACCTGTCAAACAGATACCTGCCTTTCTTGAAGTACCTGTGGCGATACCTTGTGGGTCTCGTCGGACGGAAGTTTTCTCCTGAAGCAATCTTCGCAAAGTCCTCTAGCAGGCAACCATCCCACGTTCTGATTCTTTCGCCACTGTCAAGCGATAAATGAGGGTCCTCTTTAACGTCAAAACAGTAGCAGGTGGGACACACTAGAACGCAGGAGCCGCAGGCTAAGCATGTCTCAGCGTGTTTCTCCCAAAAACCGCTTTGTTCATAAGTTTTGCTCAGCAACTCGGGGATTAACTCTGTTGGAAAGTTGAATTTCTGCTGAGAGCTATTAATTATCTCCTGCTTTTTCTGACCTACCAACTGAATGTCCCGCGCAAAAGCATCAGTCACATTCTTCGCGTATTTATCCAGAAGCGCCTCGCCCTTCTGGGAACCAACATTGATGGCGTACCTGTTGCCTAAGTCCGTCAGCATCAAATCATAGCCATAATCAATTGTGGCGCAGCCCATCTGGGGAGCAAAGCACCATTTGGACATGTTTTGAATGTTAACGCCGATAATTATCGATGACTTGCGCTTTTCAAAGTAATACGGGTCGGACTTTGTTTCCCTGAAAATCTCATCCATGTGAAGCAGAGCAACAATATCGTAGGGATGAACGCCAATGATTACTGTGGGCTTGAGATGCGCAGGGTCCTTGGCAAAAAATCCGTTAGCCACGTCGTAAGTGACTAATGTTTCGCGTTGGGGAAAGAAATACTTCTTTGGAGGGAGAAGAGTCACGTCATAATCCAGCCGCAATTCGCTGGCGGAGTTTAGCTGTCCGAAAGCGAATTTGTTGCCCTTCGATTTGACGCCTATAACATTCAAGGAATTATCGTTTATTAGAGAACTGACAAACTTTTCGAAGTCTTCTTTCATGATTATGCGCATTTTTACCATCCCCAAATTACTCAAAGCAGAGCAAGTTTTTAGAAAGCTATTGTGATGTGGCGACTTTTAATGTTTTCTAATGGAAAAGAAAGTATTTACCAACAAAGAAGTCGGCTGTTTTATCATCATTTAATCCGAACTTGCTTTCACCCATGAAAAGACATAGATTTTCAATGTGAAAATCACGTTTTTGCAAGGCACTAACTTATATAGAAGCGTTTTGAAGTACTCCCCTCAGAGAGATCTGGGTGAGACTAAAAAATGTTAGAGATCCCAGTTTCCCGGAGGAGTTTTTTTGTCGAAAGATGATAATCGCCGCATGTTATTAGAAAAAACTTTGAAAGAAAACAACTATCAGGGCAGCGCTCTGCTGGAGATCCTTCATAAAGCCCAAGGAATCTACGGGTTTCTCAGCAAAGACCTGTTGATGGACATTTCACAGTCGCTTAACCTCCCCCCGAGCCACGTTTTTGGTGTGGCAACGTTCTACAGCTTCTTCAACTTAACAAAGCCAGGCGAGCACATAGTAACGGGCTGCATGGGAACCGCTTGTTACGTGAAAGGCGTGGACGACATCATGCAAGCTATCGAACGCGAATTCAACATTAAACGAGGGGAAACTAGAGCTGACGGAAAACTTTCGTTGTTCGTCACGCGGTGCATTGGAGCGTGTGCGATGTCGCCAGCCATAGTTGTGGACGCCGAAGTCATCGGCAAAGCCACCAAAGAAATTGTGATAGAAAGAATCAAGCAGGTTCTTGGAGGTGCAAAAGAGTGAAGCTCGCGGATTTACAGACCATTGCGGAGCATGAGGTGGATTTTCAAAGAGCCTATAAGTACAGGATAAACGTGTGCTGTTCAAGTGGCTGCGTTCCATTCGGCGCCTTTAAAGTGCTGGAGGCTTTTCAAGAAGCGGTTAAAGAGTTCGGTGTTGAAAGAGAATGCAAAGTGGCTAGAACGGGCTGTGTGGGCACGTGCTCAGTGGGTCCAGTTGTTGTCATTGAACCAGGCGACTACATTTACCAGAACGTCACCCCCGAAAAAGTCCGGGAGATAGTCAGAGACCACATCGTTTTAGGGTTACCCGTTAAGGGAATGCTGTACAGCAACGAGGCGTTTTTCAAGAAACAGAAACGCTTAGTTCTGAGGAACGCCGGCAAAATTGACCCGTACAGGATTCAGGATTACATCGCCATGGGCGGCTACTCCGCGCTCGTCAAGTGCCTGGCTACGATGACCCCTCAAGGCGTCATATACGAAGTTTCCAGCAGTGGTCTCAGAGGACGCGGAGGCGCAGGGTTCCCCACAGGGCAAAAGTGGAGCTTAGTGGCGAGAGGGCACGGTTCGCCGAAGTACATTGTGGCGAATTTGGATGAGGGTGACCCTGGTGTGTTTGCGAACCGAACGTTGGCTGAGGCTGACCCCCACGCGATTCTGGAAGGAATGCTTATTGCCGCGTACGCGATTGGCGCGGAGAAGGGTTACATTTACATTAGAGCGGAGTATCCGCTGGCTATTCAGACGTTGCAGAGAGCCATAGCCCAAGCGAAGTCTATGTCCCTTTTAGGCAGCAGCATTCTGGAGACGCCGTTCAAGTTTGGTGTTGAACTCAGATTGGGCGCGGGGGCGTTTGTGGCTGGCGAAGAAACAGCCATACTCGCCTCGGTTGAAGGCAGAAGAGCCATGCCTCGCCCACGTCCGCCATACCCAGCGAATTCGGGTTTATGGGGAAAACCTACGCTTATCCAGAACGTGGAGACGCTGGCGAACATTCCGCAAATTGTTTTGAATGGAGGCTTGTGGTTTTCCAAGATCGGCACGCCAAAGTGCACGGGAACCAAATGCTTCTCGCTCACGGGCAAAATCAGCAATCCAGGGTTGATTGAGGTTCCGATGGGCATTACGTTGCGGGAGGTCGTGTTCGACATTGGCGGCGGAGTGCAGGAAAACGGCAAGTTTAAGGCGGTCCTAGTTGGTGGTCCCTCAGGCGGGTGTTTGCCAGAGACTCTTCTGGAACAGCCCATAGACTACGAATCACTAAAGAAAGTCGGTGCCATAATGGGTTCAGGCGGAATCGTCGTTCTTGATAACCACTCGTGTATGGTGGACACGGCGAAGTTCTTCACGGAGTTCTGCGTGGACGAATCATGCGGCAAATGCACCCCATGCCGAGCGGGTCTTCCGAGAGTGAAAGGAATTTTTGATGCGATCACGCAGGGCGACGGCAGGATGGAGGATATAGCGACGTTGGAGAAAACTGGCGTCTACATCAGGGACGCGAGCCTCTGCGGGCTGGGGCAGACAGCGCCTAACCCAGTTATCACGACGTTGCGGTACTTCAAGGATGAGTACATTGAGCATATTGTGAAGAAGAGGTGCAAGGCGGGTAAGTGTTTCAAAAAGGAGGCGAAGCCATGAGTACTTTAACGGTTAAGATGAAAATAAACGACGTTGAAGTTGAGGTTCCTGAGGGCACCATGATTCTGAAGGCTGCTAAGGACAACGGGATTGACATTCCGACGCTTTGCAACTTGGATGGGCTGACGAGTTACGGTGGATGCCGCTTATGCCTGGTGGAGATTAGTGGTTCGCCTAAGCTGTTTCCCGCCTGCTCAACACCAGTTAGCCCTGGAATGGATGTCATAACCAACTCGGAGCGGCTTCACGAGTACCGTAAGATGACCGTGCAGCTGCTGCTCGCGGAAAGGACACATATCTGCTCGGTCTGCGTGGCGAATGACCATTGCGAACTGCAAGCTTTGGCAAACCAGTTGGGCGTTGACCACGTGATTCTGGAGCGGAACTTCACCAAAGAAGAGATTGACTCCACTCACGATTTCTTGGTTGTAGACCGGAACAGGTGCATACTGTGCACTCGATGCATAAGGATCTGCGACGAAATCGAGGGCGTGCACACGCTGGATTTGCAGCGGCGTGGGAAAAACGCGCAGGTCATAATGGACTTGGATAACAAGTGGATCAATTCCTGTTCTTGCACTTCATGCCGAAAATGCGCGAAAGTCTGCCCAGTCGGCGCTATCTACATCGAAGGCGAACCCGTCTCGCATACAAAGAACAAGGATATTGCCGAGTTCATCAAGGCAAGGAGGAACCGAAAATGAAGACGGCAGAAAAAACCAGAGTTGCTACGATTTGGCTTAGCGGCTGCTCAGGCTGCCACATGTCCTTCCTAGACCAGGACGAAGTGCTCATTGACCTGGCGAAGAAAATTCAGCTGGTCTACAGCCCAATCGTGGACGTGAAGACTTTTCCCGAAAACGTTGACGTAACCCTCATCGAGGGCGCGGTTGCAAACGAGGAACAGCAGAACCTGCTTGAAGAGGCAAGAACCAAATCGAAAGTGCTGGTTTCGCTCGGTGACTGCGCCGTGACAGGCAACGTTACCGCCCTGCGAAACGCATGGAAAGACAGCGACAAAGCGGTTCTTGAAAAAGAGTTCATCGACCATACGGACATGAACCCGCAGGTTCCAACGGATGTGCCTAAACTGCTGAAGAAGGTGCATCCGCTTCACGAAGTAGTCAAAGTGGACTATTTCATTCCAGGTTGTCCGCCGTCTGCTGGGTTGATAACCTACGTGCTGACGGAGTTGCTGGCTGGAAGGACGCCTAACATGGAAGGGAGGTCAAAATATGGTTGAGGGAAAAGACATGAAGGAAATTGTGATTAGCCCTATTACGAGGATAGAGGGACACGCCAAAGTAACCATCCGCCTAGGCAAGGATGACTCTGTTAAGGACGCGCGTTTCCAGATAGTTGACTTCAGAGGATTCGAGAAGTTCTGCGAGGGACGCCCATTCTACGAGATGCCAAGCATCACTTCAAGAGCCTGCGGCATATGCCCCGTAAGCCACCTGCTGGCTTCGGCTAAAGCCTGCGACGAAATAGTGGGGGTGAACCCGCCGAAAACCGCCATCCTACTGCGGCGGCTTATACACATGGGACAGATGATACAGTCACACGCGCTGAACTTCTTCCATCTCTCCTCGCCAGACCTGCTGTTAGGCATGGACGCGGCGCCAGCGGAAAGAAACATCTTCGGCTTAATAGAGAAACAGCCTGAGTTGGCGCTGCAGGGCATCAAGCTGCGGAAGTTTGGGCAGGAAATTATAGAGAAAGTGGCGGGAAAACGGATTCACTCCAGCGACTGGATTCTGCCTGGCGGAGTGCAGTGGCCTCTTCCGAAGAGTAAAGCTGATTACTTGCTTTCTAACCTGCCCGAGGCGCTTGACATTACGCTTAAGACGATTCGGATGTTCAAAGACCGCCTGCAAGGGTTGGACGAGGAAGTGCAAAACTTCGGCAACTTCCCCACCTACTACATGGGCTTAGTCACAGAAGTTGGGGGACTAGAGTTTTATGACGGCAACATACGCATTGTCGATCAGGACGGCAAAATCGTGGCTGACCAACTTGACCCCGCAACTTATCAAGAATTCATTGGCGAGGCGGCGGAGCCGTGGTCCTACATGAAGTTCCCATACTACAAGCCCTTGGGCTATCCAGACGGGGTTTACAGGGTAGGTCCGCTGGCTCGGCTGAACGTGGCTTCGCATTGCGACACGACTCTTGCCTACAGAGAACTCAGAGAATTCAAGAAACTCGGGAAAAACGGAGTCGTTCAAAGCACGTTCCTGTACCATTACGCGCGTCTGATAGAGGTGCTTTTCTGCATCGAAACCGCGAAAGAACTTCTCGAGAACCCTGAGGTGCTTTCGGAACGTGTCCAAGCCAAAGCCTTCGTAAACAACTACGAGGGCATAGGCGTGGCTGAGGCGCCGCGGGGAACGCTAATTCACCACTACAAGGTGGACCAGCAAGGCATGATACGCTGGTGCAACATGATAATCGCCACTGAACATAACAACCTCGCCTACAACAAAGCCATTACGCAAGTCGCCAAAAAATACGTGAATTCAAAACAGCTCAAAGAGGGTATGCTGAACAGGGTTGAAGCGGTCATACGCGCGTTTGACCCGTGCTTAAGCTGCGCAACCCACGCCGTCGGACAAATGCCCCTAGAAGCACAGCTTATGGATGCTGAAGGCAAAATCATAGACCGAAAAACACGATAACACGCCTGTTTAGAAAGCGAAACAACCTTTTCTTTTTATTTTGATGAGGTAGATTAGAAAGACCAATCCAGCAAAGATTACTGCCGCTGCGATAGCTGCACCTATTATTATTTCTTGATGGGGCGTCGGCGTCTGGCTCTCGCCAACAGTTAATGTTTGCGTAGCACTTCAACAACTTTCTTGTCCATAAAAATCGAAGCCAAATATTGCGACACTTCGCTCATATGGGATATAATATCCATTGCGTGCTTGAACTCGAAAGTCTGATACAGCCTCGACAGCTTGGTCAGGCTTTTTAGAGAGAGGAATTTTTCGCCTTCTCCAACAACGTACCGTTAACTTCACTCTCCCCTCTTTCCAATAGTCTTTCGCCCACCATTTTTTTAAGCTAAGAAAGGCAGAATCTACCCTCTACTAAGAATTGAAAGGGTAATGACCGACCTTTTGGTGCGACGCTGCGACGCTTGCGGAAAACCTATAGGCGGCGGCTACAAGCACTGCCCAAGGTGCAACATCTATCTGTGCTTTATGTGCAGGCTCACGCTAACGAGAGTCAAAAACGAGTTTCCAGCGAAGTGTCCTATGTGCGGTGGAGAGTTCGAGGATTGAGTTACGCGAATTAATAAGCTCAGGGTTAATCTAACCTATTCGAACAAAAAAAGGGAAAGAGATTTTTGCATTTTGGCTTTATCTACTTACGTTTAAGGAACATGTACGCGCCGATAGCGACTAAGACGATGACTATGACCGCGA
>CAZJBY010000002.1:0-121594 GCA_964544495.1 uncultured Candidatus Bathyarchaeia archaeon
ACCTTGAGTTTGTTCTCGCTCATTTTCTGGAAGTATTCTTGAAGTGTCGAGCCTCTGTAGTGCTGGATTACCTCGTTCCATTCGGGCGGGTTCTCAAAGTTTCCCAGGTTAGGTTTGAATTCGCCTGAAAGCACCTTCAAAGTGGTGGTTTTGCCTATGCCGTTTTGTCCCAGTAAGCCCAAAACTATGCTTGGCGAGGGTGTGGGCAGCCGGAAAAGCTTGAAGGCGTTGGGTCCGAAGCGGTGGCTGCAGTCTTTTTCAAGCTCGTCTGGGAGGTTCACGATGCTGATGGCTTTGAAGGGGCATTTTTTGACGCATATGCCGCAGCCGCTGCAGAGCATTTCTGAGATTACGGCTTTGTTGCCTTCTATCCGTATGGCTTCCACGCGGCTGCGCACCATGGGGCAGAAGCTTACGCACTGCTGACCGCACTTTTTCACTTTGCACTTGTCAGCGTCTAGTACTGCAATTCGGGTCATGGCAAACTCGAAATACTCATGTTAACTAGTTAGTTATAAACATGGACCTGAAAAAACTCGTGAAAAAGCGTCATAGAAAAGAAAAATGTAAAAAGTTCTGTTTTCTCGCGTTGACTACCATTCTTCTTCTTCCCATTCTTCGTCTTCGCTTTCTTCCCATTCCTCGTCTTCCTCAAACACCATTTCTGTTTCACCTCCACTCAAAGCTGGATGTAGTGTAGCGTGGTCTGGAGCGGTTTAAACATTTTTGTTCGTCAACTGTCGTAACTTCTGGAACAAATCTAATTATGCCCTTTCCTTTCGGTCTTCTCTTTCACTTGATCACTATTTGCTGGCATAAACCTCGAAACACGCATGGGTTCTTCATTCGCCTCCACGCACAACTATTATATTTTTGATTTTGTTCAATAGCCGAAAGAATTTTAAGCGTTTTTAATTCCTTTTTTCTTGAAGGGGTTATTATTTGAAAGCGACGTTAGCTGCCATTCTCATTTTGGTATGTGTGATTCTCATAGCTTACGGGGGCAGTCAACCTGTGAAACCTCAAGCCAGAGTCATCCAACTCTGGAACTCACCATCTGATTATAGTAAGGTCTCTTCTCCTGTTATGGCAAACGGTTTTGTTTACTTCGCATCTCGGGTAATTGAAGGTTCCCCTGCAACCCTCTGCTGTGTTGATGCTTCAAGTGGGTCCCAAATATGGAATAAAACGTGTTCCATTCGTACATTCACCGTTGCAAAAGATTATGTTTACCTTTGTAGTAGTAATCCCGTGACCATTTTATGCCTGAACTCCCTAAACGGAAACAATCTGTGGAATTATTCTTGCTATTACAGAGTTACATCAACTTCACCAAAGATTACTAGTGTTGCAGCAGCGTTCGGAACTCCAGTTGTTGATTCAGGGATTATCTACGTTGGTGCGGAAATAAGATTCATTTTGGAATCGCGTGCAATGAAAACCAGCATCATTTTTGCGCTAGATGCATTGACTGGAAAAGAAATCTGGAGCTACACAACACCAGAAACAACGAGTTTAGAGGGGAGAAGGGTCTTGCTCGGAAACCTTCTGATTAAAGGCGGGTACGTCTACGGGGTTAGCGCTTTCTACTCGCCACAAGACTGGTCATGGCTTAGTACTGTTTACGCATTAAACGCTTCCACGGGCGAAAAACTTTGGAACTACACAGTCCCAGGTCAGTGTGGTTCTTTGAGCATTGCTGGTTCCAGAGTCTACGTGGCTTCAAACTTCGTAGACCCAAGGAGTTATGTTAACTACACTTACCTGAGCGGAATTTTAGCCCTTAACGCTTCAGATGGAGCGAGAATTTGGAACTATACGATTGGACGTTCTATTGCATCGCCTATCATTGCTAATGACACGGTTTATGCGATTTCTGACGATGGCAACGTCTACGCTCTGGATACCTCGAATGGGCGTACAATCTGGCATTATGCAACTGGAATGATTACAGGTTCTCCTTTGCTCGTGAACGATCAACTTTTCGTAGGCTCTTCTGTAGGCGTGTGCTGCTTTGACACTTCAAATGGAACAATTATCTGGAATTTTACAGACAGCGACTACTGGGTTTCCTCTCTTTATCAGAGTCCAACTAACCCAATTTATGCAGATGGAATAATATATTTTGGTTGGAACGGTCCCATAGTTTTTGCACCCCGACTCGAGAATAATTTTCTATGCTCTAATTGCATCTAATGGTACGCCGCTTTGGAACTATACTCTTGGGTACACCATAAAATCACAGCCGCAAGTATCTAATGGCACGGTTTACATTGGTGCATCTTTCGTCACCTCTAAAAATGGAAATTTCCAACGTCAAGGTGCGGTTATAGCCTTGAGGTCAACGGTTACCTCACCACCGTTACCTCCAATTCAGGAGTTAATAGATTGGGTACTCCTCGGAATTGTTGCCTTCTTTGTCGCGATTTTATTTATTATTGTCTTTTTAGTTTATTCAATAGTGAAAAAGAAAAAGAGGCATTCAACTTCATAAGAAACCAAAACTATCAAAATGGATAAATCCACGACTGCCACTTAATAGCATGGGATGATGTGAGGCGACGGCTTCGAGCGTCAAGCTGTGAGAAAAGCCAAAAACCATCACTGACCCACAAAAATCGGTGAAGCGGAAAAACTTGCTCAGGAACTTTAACCTTTTAGCCACAACTTCCCGTGGAAACGAGCGGCAGATGTGCAACGAGCTGGGCTATCTGCTTAAAGAGGAGTTGGGAGATTCTGCGCCGCGGGTTGCCAAGACTGGAATCAGGGGCTTGGTTGCGGCTGAAACCTCGATGAATCCTCGTGAGGTTGTTGAGAAGTTTCGCGGTATTCTGCTGGAGCGTCCTTACGAGTTCCGTTACGCGTTGAGGATCATTCCTGTTGAGAGAGTTGTGTCCACTGATTTGGATGAGGTTAAGCGTGCTGCTTTGGAGCTTGCGGTGGGCATCGGTGAGAACGAGACGTTTAGGGTTACGGTGGAGAAGCGGTTCACCAGCCTTCACGCGCAAGATTTCATTGAGTCAGCTGCAACGGGCATTGGCAGGAAGGTTGACTTGGAGAATCCTGACAAGGTTCTGCTGATTGAGGTTGTTGGCGGGTTGACGGGTTTGTCGCTTATAAAACCAAACGAAGTGCTGGCTGTCATGAAGGAGAAGATGCTTTGAGCCTAAAGCTGGGTGGACAGCAGGGCGGTTCTCTCGATGATCAGGTTGACTAAAGCCTGCTGGATGTTTTTCTTTTCTGTGACCGCTTCGAGTTCTTGGGTGCTGACTTTGAAGGCTTTGCGGATGCTTTGAATCTTCGCGTTTGTAAGTTCGAGCACTGTTTCGTCGGGTTTTGCGCCGATGTGTTTTGAGACGGCGGAAAGGGCTGCTTTTAAGTTTTCAGGGTTTTCGCTTATTATCACAGCTGCCACGTTTGCGGAGGCGGGTTTTACGCCTATGAGTTGGATGGCTTTGCTGATTTGGCGTTGCGCTGACGCGTAAAGCATAACTTCCATGGCTGCGGTTTTTGAAATGTTCCGTCCGTTTTTGAACGCCAGCAGCGCGTTTAAAACTGCAAAATACAGATGCTGCCAAGATGCCACTAGTTCGGCGTTGAAAAACTGGACCGATGTCTTTTGTGGCAGTTGTTTGCGGGCTGCTTTCATGAATTCTTCAGTGTCTTTGATGTTTGCGTTTCGGAAGCCTGTGATTTCCACGTATTTTTCGGCTTCTTCGATGTGTTTTTGCATTTTTGTCGCCTCAGCAGCGCGGATAAGGAAAAGTATGGTTGATGTGGTTTATCTGCTTGTTCTTCGCACCATGACGGTTTGAACTTGGCTTACGCCTTTTATCCGTTCAAGCTCGGTTTCGAACTGGTCGACAACGCCTGTTTCCTCTTCTGGGAAACTGACTTGAACTAGGAGAGCTTTTAGTCCGAAAGCTATGGGTTCTTCGTCGTAGCCTTCAACCGAGGAGGATTTGGGAAGGCAGCTTTCCACTTTCTTTTTCAAGTCATCAAAACTTTCCACTATGTCTTCTGGGAAAACCTTGTAAACAACTTTTATGCTGCCCACGTTTCAGTCACCTTTTATGGTCCTATGAAGCCGCATTTTGGGCACTTGTATGTGCGTCCGAACTTGCGGCATTTTCCGCAGCGTTTTATCTGGATTTCTCCGCAGTTGGAGCAGAGGAACTTGGTGGCTTCTGTTCCTGGCTGGATGGGTTTGCCGCAGCTTGTGCAGGTGACTAAGGACAATGTTGTTCCTTCTGACATGACGTTATTCTCCGTGACGGTTCTCTAACGCAAGACTTACTTATATCTGCTATGCTCTATTTCACGGGGTTATTTGGTGCTGTGCATGATGTGGACTGGCGTGCGATTTTTTGTCTATACCCCCGATTCTGGTACCTCTTCGGTTGATTAACCTTTTCCAAACGACTGTTACTTTTCGGTTGATGATTGTTTTAATCTGATTCTTGATGGTGGAGAAGGATTAACTTCTACAATATCAAGATACTTAAGCAAAGGAACTGCATAACTGCCTTGTGATTCTCGTGTTGTGTCATCAAGCGAATTTTCGCGCAAATACTTTTCAAATGAACCTTCCCTAAGCTTATCTAAAACAACATGCTCAGGTCTAATTTCAACCCAACCTTTTCCTCTAAGAAAATCAGGTACACCATTCCAGCATTTTTTTGAAACCTCAATAGGTGTTGTTCCAGCTAAGAAAACCATCCGTTCTCGTTTTGACTCAATAGATTTAACCACAAAACGTTTACGCTTAACTGGAGTGTACAAAACTAACCCTTCAGGAACTTCCTTTAATATTCTATCAAAAACAGACAAATCTTCAACCTCAATTTTGTATTGATTTAGTAACTATTTGAGTTTTACCGAGTACATATCAAGATTTAGAGAATAAATAAAAGTCAGTTTAACCTAACACTATTTGCTAGGAATCTCAAAAAGCATTGCTAACTAAAAACCTTGAACCTGTCCCTCAATGGTTTAAAGTTATACATAGGCTGAAAACCCTAGCTCACACAAAAGGAGTGAAGGAAAATGCCAAAACATTTCACCCATAAAGATGCTGAAAGGATTCAGAGCAAAGCAGACAAACACCCAGAAGATAAAGGTCTGCAAGAACTGAAATCGGTAGCACAAAGCCAAGCAGACAAACATGACAAGTAGCTGAAGCATTAGCGCATAATTATGGGGACAGGGGGTCGAAGTTTCAATTTTTATTTTTTACTCGCATTTTGTATCAGCGTTTTCCACTTGTTTTTTCCTTCAATTTGTATTCCGCATGCTTCCGCGGGTGTTTTTCCGTCTAACGCTTCGTGTGATCTTAGGTAGTTGTGGTAGATTTGATAACTTCTGAGTATGGTTATGCGTCTCCTTTTTTAGCCTGAAAAACTGTGCTTTTCGTAAGTTTATTATTTCGGTTTTTCACCATTACTCTAACAGGGTCCATTTTGGGAGTAAACCTTCGCGGCATCGTTCCAATAACGCATGTCAAGCTAGAAGACTTAAGCGGCAAAATCGTCGCCATAGACGCCTACAACACGCTTTACCAGTTCCTCTCCATAATTCGCCAGCCCGACGGCACTCCCCTGAAGGACAACACGGGGAAAGTCACCAGCCACCTGAGCGGCTTGCTCTACAGGACAAGCAATCTTGTGGAAATGGGCATCAAGCCGATTTACGTTTTCGACGGCAAGCCTCCCGTGTTCAAAACTGAGGAGATTCAGCGGCGCAGGCAGGTGAAGGTGGAGGCTGCGGTTCACTACGAGAAAGCCGTGGCTAGAGGTGACATGGCGAAAGCGCGGATGTTCGCGCAGGCTACCACCAGCTTGAAGGACTACATGAAACAGGACGCTCACCGCCTGCTGGAGCTGATGGGGTTGCCGTGGGTTCAGGCTCCCAGCGAGGGCGAAGCTCAAGCTGCACACATGACTCGGCGCGGAGCCGCGGATTACTGCGGCAGCCAGGACTATGACAGCCTCCTCTTCGGCGCGCCAAAATTGCTCCGAAACGTCACCATATCAGGCAGACGCAAGCTTCCCAGCAAAAACATCTACATCGACGTTGTCCCTGAACTTGTGGAACTCAACAAAGTCCTCCAAGAAACAGGAATCACACACGAGCAGCTCATCGACGTGGGCATCCTCATCGGCACAGACTTCAACCCCGACGGCATCAAAGGCTTAGGATCCAAAACCGCCTTGAAACTCATACAAAAGCACGGAACCTTGGAGAAAGCTTTGCCGCACATAAAGAACGCCGAGTTTCCGCATCCGCCAGAACAAATACGCGAAATATTCCTGCACCCGAAGGTGACTGATGATTACATGCTGGAATGGAAAGAGCCTAACGTGGACGGCATCGTGGATTTTCTGGTCAGGGAAAAAGACTTCTCCGAAGCTCGCGTGAGAAAAGCAGTAGAAAAAATGCAGGAAGGCACCAAGGAGCTTAAGGGTAAAACCACTCTGGAAAAATGGTTCGGGTAAAGGCTAAAACTTGTGCCCGTACTCGCCAGTTAAAGGAACAAAAGCCACGCCACCCAAGTTCTCCTGCTTGATTTTCCCATCTGACCCTTTTGTGATTTTGATAAGGTTCTGGAATAGGGAAACGCTGCCAACTGGAATTATCAAAATACCTCCGGGCTTCAACTGGTCTATCAGAGGCTGAGGCACGCTTGGAGCCGCAGCAGTCACCACAATGCGGTCGTAAGGAGCCTTTTCAGCGTAGCCTTTAGAGCCGTCAGCATTAATTATCTTAACGCGGTCATTGTAACCCGCGTTCCTTATGTTTTTTTTCGCGTTTTCAGCCAAAGCCTGAACAATCTCCACCGTGAAAACAGATCCCCACTCAGTTCTAGGCGCACCGCTAGGCGCAACTATCTCCGCTATCGTGGCGGAATGCCATCCTGAACCCGCGCCGACCTCCAACACCTTCTGACCGACTTCCAACTGGAGGGCTTCATTCATTATTGAAACCATGTATCGCCTAGTCCAGCGCTGAGCTGAGACTATGTGGCGCCGAAATTGTTTGGCCAAAACCAATCGGAAGCGGCGTGTCCGCAGCACTGTACGACTGCATGTCGGATGTCAGAAACTTGGCGCGAGGCACCGTCCGCATCGCCTTAATCACTTGGGGCGAATGCAGAATGCCCTGTTTTACCAGACTGTCAATGAGTTTTTTCCATTCTGCTTTTTCCAACGCAAACCACCCGTGTAAAATAGTGGGGTTATCTCTTTTAACGTATCTGGTGCCAGAATAAGGCAAACGAGAAAAAGGGTTATTTCACGGTGACGGATTTCGCGAGGTTCCTAGGCATGTCAGGATTATGCCCCTTCTCAAGGCTCATGTAATACGCCAAAAGCTGCAAAGGTATCGCAAAGGGTATCGGCGACAGAACTTCAGGTATCCCTTTGGGCACTTCAACGTAATCATCCGCCAGCGCCTTAACCGCCTCATCCCCCTCCTCTACAATCGCGATTATAGAGGCGCCTCTGGCTTTCATCTCCATTATGTTGCTGATCAAAGTCTTATGGGTTCCATCCTTGGCGCAGATGAACACCACTGGGAAACCCGGCTCAATCAGGCTAATCGGGCCGTGTTTGCTTTCGCCTGCTGGAAAAGCTATTGACGGAATGTACGCTATCTCCATAAGTTTGAGCCGCCCCTCGTAAGCGGTAGCCGTGCTTATTCCCCGGCCCAAGAAGAAGAACATTTTTGCATCCTTGTATTTCTTGGCAAGCTGCTTGACTTTCTCCTCCTGAGTCCGAATTATAGTCTCAACAATGTCTGGCAGACATTCCAGCCTCTCCGCAATGTAATCCATCTCATCCTGAGAGACTTTTCCGCGCTTCTTTGACAGCCTAAGCGCCAGCTGCGCCAGCACAGAAAGCTGCGAAGTGAAAGTTTTTGTAGCTGCCACCCCGATTTCGGGACCCGACTGTTGACCCACGTAAACCCGAGCAACCCGCGTCAAAGTCGAGCCGATAACATTGGTCAAGCCGAGAATGGTCGCAGCACGTTGCTGCGCGCACGTAACTGACGCTAACGTGTCAGCTGTTTCTCCTGACTGGCTCACCGCTAGAATAGTGCTGTCTATGTTGACTGATTTGCCATGTTGCTCCACAAATTCTGAGGCGAAAACGGGATACGTCGGCAAGAACGCAAGCTTTGAGAACATGTAAGACGCAGCCAAGCAAGCGTGGTAGGATGTGCCGCAAGCGACTAAGAAAACTTCAGTGGCACGGTCAAGAAACGTGGAAATCAAATCAAGGTAGTGCTCCTGCATTCGCAGCGTGTTGCGAAGAGTTGCAGGCTGCTCATGAATCTCTTTAATCATAAAATGCGGGTAACCCTGCTTGACCGCCATCTCAGGCGTCCAATTAATAACCTTCGGTTCCCGCGTGACAACGCTTGAATCCTTAATCTTTCTGATCTCGTAGCCTGCCGCGGAAAGGCTCACAAGCTCTACATCCTCTATGTAAATTGCCTTGTTGGTTACCGGCAGAAACGCTGGAATGTCAGACGCGAAGTAAACGCCGTTCTCGCTAACACCCAAAACCAAGGGGCTTTCATTTCTGGCGCATATCACCTTGTCAGGTTCTCTGGTCGAGATCACGGCTACGGCGTAAGAACCGTCAAGACTTTTGACCGCTTCAAGCACAGCATCAGCCAAGCTTAGCTTCGGGTTTTCCTTGAATTTCTCCTCAATAAGGTGCGCTACTACTTCCGTGTCTGTTTTTGAAACAAAACGGTGACCACTGTTTTCCAGTTCAAGTTTCAGCTCAGAAAAATTTTCAATGATTCCGTTGTGAACCACCACGATGTTGCCTGTGCAATCTGAATGCGGATGCGCGTTAACCTTCAACGGCGCGCCATGCGTAGCCCACCTAGTGTGGCCTATGCCCAAGTTTCCAGGTAAATCGTCAAGGTCCAAAAGTTTATGGACCTCATCTATTTTTCCCTGGTCCTTTTTCACATGAATTTCCCCATCTTGGATTGTGGCTACGCCCACGGAATCGTACCCACGGTACTCAAGCCGCTTAAGCGAAGCGTGAATCAGGGGTGCCGCGTTTCCTTCCTTCAGAATACAGCCGAAAATTCCACACATTTCTTGTACCTCTTTCCGCCATGGTTAGTTCTTTTGAGTCCTACCAAAGGGTTCTTTGTTAATAAGGATTTTTAGGAGAAAACTCGCTACTCTAAAAGAGTTTTTTTAAGGGTTTCATCAACTGTGCCACATGAAAACCATGCAAACATCGAAAGCCGCGTTTTTCATGGTTCACTATAACAAAATTTTTAATAACGGCTGAGCGGTATGATTTTGGGAGAACCATGGAAAAAAAGTTACTACTCCAGGACGACGGGCACACGCAGAAAGCAAAAGAAATCAGCATGATGCAGGATGCGCAGAACCTGAAGATGATTTTGGGCAAGCTAAGCTGGAAAATCCTGACGATGTTGTCTGAAAAAGAAATGTACCCCTTAGAGGTTGCGCGACAACTCGGAGTGCACGAACAGAAAGTGTATTACCACATAAGAAAACTGGCAAAGGCAGGCGCCATAACCGTGGAGAGAGAAGAAAAAAAGAAAGGAGCCACAGCAAAATACTACAAAACAATCTCACCAGCCTTCGGAATAGAATTTTCCCAAGGATACAAGACGATCCAGAGCCTGTCCCTGCAGGCCATGGACGAGCAGATCCAAAAATTCTTCAAAGAATTCGTTAACGGCAAGGGCGTGCTGGAAGGAAAAATAGTGGTAGGCAGCCCCACGCCGCATGGTCCCTTCAAAACCAGCGCCAGAGACGGACACTACGCTGCGCATCTCACGCTGTTCTTAGGGCAATTCGCGAAGATGCCCCAGGATTTCGCCATAAAACTAGACGTTGACGTGAAGGCGGAAAAAGAAGAGAAAAACCACCTGATTCTCGTCGGGGGTCCGGGAACAAATCTGCTTACGCAGGAAATCAACGAGTCTTTGCCTGTCAGGTTTAATATGCAGTCCAGTGATCAGGGGTTCTTGCTTGGAGGCTTGTCATCGAAGAAGACTGGGCGCGTTTACACCGCCGACTCAGCTGGGCTTGTAGCCAAAATCGTAAATCCATGGGATAAAACCAAACGCATCCTGGTCTTGGCGGGGAACAAGGCGGTTGGAACCAAAGCCTGCGTTTTAGCCTTGACGAACTTTTGGAAGAAAACCCTGCAGAAATACCATGGAGAGGATACTTTCGCCGCTGTCATACAAGGCTTCGACTTGGACGGAGACGGAAAAGTAGACTCCATCGAGGTCATGGAATAAGCTTGCGCGCCTTTGAAGCTAAAGAAGTCATTTTCGCGCAAGGTCACCTAAACATCCTAGCTACGCACAGGACGACTTTGGAGTTCACAAGGGATCAGCATCTGTCAAAAAAAGGAGACTGCATAGTTGCAGTAGCTGCGGACAAGGCAGTCGAGGATTTAAGCGGTGAATTTAAGGAAAAGCTGCGAAAGCCCCACGCGAAACTGACAATACTTATAGAAGCTTGTGGAATAATTGAGCAGGTGAACGCGAATGGTTCTCCGCGACTAATTCTGACTCATCCCACCGATATGGTAATCAGGAAAAGCGATTACGTGTGCAACCGAACATTGGCGGTTAACGCTGACAAAGCTGCACAGGACTTGTCCAGAGACCTTGTGGAGAAACTGAAGAACCCAGAGCAAAAAGTGAAAATTACTCTCTCAATGCATGTTTAGAGAATTTTTGCGGCCTGATGCTTGATTAGGTATTGGAGAGTTACCTACGCACACGTAGCAAATGATGGTTTCTTATTTTGTTGTTATAGTGTATAGGCAGCCAAGCGGTTTCAAAGCGTCATCTATCTTTCCTATCAGGTCATTGAGTTGAGATGCTTCAGGTTCCTCATACCACTCGAAAAAGAAATCATATTCCCCCAGTTTCTGTCCATGCTTACTAATTATGTTATGATGTCTCTCAACTGGAACTACAACGCCAGTTCTCTGCATGAAAAACCCGGGAACAGAACCGCCTGAAGGCTGTACTGGGGTTCCTCCTATCTCTTTAGCCATTTGTGGTGAAAGGTCGCGCGCTATGACATAATCCATTATGCATACTTCAGGCATGTCGACTGCGAGCTTTTCAAGTGCTTTTATTGCTTCTAAAATGGGTGGACCATAAATCTTAATGTAGCTTCTCATAGAGGTTCCTATATGCTTTTAGTGGGTTAGGAATTAATAAAATTACTCACAGCTTTCACTAAGCGTGCGCTAAGCCGAATGGCATTGTCCAAGTTGTAGCATCTCGCCACAAGGTTTTTTGTCGGTTGACTTAAATTACATGAGCGTCCAAAACCGCTTGCCACTCGTAGGGCGCGGTCTCACGAACAGTTTTTGCGGAAAGGAAAGCAGTCACTTTTCTGCCCGTTTTCTCCACAGCCTCAGAAAAACGCTGCTGCGCACCTTCTAATGAGTCAGGAAGGCGGATGAACGCGTAATAGTGAACTGTGCCACCAGTTGGCTTCAGAGCTTTGCACGCGGCATTAACGAACTCGATTGCTTTTTCGGGCAGATTCATGATTACTCGGTCTGCAACGCCCAAAAGTTGCTCTTCAACAACTTGGTTTGCGTTTTCCTGAATTGGGATGACGCGGTTTTCCACTCTGTTGAGCCTGATGTTTCTCTTCAGGAACTCTACTGCTTCTGGGTTTATGTCAACAGCGTAAACTTTTGCGTCCGCGTTTTTCTTGGCGATAAGCACCGAAAATGGTCCAACTCCAGCGAACAGGTCTATGACGGTTTCGCTTTTCTGAACGAGAGATGCTACTCTGTTGTGTTCCTGCGAGAGCCTGGGAGAAAAGTATGCTTTGGCGATGTCAACGTGGTATTGGCATCCGTATTCCTTGTGCATGGTGGTGGTTGTGTTTTCTCCAGCGAGTAATTCAAGTTCGCGGAGGCGATATGTTCCAGCGACCGCGCCAACTTTCGCAAGCACAGTTCGCACGTTCTTGTGTGTCTTCAAGACTGCTTCGCCGATGAGGCTTCCATAGGCTTTGAGTTCCCGTGGAATGTCAATTACTGCTATGTCGCCGATTATGTCCAGTGCTCGCGGCAGACTAGCTAGTAGGTCTGGGGGCAACTGGTCTTCGAGGACTTGGTGAAGCGTTTTTCTTTGTTTTTTCGTGGTGAAAACTTTGGTTGTCAGTTCGAAATCAGGCAATTGCGTCTTCAGTTTTGCCAGTTCGTTTTTTTCTGGTTGCCTAACAAGCGGGATGCAGATGTGGTTCATGTTCTGTTGGATTTTGAGTTCGCGATTGCTGATTCCGAGCTTGTTAGCCAGAGCTATGGTTTTCTCGCCGTGAATTTTCTTGACTTTGATGCAAAGTGCGGTTTCAGGCATGTAATCAGCTTCTTTTTTCTATTCTGAAGAGGTTATTCACTTGTTGAATGTTAAATCGTGCGTTAAGCATGTTTTCCGCAAGCCAAATGTTTGTCTCCAAGTGTTTCGAAACCTTTCTTGTCAGCAAGCTTGAGGTGCCTTCTGCCAGAGCCATGTAGGGAATAAGCATGTCTGCCAAGTGCACATCAACCGTGGGCTTAACGGAAAGCTCTGCGTGAAGCTTTTCTGCTGCTTCTCTGCCGACTTCCTCGCTCATTTTTTTCAGTTCTCCTATGTTGTCTGCGCCTACTCTTGCGTCGGTGTCGGTTTCAGCCCATAAGGTGATTGAGCTTCCCTTTTGAAAAGGATTCGAACGGTCATTTACAATCTGGATGTCCGTGGCATAGCCTTTCTCAGAAAGGTACTCGGTTGCTGTTTTGGCTTGGCGCTCGGCAACTTTTCTGTCCTCAAGGAACGTGCAAACCGAAACGCCCTTTACGCTTAGTAGCGTACCAAAATTGTTTAGTCGGATTGGCTGCAGTGCTTCAGGGGGTTTTACGGTCATGGTTGCTTCTCCCATTCCTTTTGGGTAGTAGCCGTACTTGTGCACGGTTATGGAGGCTTCGATTCCCATCTGCTTCAGCGTTGGCAGGAACACGTTTCGCATGTAGTTTATGGTGGGTGAGTGGGAAACGTCTGTGCCGCCTTTTGTCACGTGCAAGTGCACTGTGTGTTTGGCGAATACGCATATGGGCAGTGATGCCATGAGAAGCATGGGGATGCTTCCTGCGGTTCCGATTTGGGCTTCAAAGTTTCCGCCTTTCACTTCTTGGGGCTTGAACCAGAGTTCTTTGGAGCCTAGTGTTGCTCCTTTTACTTCGGCGTTGCAGAGTTTCGCGGTTGTCAACACTGCTTCCAAGTGCTGGGGTTTCAGGCCTCGTTGTGGCCTGTTCTGGCGGATGTTGAAGATGTGTAAGGGTTCGTTGGTGGCGGCTGCTAAGGCTACTGCGAGGCGCAGGATTGTGCCGCTTCCGCTTTTTTGGCTTCCGTCGATTTCAAACAATTTGGCTTCTCTCTGAGTTTGGGGTTCAAATGGGAGTTGCAAATAATTAATAAGCGCCTTAAGTATTTTAGAATTTGAGGGAGAGTGTTTATGAGCGGTGAAAAAGAGAATCTGGAAAGGCTTGCAGAAAGAGTTGATGAACTTCTTGTGGTTCTGAACAGGATTTCGGAGGACCTGCGAAGCTTGTCTGCGTCGATAAAAGCAGTGGTAGGTTCACAGGTCGTGCAGCCAGCACCTCAAGCGTCTGCGCCTGTTTCTCATGAAATTCATGAAAAGAAGAAATCTGTGGATGATGTCCGCGTGGCGTTTCCTGAAGATTTAGAATCCCTGCTTAGTTTCCAGGAAAAAGGCGACTACATAATGGTGAAGCCGAAGCAGTTTCTTGGCTCTGAAAACTTTGCGAAAATTGCTTCTGTGGTACGTGGGTTGGGAGGAGAGTACATTAGTGCTGGGAAAGACTCGCATTTCAGGGTTCCCAAGAGAACGTGAACCTGTCAAACTCTCCTGTGTAGGTTTCCCATGTCACATCAAAGTTGGTAACTCTTGCTTCTGATGGTCCATGTTTACAGAATTCTATTAGCTTTTGCACAGCGTCTATTTCGCCTTCAAAAACTGCTTCCACTCTGCCGTCTGACAAGTTGCGAATCCATCCTTTCACGTCATGGCTGTCAGCTTTGTGTTTGGTTTGTGACCTGAAAAATACGCCTTGGACTCTGCCAGTTACGAACATGTGTGCGCGGGCTTTCACTTTTTTCGCCTCTCATATCCCTGAAGTTGACGTTTTTTGCGGTTTAAGAACTTTCACTTTAACACACCTCTCTGCTGCGTGGGTGTGTCGTTTGTGCATGTGTTTTAAAAGTGTTTTTTGCCTGTGAAGATATTGGTGGAGTTTGTGTTCAAAAACGGTTCTGGGAAGTTGCTGGTTTACGCGTCAACGGATGTTCCTCGCAGGAAACGTTTGGCGTCTGTGAGAACAGCGACGGAGGAAACTGCCAAGCTTCTGAATTTGGATTTTGAGGTTGTTAGGTTTAGCAACAGTTGTTCGCAGATTTACGTTTACTACGAGTGCGGCGATGGCGGTGAGCCTATTCCGCTTTATTGCGATGAAGGCAAAGCGGGTGACCTGCAGGAGATTTGTGAGACTTTGCGGAAAATGGTGTTTGTGTTGTCTTTTCATCCGAAGCATGCGGCGTTGAAGCATGTTCGCGGTGCAGTTATGAGAGCTTCTTGAATTTGATGCTTTGGTTTTCCAGTGCTACGTCGAAAACTTGGTTCACGTCGAAGTCTATGCCTAAGCTGTCGTATTCTTGTTCTGTCAAGAACAGCAGTATTTTCGGTATGGAAAATTGTGTTCTCTGCTGGAGGAAGGGCATCTGTTGTTGCAGGGCTTGAAGCAGGTCTTGAGCCATCTTGGCTTCTTCCGTTGGGGGTCTGAATACGGAGGGCGAAATTGCTCGTTCTTCAACCAGTTCTATTCGTTTTCCGAGGTTACCGTCCAAATCGCGGGTGGATTCGATCTTGTTAACTCTTACTCGAAACATTGTTCATTCACGCTGGCTAAAGAATAATCCACATCACAGATTTAAGCTATAAGACGGCAACAGCGTTTTTCAGGTTGCCAGCTGTTTTGTGGTTGCGAGGTTCACGTATTTGCCTCTGAATCCCTGCAATGAGCCGAGGATGCTTCGGGTGGCTTCGGTGGCTTTTGGGTTTTCCAGTTCTGCGAAGTTGTTGAACCTCACAAACGTCATCGTTGTTCTGCCCTGTGCGAAAGCATCGTATTCTTCGAAGTTTTCGAAGCAGGTTTCTGCGCCGTGTTTTCTCCAAAGTTCTCCGCTGTCGCCTGTTAAGCGTTCGATGAAGCCTGCGATGCCTAGAACTTGCATGACTGGTTTTTTGACGTAGAACAAGAGTTTCTGGGCGGTTTTTGGGGCTACTTTGCTTTTTCGTACGAACGCGTGGGTTCCGCTGCTGGTTCTGTTGCGTTCGCGTAGCTTGTTCCAGTATTTTTTGTCGGCGATTAGGATGAGGGCGTAACGTTCAGGTTTCATGCGTTTGATCTTCCTGTAGGATAGAGTGTTCAAGTTCTGAGATAACAGTTTCGGCAACCTTTAGGTTTTGCTGCTCTCTGTTGCGATTTTTTGTCTATACCCCCCTTATTTAAAGGCGGAAACGTTGAGTGAACCACTGCTTGACTGTGGAGTGCTAGCTTGCTTTTGTCAATCTGAACCTCGCTTTTTGAGATTTTAGCTAAAGAATTATATGGACGCTGGCGTAACCCTCATATATGTCGGCTCCGAATTGTCCCTGTCCCAAACGAGATTGTGAGCGGCACAGCGATTGCGAAGCATGCGTCAAGCATCACAAGGAAAAGGACGAACTGCCATACTGCGCAAGGTAGAAAATCCAGGACCCATTTTGGGGAAGCGCAGCACTGAATTCAGGGTGTATTTTAATACTTTTTTCGTCGCACTGGGTATCGCAAGTTGCCAAAAGGTTAGTCAAGAAATGTTGACTAAGCCAGGTCAAGAAAGCTTGACAAAAAAGCCTATAACCCGCAAAAACCAGAATTTTATGCAGGAGCATGGCGAGTTGACCGCCTCCAACAGCCCAAGCAACAAAAGAAAAATCATAGGGATAGCCCTATTCGCGACGTTGCTGATCACAGCATTAACTGGAGCCTTACTTCTTAAAGTTGGATTAGCAAACACGGATCCAAATCTAGCGAATGTTCCAAATAAATTGCCTCCTCCTGACCCAGCTACGATTGATATTTTGAATCCAGAAAGCGGAGTTTTCTACAAGAGAAACGGCGTGAATCTTCGAGTTTCAGTGGCGAATCTATCGGATATTTACAAGATCTACTGCTACCTGGACGGGCAGGTGATTCTAGTCCCTCAGAAGCCTTCATTTACGATTTATTTGAGTGACTTATCTGACGGAGACCACTCTATAAAAATCTCCGTGTCTAATCAGAAGAAACCGCAACTTTCAAAATATTATTACTATGATTTTAAGAGGGGTATCCCAACCTCGTGGCTGTTAGCTACTTTAGATGCAGTGATTTTGTTTGGAGTGATTCTGAAGTCAGTTTCGCTGTTGATTGTACTGCGCCGAGAGTTACTGTTTTATCTCCTCAGGAACGACCTTACAGTTCCGAGGTGGTTTTTGACTTTGAGGTGGACGAGCCTTTTTCGCAAGCAGCATACAGTCTGGACGGACAGGCGAACGTGACGGTTGCTGGAAACACGACGCTGACTGGGGTGTCTGGCGGCGAGCATACGTTGAAGGCTTATGCTTGGGATGAATGGGGTAACGTTGGGGCTTCAGAATCGGTCACTTTTACAGTAACTGCTTTTCCAAAAGCGTTAGTTGTAGTCGTCTTAGTTTCAGCGGTTGCTGTTGGTGCGGGATTGTTGCTGTACTTCAAGAAACGCAAACACTAGCAAGCAATCTCTGTTCGCTTTCGTTTTTTTTCCGCCAAAATTTTGCCAGTGACCGTGCGTTATGGTTATATGCTTCCAGCGTAAAACAGAAGGAGAGAAAGGCTATGTCAGACACTGGAGTAACCGTGAAGAAAAGCGAAGATTTCTCGGAATGGTACACCGAGGTCGTGCTGAAATCTGGAATGGCGGAGTACGCGCCCATAAAGGGTTGCATGATTTTCCGAGAGCACTCTTACGCGGTATGGGAGAAAATTCAAGACGTTTTCAACAGGAAAATAAAGGAAACTGGCCACGGAAACGTCTATTTCCCTATGTTTATTCCTGAAGGCTTTCTGAAAAAGGAGGCGGAGCACTTCGAAGGGTTCGTGCCCGAAGTCGCCTGGGTAACCGAAGGCGGAAGCACCAAGCTGGAAGAAAAACTCGCCATCAGACCAACATCTGAAACCATTATCTACGCAACTTTCGCCAAGTGGATCAGAAGCTGGCGGGACCTCCCCATCAAAATCAACCAGTGGTGCAACATCGTCAGGTGGGAAACCAAAGCCACCAAACCCTTCCTCCGCACACGCGAGTTCCTCTGGCAGGAAGGACACACAGCCCACGCAACCTGCGAAGAAGCCGAAAAAGAAGTGATGGACATCCTCGGCGAATACAAAGACGTAATAAAAAGCTACCTGGCAATTCCAGTGCTTGTCGGAGTCAAAACCGACAGCGAAAAATTCGCGGGAGCCCTCTACACAACCACGCTGGAAGCCATGATGCCCGACGGAAAAGCCTTGCAGATGGGCACCAGCCACAACCTCGGCCAAAACTTCGCCAAAGTCTTCAACATAAACTTCATCGGAGAAGACGAGAAGGAGCATCAGGTTTGGCAAACCTCATGGGGCATATCCACACGACTGATAGGCGCCCTGGTTATGGTTCACGGCGACGACAGGGGATTAGTGATGCCCCCCAAAGTCGCCCCAGTGCAAGCCGTCATAGTTCCCATAACCTACAAGGACACGGATTCCACTGCCATACTGGAGAAAGCCAAAGAAATCCTGAAAAAACTCAAAGCGAAATGCATCGCAGCCGTCTTGGACGATCGAACACAGTACACGCCTGGCTGGAAATTCAACGAGTGGGAACTGAAAGGCGTGCCCATCCGCATAGAAATAGGCCCACGCGACCTCAAACAGAACCAGGTAACTTTGGCGAGACGCGACACCTACCAGAAAACCACCGCCAAAATGACCGATGCGGTACCAACCGTAGAAAAGCTTCTTGAGGAAATCCAGAACAACCTCTACGCCAAAGCCAAAAAAGCCTTAGAAGAAAAAACGGCAACGGTTCAGAACTACGATGGCTTCCAAGAAACTCTCAAAAACAAAGGTGGCTTCATAAAAGCCGCATGGTGCGGCAGCGTGAAATGCGAAGAAAAAATAAAAGAAGAAACTGGAGCAACAATCAGGCTGCGACCTTTCGAAAAGGAAAAACCCATAAGCGATTGCATCTGCTGCGGAGAGAAAGCTGTGGAAATGGTGTACTTCGCCAGATCATACTGACAGCGCCCGTGTTCTAATCAGATAACTTCACGTATTTGTCAAGTTGCTTAGCCACGTCTGACAAACCAAGCTTCTTCAACGTTGACTTCTTAGGTACGCCTCGCTCATCCCAGCCTCTCTTCCTGTAATACTTCTTCAGCATAGCATCGTATTTGAACGGATCAAGCAGAGCACCTTTCAGCGGTCCCGCGGTCAGCGCGTCCTTAAACCACCTCACAGGCGGAACATCCATTCCCTTCGTCCAGTTGTCTGCGTACTCACGTAACCAAAAGGCACGAATCAAGTTTAACGTCTTGTCAGCGCTGTAAATCAAAGAGTTGAAGGGCATTTCTCTTCCTGTTGCCGCCTGAAGGTACTTCGTGTACCACTCAAGTTCGAAGCCTAACTCAGCATAAGGGAAACGACAAACCGTGAGCGATTCAAAAACGCCGCCACGCAAGCGCTGCATCTCTATGACCTTGTTAATTTTCTCTTCACTGTAGCCTTCGCGTCCAAACTGAACCTCCCAAGAAATCACCCACGCGTCCTTGTGATGGGCACCAATCGCGCTTGTAGCATAAGACAACGCCATGGCAGGGGCAGCGTGACAGTCATAAGCAGACACCTCTAAACCCTTAACGTGCATAGCCCAATCCGCTGCTCCATGACCTATCTTGGCAGCCGCAGCTTGTACGCCTTCAGCGAGAACATCACCAAAACCGCGCCTGTAAGCTATGTCGTTAATCAAATCCTTCGTTTCTTTGTATTTCCCCCAATGAAACTTTTCAAGAATCAGATTTTTCTCTGAGGTTTCGATGGCGAAGCCTAGAACGTTCCCAAGCGAGATTGTGTCCAAACCAAGCTCATCTGCGACACGGTTTAAAGCCGCAACCTGTCTGAGATTGCCCAACCCTATGTTGGAACCTAACATTACAATGTTTTCGTAATCAAGCTCAGCCTCTTTTCTCTCAGAGTCTTTAACCACGTTGCCGCACGTCATGTTGCACTGTGGACACCCACGGTTGCCGACTTTAATTTTTTCCATGGCAAACCCGCCTATCTTGTCTGCCTTATCAAAAACCCCTTCACGGAAATTAAAAGTGGGAAGCGCACTGTTTTCTTGACTCCACTCTATCGTAGACATGGTTCCCTGTCGTTTCCAAAAAGAGAAGTTAGGCTTTGTCAAGATTTCTCGGTAACCAGCGGCGCTCAGCTCTTTCAGGCCCTGTGGATAGGCAGCAGGAATATCTTTGTGACCCTCAAAAACTACTGCCTTCAAATTCTTGGAGCCCATGACAGCACCCATCCCAGGTCTTCCGCCAGCGCGGCCTTCCTGAGAAACAACCGTGGCAAACTTTACAAGGTTCTCTCCCGCTGGACCGATGGAGACGAAGCCTGCGGTCCGCTCGTAAAGGGGTTTCAGTTGAGCCTCCGTCTCAAACGAGTTCAAGCCCCACAAAGCTTTAGCATCTATTAACTCGGCAAACTGGTCGTTAATGTGAAGAACAACCGGCGCTTCTGCTTTGCCTTCGATGATAACCGCATCGTAGCCCGCTGTGCGCATTTGAACAGCAGCCGAAGTGCCAATATTGCCGTCGCCGTAGCCGCCCGTCAAGGGACTCTTGGCAGCCACAACCAATTTGCCGCTGTTCGGCAAGCCAAACCCAGTCAATGGACCCGCAGCAAAGATAAGCTTGTTTTCAGGTGATAACGGATTGACCCCTGGTTTCAGCTTGTCCCAGAGAATCTTGGCTGCGAAGCCTCTGCCTCCGATGAAATTCAAAGCTAAAGTAGCGTCATACGATTCTGCAACAACCTTATTCTTGCTTAAGTCAACGTTCAGAAAAACGCCCGTCCAACCAAACACCGCGCATTCACCAACCTAAGTGTGTATGTATTATGATGTCATAAAAATTAAAGTTTACTGAACATTACGATTCACTATTCCCCAGGGGAACAGATGCCTGACGTTTCTAACTCAAGCAACCCAATACTTCGGAACCTTTATGTTTTTGAACTGCAACTGTGCATTAACACAGAGGCTTCAAAGCGGTGAAAGTTAAAGTAGCGGCGCGAGAAAAGGCTATTGAGTATGCCATACGCGACGTAATAGTCAACGCGGGTCCAATTACAAAAATGGGCAAAAAGATTTTTTACCTAAACATCGGAGACCCCGTAGCCTTTGACTTCCCCACACCCCAGCACATCAAGCAAGCACTGATTGAAGCGGTCCAATCTGGAGAAAACAAATACTCGCCTTCAGAGGGAATACCGGAACTTAGACAAGCTATCGCTGAAAAAGAAAAGCGAGTCAACGGCGTGGACGTTTCTGCGGAAAACGTCTTAGTCACTTCCGGCGTCTCCGAAGGCATCAGAATGCTGACGTCCGCTCTAATGGAAAAGGGAGACGAAATCCTTGTTCCGGGACCTGCGTATTCGCCATACATATCCTACTCAAGGGCTTATGATGGAATACCAATCACATACGAAACAATAGAAGACGAAAACTGGCAACCGAACATCGATGACTTGCGAAGCAAAATCTCGGAAAAAACGCGTGCCATAGTGATGATCAACCCCAACAACCCCACAGGCGCGCTTTACAGAAAGAAAATGGTGAAACAAATACTGGACGTAGCAGGAGAACACGACCTGCTTGTTTTATCGGATGAAATTTATGATCAAATAAGGTACGTTGACGACTACGTCAGCACAGCCCATTTAGCCAAAGACCTGCCCGTAGTAGGATTAAACGGCTTCTCAAAAGTGTACCTGATGACCGGGTGGAGGCTCGGCTACATGTACTTCCACGAGCCAAACGGCGAATTAGAGGAGCTGAAGAAAGCCATCGAAAAAGAGCAGCGCATAAGAATCTGCGCCAGCACACCAGCCCAGATGGCGGGAATCGCCGCGCTAAGGGGTCCGCAAGACCACATACCGAAGATGGTGGAAAAACTCAGGATTAGAAGAGACTACGCGTGGAAGAGACTGAACGAGATTGAAGGCGTAAGCTGCGCAAAACCGGAAGGCGCGTTCTACTTTTTCCCCAAAATCCACGATGTGGGATCAAAGTGGAAGACCGACATGGAGTTCGCCGTTGAACTTCTGAAAGAAACCGGCGTGCTTTTGGTGCATGGTTCAGGCTTTGACCCGATTTACGGCGCTGGGCATGTCCGAGGAGTGTTTCTGCCGCCAATTAAAATGCTGGAAGAAGCATTCAGCAAAATAGAGCGGTTCATAAAAAAGAACTAGCGCGTCGTTTTACGGGTAGATTGGCACACCCTCTGCGGGGTCAGCAGTTGCTTTTTGGAAAGCCATCATCAACTTCTTCGTGACAGGACCTGGGCTTCCGCTGCCTATTTGCCGCTTGTTCACTTCTCTGATGGGCACGACTTCCGCGGCTGTTCCAGTGAAGAACACCTCGTCGGCGGTAAACAACTGGAACGGAGTAACGTTAGTCTCAGCCACCTCGTATCCCAAGTTTTTGGCAAACTTATTTGCAAGCTGAGCCGTGATACCAGCCAACGCGCCAGTGCTGCTGGGCGGAGTAAAGATCTTGCCGTCCTTAACTATGAACAGGTTCTCGCCCACGCCTTCGACGACATATCCGTTTTTGTCCAAACAAATCGCTTCGTCAACGCCGTTCGCGGTGGCTTCAATTTTGGCTAACACGCTGTTAAGGTAGTTCAACGATTTTATCTCGTGCGTCGTCGTATCCACAGGGTTTCTTCTAACCCAAGTAATCATGGTGGAAATGCCTTTTTCTCTAGCGTCACTTGACATTATCGAAATAGTATCCGTTATTATAATCACGGAGGGCTTGGGACATTTCCTCGGATCCAGTCCAAGGTCGCCAACGCCTCTTGTCACCACCAATCGGATATAAGCATCTCGCAAACTGTTTTTCCGCAGGGTTTCCACCACCGCCTGCGTCATCGCTTCCTTTGTTAAGGGTATTTTCAACATCAGCGCGTGCGCCGAACGATAGAGCCTGCTGATGTGTTCTTTGAGTTTGAAGACAAAGCCGTTGTAGGCGCGGATTCCCTCGAAAACGCCGTCGCCGTAGAGGAGACCGTGGTCGAAAACTGAGACTTTAGCCTGTGATTTCGGATAGTAAACTCCGTCTATGTAAACCTGCAGTTCTTTTTCCATTGATTTCACTTCCGCGTTGGCGTTTCTTATGAGGCTCTGATTTGATATATTTTTTGGCAGTGTTCTGTATGCTTCGTATATCAAAGTATGGCGTCGTCGTTCAGAAGTAGAAGTTTGTTATTTGCTTGCGCTAGAATGTTGCGCTCGGTGCAATCTATACACTGAATCGCATGGTTTCCGCGCCAATGGGGACCTACCCCCTCCTCGTTTTCTGCATCGATTGGCTATTAGGCTCCAAATAGGCGGCAAATATGCGGTGCATCTTCCATTACTGTAGCGCGTGAGCCGCTGCTTTTAATGCTGCAAAATTTTTCTAAGTTCCATCCAGAAAGTCGCCGCAAATGAGACGCCGATCACCAAAGCCCAATCTGAAGGGCTGAGGTACGTGATTTTCAGGGCGTCATGCACGATTGGAAGGCTTGTTCCCACAATCAACGTGGCTGTGACAACCAGTGCCCATAGCACCATGACTTTGTTGGAGAAGAATCCCAGTTTTACAAGTGGCTCCTTCTCTGACCTGAAGTTAAGCGCCAGTAGAATATGCCCCAGCATCCATGTGGCGAAAGCTAATGTCTGCGCTTGGGTTAGGTTTTGGGTTGTGAACCATACTACAAGAAAGTTGGTGGTTACCGCGGCGAAGAGGCTCAGAGCGCCTATGGATATTCCGCTTAGCATGCTTCGGTTCATGAATTTCTCTTTAGGGTTAACTGGCGGCTTCGTCATAGTGCCGCTTTCCTCGGGTTCCGCAACGAAGGTGGCTGAAGCCGCTAGGTCCATGAAGAGCTCCAGCACTATTATTTGGATGGGAGCAAATGGTAGTGGTACACCGAGGGCGATGGGAAGAAGAAAGCTGGCTACGAGCGCAACCTTGCAAGCTAGGTAGTAGCGAACACCTTTTCTCAAGTTGCCGAAAAGCTTTCGCCCTTCTTTGACTGCGGTTTCTATGGTGGCGAAGTTGTCATCGGTTAGCACCATGTCAGCTGTTTCTTTGGCAACGTCAGTCCCGCGAATGCCCATGGCGACGCCTATATGCGCCTCTTTGAGGGCTGGTGCATCGTTTATTCCGTCGCCAGTAACCGCAACCATTTCGCCGCTTTCCCTGAAAAGCCGAACTAAACGAAGTTTGTCCTCAGGCGTAACCCGAGCAAAAACAAAAGTTTCTTTCAGCGCCAGTTTCAATTCTTCGTCTTTCATTTTTGAAATTTCGTTTCCAGTGAGCACGCGGGTACTGTTTATTCCTACTTGAGCAGCGATAGCTCTTGCGGTTTCTGGATGGTCACCCGTGATCATGACTACTTTTATTCCAGCTTCTTGGCATGTGCGGATGGCGCCTTTAACTTCCTTTCTCGGCGGGTCTATGAAGCCCAATATACCAACGAAAACCAAGTTCTGCTCCAGAGCGGTTTTCTCAAGTTTCGATGCGGCTGGCAACCTGCGATAGCCGAAAGCCAAAAGGCGTTCGCCAGACTGAGCCATTTTAACTATGGTGTCCGTCACTTCTTGTCTCAAAGCGTCTGTGAGCGCGCCTTCTTTGCCTTTCAGCAGCAGTTTCGCTGATCGTGTTAAGACATTCTCTGGCGCGCCGCTTGACAAAACCACCAGCGAACTGCCATATTGATACACGTACGAGGCGAGTTTCCGTTTATTATCGAAGCTTAACTCGTCTTTCAGAACCCAATCTTCGCCCAGTTTTTGAACGGCGATTTCTTCTTGTCTTATCTGTTCCAGAATCGCCTGAGCCATGGGATTGGTCAAAACCGTATTGTCCGTCAAGTCTCTTATGGCGTCGCTTGCCAGCAAGGCGGTTTTCAAAGCTTCTCTCTCGTTTTCCTTGAAGTTTTGAGCTTCCGTGATTTTACCGTCAAAATAGAGCTGTTCAATTCTCATCTTGTTTTCAGTTATTGTTCCAGTCTTGTCCGTGGCAATTACGGTGACGCTTCCAAGGGTCTCCGCTGCGCGTAGGCGCTTGACTAAAGCGTTTTTTCTGGACAGAGAGTAGGCGCCAACGCCGAGACCCATGGTGATTATTATCGGCAGCTCCTCGGGAATCACCGCGAAAGCCAAGGCGAGACCTGTTAAAATCATCTGATCCAGCTGTAAGCCTCGGAGAAAACCGAGAACAGGAACGAGTATGCAGAAGAAAAGCGCTATCCAAACCAAACTCTTTGAAAGCTGCTTCATGGACAGCTGAAGCGGAGTCTTCGGCTCCTTTGCTGCTTTGGCTATACCCGCGACCCTGCCAACTTCAGTGTTGACACCTGTAGCTGTGACCAGGGCTTTCGCCTGTCCTCTATTGATGATGGTCCCGGCGAAAACCATGTTCACTTGCTCTGTAATTATAGTTTCGCTGGGCAACACTGCATTGGCGTCTTTGGGTACTGGAAATGATTCGCCGGTCAGGGAAGCCTCATCAACCTCGAGACCATAAGAGCTCAGAAGGCGGGCGTCTGCGGGCACGCGCTGTCCAGTTTTCAGCAGGATAACATCGCCTGGTACCAAGAATTCAGTTTGTACTTCGTGGGGCTGTCCGTTCCTCAGCACCAGTGTGGTGGGCGGTGCAAGTTTCTTCAAGGCTGCTATTGAACGCTTGGCGCGGTACTCATTCCAAACCTCTACGAGAACAAGGACGGTGATTATGGCGATTATGGTTAAGGAGTCGGTAAGGTTGCCCAAAACGCTGTAGATCACGCCCACAGCGATAAGCAGAAGAATCATAGGTTCGGTGATCTCTTCTTTCAGTATTGCTAAGAAACGAATTTCCGTTTCTTCCACAAGTCGGTTCATTCCGTAAGTGGATAGTCGCTGCTCTGCTTGTTGGTTCGTTAGACCCGTTTCAGGGTTCACACCTGAAGATTGAATTAGCTCCTGTAATTCTTGTGAGTGCCATCGGCTCATTTGCTGCTACCTACAACTCACTAGGAAAGCTTGGTTTTTTAGAGTTTTGATTAGAGTGGTAGAATTTTATTGTTCATTATCAAAATAGAGTTAATTACGCAAAACTTTATAACATCGCCTAACATTCAGCATTCGTAAAAGGTTGAAAAACATGAAATTCGGCACATACGTATTTGAGCCAAAAAAGGCTGAAGGCTTCGACTTTCATCTGTTCCGTGTGAAACCCGAGGTCGGCAGGCGATTACCGCCAATGTCAGACATGTACAGCAACGTCGCCATTTTCGGAGACAACGTCACAGCTCGAAACCATCCAGACTGGATCTCACAATCAGCTCTCGGTCCCGCGTGGAGAACAAATGATCAGTTTAACGTGCGCTGGGACATACTCTGCCAAACTCAACCAGACCACAGAGCAGAAC
Source organism: uncultured Candidatus Bathyarchaeia archaeon (assembly GCA_964544495.1). Classification (GTDB taxonomy): domain Archaea; phylum Thermoproteota; class Bathyarchaeia; order Bathyarchaeales; family Bathycorpusculaceae; genus SG8-32-3. The sequence goes on from CAZJBY010000002.1 coordinate 25,883, forward strand.
AATTAGACTACATAGAAGACGTCGCAAGGCATAGCCCAGGAGTCTGGCTTAACAGTATTCACTTCGCAGATCACGGTCACTGCACGTGCCCGCGATGCAAAGAGCGCTGGAAGAAAAGCGGCTTAAGCTGGTTTGAGTGGCGCAGAAAAGAAGTCACCGACTACATGAGAGAAGTAAGCGAACGAGTACGCGACCGCGCAAAGAAAAAATTTGTCATTGGTGTCCTTCCAGACCCAGTTGGCAGTCTTGAGCGCTTCGGCATTGACTTCAACGATTTAGCCCCGTTGACCGATGAGTTCCTTGTCGTGATGTTCAGCAAGAACTACGCCACCCCATGGTACTGGGAAATGCTTACGCGTGGATTCAAGAAACTCTTCAAAGACGTGCCCCTCAATATAGCGCTGTACGTTTTCGGTCCCGGAGACAATCCAGCGGAAGTACCCGCACCAAGCGAGCTGGTTACGCTTTCAGTTCGCGCTGGAAGAGCGGGCGCTGATGGCATTCTGTATCTTACGGACAAAGCTAGCCAAATCTGGGATTTCCAGAAAGCAGTAGTTGACAGAGTCGAACTCAGGGAAAGACTGAAGACCTACGGATGCCAAGAAGTGCTAGACTTCTTCAAAAGCTGGGAAAAAATCGTAGAGTAAGCCTTTCGACCAAAACCTAAAGCAATAGGCGAGGTGTGTGGAACAAAGCCACCACGCTGCCTTTTTATTTTGTTAAATTTAAGTAGAGTGGATTCCGCTTGTTTTCCCAGATTTAAGCTCACCGATTGCTTGTAGCTAATGGAAGCGAAGGAAAATAACATATACCCCTGCACCATTTAGGGAAGCTATAAACGAGGAGAATTTGCGTTGGATGAAGTCTTAGAGATACTGGACAAAACGGCGAAGCGGATTCAGAAAGTGTTTGATGAAACCAAAGAAACGGCTTCAAAACACATAGCATCTCATGAACAGCTACTTCAGTCAAAAGAAGCCACTGAGGCGCAGAAGATCAAAGCGTTCATGGGAAAAACTCTGGAGCTGGACAGGTTGGAAAGGCTGTCGTCTCAGCTGAGTTTGCTTTATGCGCTTCAGATATTTGCTTTCAAGGTCAAAGTGCTGGAGATAACAGTCGACAACATTAACGAGCAGCTTGGGAAGTCTGGAATTTTGGAGAAAAGCAAGGAGATAGAGGACATAAAGAAGAACATTGACGAATTGAAGATTCTTGTGGAAGCGCAGTTTAAATCGATGAAGGAAATCAAAGAGGATCAAGGCAACAATCTGACGTACATCCACTGAAGCTACTTTTTCAAGCGGTTTTCTTTTTATTTTTGGCTGCTTTCAGCGTGGTCTCCGCGTTCGCGGTTGTAGCTCTGTGCCTGTTGAATTTTGCGAGTTGCGGCAGTTTTACATTTTTAAACAAATATGAAGTGCATTGCCTAATTGTTGTTCATACATTTGTATAAAATGTGCTTTGCTTGACGTTTGATTAAAAATTAGGATAAATTATGAACAAATCACAAACACCTTTATATCCAACTGCGAACAAGTAACTTCAAAACAAAGGAGCTGGAATCAACGTGAACAGCAGCATAACACTCGACTGCCAAACTAAAGCAAAGTGTCTCTTCTGCGAAGACTGCTTTGTCCGCAAAGACTGCAAAGTCGCACGTTGATCATAAAGTCCGGAGGTGAAAAAGATAATGAAAACAAAAAAGAAAAGGAAAATGAAAACAGAGTTGCTCCTTGAGTACAGTGTGGATTTAGCTAAAATTGAGGGTAGTGGCGATTTCCCTTGCCCAAAATGCGGCGTCAAAATCTCTCCCGAAGACGAATCAGAAAACACGTACTCGATCAAAGAGATAAAGACCAGAAAAGACAGACTGGAAGAACTAGTAGTACAGTGCAATGCATGCGAAAGTCTGATTCGCCTCAGCGGCTTCAAACTGCTCGGTTCACTGGAGTGCGATGCTTAAAGCTCTGCTGAAGCTCCTGCAACTTCCCAATTTTAACTGAGAAACAAATCTGCCTTTAACAGGCTGCTCGAGCCCTGAAGCTTACTTCCTCTTAGCGCGGTAGCCCTCGTGATGCAGATATTCTATTAAGGCAAGAACCACTTTTTGCATGCACTTATCTTCAACTGCAATAACCGTATCGTTGTCTCTTACTTCTTCAAACACTGCTTCAAGAACCTCTAAATAAGCGCACGATTCATGTTCTCCAGCCTCGCCAAGGTAGGGAGAGATTAGATGCAGAACTGCCTCTTTATCCCACTCATCAAACAACTTCTTGGTTGTAAGATTCTGCTCAACCTGATTTCTTAATTCAATCCAAGTGTAAGCCTCGCCCAACTCGGTGTTAATCAACGCGGTTTGAAACTCAATGTACTGGACCATCAGCAACCGAACTCTCTCTAATCATTGAAGCAATAGGTATTAATTGTTTCTATCACGAATTTACTTCACAAGAGGGCTAAAACTTAACTTGAGAAGAACCTAATCTCACTAATTGGTTAAAAAAATGGCTGAAACCATTTCAGACGTCATAAAAGAATTAATCAGGTTCATTGGAGAGGCTTCTGCTATCATACATTATTTTTCTGACATCATGATAGTCATATCCGTTTACAACATAATCTTCGAACATGGCGCAGTGAGCACGGTCATCATCTGGCTCATAACCGCCGCAATTTCCGCAGCCATCGCCGAACTTCTCAAATCACGGCTGCCTACACCTTTACGAATAGCCTTCAGAAGGAAAAGCATCACATGAATACCCTGTTCGGTTGAGTTACAGCACACTTTTGCGTTTCAAAGTTCAAGGGATAGAGAAAAAAGAAGGGACATAGCGTGTACTGGAGAATAGGTTTTACGTGACTTTCTTTTTTACTTTCTTGGCAGCCTTCTTGGTTTCTTTAACGCCCTTCTTTGCAACTTTCTTGGTTGCTTTACCGCCTTTCTTCGCTACCTTTTTGGTTTCTTTGAGACCCTTCTTCCCCAGCTTTGCGCTTTCTTCCCCGACTTTCTTGACTGATTTTTCAGTTTTGTCTTTCACTTTCTTTAGAAAACCCATAAGCACCACGGACATTAGTATCGTTGAATAAACCTAAAATATTTTGTGCAAAAACGGAAAAAGCGTTTTAGCTGCTGTGCAAGCCGAAAAATAACAGGAGAATGCCAATAATTACAAGGATGATTGCTATTATCATTCCGAAGATGTACATGTTGAACGCGTACAGAAACTCGAAACCCATGTTGTCAAATGTTCCAGTTAAGGTTAAAACTGCTACGAAAATGCCCGCCAGTATGAGGATGAGAGCAATAACAAAGACAGCAACGCTATTGCCTTTATTATCCATTAGCTATCGCTTCATTTCAATTTAGCCTCAAAGAAGGCTTAAATTTTTCTGTCCTGCGTAAAATCACGGGTGCCGTTTTCAGTCAGGAATGCTTGTTTGGTTCCAGTAGTATATCTGCTCGTATTTGCCTTCTATGGGAAACGCGGGATCGTCATAGACGATGTCTAAGGATAATCCATATTTGTCAAGCAAAGTTTGCGTTAGATTCCAGATTTGAGGCGACAACTCGTCGGGTCCCCAGTACCCCCATATTCTGTCGTCAGGATGACGCAAACCCCCCCCGTAATTTTTTGGCAAGACTAAGGCTGCTTGCGCTTGGGTTTTTCCGTAATCTTCTGGATGTTGGCGAATGTAATTCCAGAACTGCTGCATGGCTGCGAACTGCTCCTCCGTTAAGATTCCGTAAGGATTCCCAGGTGGGTCGGTGGGATAATTGAATATGACCACGTATTTTGCTCCAGTTTCGTATGCCACCGTCATGTCCTGAAGCATTTCTGGTCCTGTCTTGTAAGTTCCTTTGTTGATGTCAATTGGATCGTGGTCGTTCCATACAATAATGGCGCCCCAATCTTTATTTTGAGCATTTGCCGCTCCTCTGCAGAGACCGATCTGTTCTGGCGTGCTCAGGTTCCAGCCTAACTCGACGAAGACTGTATCGTAGCCTGAAAGGTAATCAAACCAGTACAGTGCGTAGTCTGCCGTGAATGCGGTTATGTTGCGGTCAGTTAGCTCGTTGATTCGCACCCAGTTGACGATGTAATCATCAAACCTCTTCTGGGCGGCAGCGTAGTCTCTGATCACTGTCTGGTTCAAATTTTCTTGAAAGTAAGGAGCGATGACTTCGTCAAAAAAAGACGGGTCAAACGCTTTGATCCTGTAAAACATCTGGGTCCAGTTATAGTCAACTTGAATCCCGCCTGCCTCATCGTACAGGTAAAGACCTAGGAACCTGTCGCCCCATCGTTCTTTGGCGTAATCAAGCCATGGAACCTGCCATGGCTGCGCAATATCGAACCAGCCTAAGAACACGATGAAGTCTAAGCCAGAGGCAACGGCGTAATCACAGACTATGTTTATGGCCGTTTCGTTTTTGCTTATGAGCCCTGACTGCAGCACAAAAAGGTTAGTGTAGTCTTTGGTTTTGTCAATCAGCAGTTTGGCCTCTGCGGTCGTGTTTCCGCAGAACGCGACGCCTACGTGGCATTTTTCTGTTTGCTCAGGTTTTTCTGCCAAATAGTTTTGGGCAAACGCTGCGGTTGAAATAATCAGCAAAGCAATAATTGCAAAGACTACAACCTTTTCCAATTCGCAATCTTCCCCCTTTTTGACCCCCTGCCCGTAAGGTCTTTGACAAACGTTCGCACTTATTTAATGCGCAGCAAACCAAATATCTGTTGCTGTTCTGGTGCCTTGTTCTGTAAAATTATCTAGGAGACCAACGCTGGAGGTTCATAAAGTGTCTGTTGACGTTGGATGCAGTCTTCTCTGGAATTTGTTGGAGTGGACCGGTGGGGATTTGAACCCCAGACCTCCTGAGTGCAAGTCAGGCGTTCATACCAGCTGAACTACCGGCCCACACGCCGTTTTTCTTGAGTCTTAGAGGATTCTTGGATATTTAGGTTTTGTCCGTCAACAATGTGAAATAAACTGCACAACTAACCAGCAGACCCAAACCAACCCAGAAAACAAAACACGCCATTCAGCACTGCCCCCAAGAAGTAGTTGTGCTTAGAGAAAACTCACTTCTACTTAAAGAAAAAAACTCACGCAACAACAAACAATTAATGGAAAAAAATAAAGAATAAATGAGAGATTAATTAACGGTTAACGTTAAAATCTTAATATCGTCTACGTGGCGGTCTTTTCTTTGACCAGCATTCTCGGCAGTAAACGGGCCTATTCGGATCAGGCTTGAACGGAACTTCACATTCCTGACCGCACTCAGAGCAGACTGCCTTGTGCATCTCTCTATCGGACATTGACTATCTTTCAACTCCTTCTACTGTTTTGCGTGCAAAAATCGCTTTTTACACGATGCATCTATGCACTACAGAGGAGAATATAAAACTTGCCATTTAAAAACGCAGGAGCCGCTACAAAGCATTTGCTTGGCTGACCCGTAAAAAGAGTTAGATGTGGAAACGGGCGAAAAGCTGAAGAATAAAAGGGGAAAGCTACTGACTAATTTCTATCAGGAGAAGAGAAAGACAAGGGGAAGTCGGCATTGACTTCCGAGCTCCGCAAAGCATCGCATTGTGTAAAAAAGTCGATATGATTTTCAGGGTTTATCCCTGAACTGGCAGTGGCTGAACGTCAAACGGAATTTTCTCTTTCATTTTATCAGATGCATATGCGACAAGCTGGTTAAATTGTTTTTCTGAAAGGACATTGCGTGCTTTGGATAAAACTTCTAGACATATGTCTTTAAAAACGAGGTCAGCGCAACCCAACTTTGCGTCGTCGATTAATTCTTTGCAAGCTTTAAAGATTTGTTCACTCATGCGACTTCACCTTGCAAACCAATACTGCACTCTAAAACATTAAAACACTTATGAATTCAAAATACTTATCAGAAATAAACCCGTCTACAAAAAAAATCACCATCACTTCAAAGCCGCAACCTGCACCGTTAATAAGAGCAAAACACCGCAAGTAAAAAAATGTGGCAATTGAAGCGCCCTTCTAACTACTCAAAAGCGCCGATTACACCATCAGCAGCTCAAATTTTTTACCATAAACTATTTAATTCGCTTCAAACATCAACTCAACATACACGGGTTTTTTTATGAGCACAACAGAAAACGCGAAACCAGCCGAAACATTCAGAAAACGAATAATAGAACAACAAGAACTGCTCAAATACAGAATGAAACAGGTCAAGCACACGGTTGCCGTGATAAGCGGAAAAGGAGGCGTAGGCAAAAGCACCGTAACCGTAAACCTAGCAGCGGCTTTTGCTCTCAACGGAAAACACGTGGGCGTCTTAGACGCGGACATCCACGGTCCCAGCGTCCCCAGACTGCTGGGCTTGACGGGGCAACAGGTGAAAGTGGGACCGCCCGGCGCTTTTCCAGTCACAGGTCCCTTAGGGCTGAAGGTTATTTCGATAGATTTTTTTTTGCCAGAAGAGAAAACACCCACTATTTGGCGGGGTCCACTTAAAATGACGGCTATACGGCAGTTTTTGTCAGATGTTGTCTGGGGTGAATTGGACGTGCTCTTTATTGATTTGCCACCTGGAACTGGCGACGAACCGTTAAGCATAGCGCAACTTTTGCCTAACATCGACGGCGTAGTAATCGTCACGATGCCTTCAGAGCTTTCACGAGCCGTTGTGAAGAAAGCAATTACGTTCGCAGAGACGGTTGGAATGCCCATAATTGGCATTGTAGAGAACATGAGTGGTTATGTCTGCTCAAGTTGCGGAGAAAAAATCGACATATTCCAGTCTGGCGGCGGAAAGAAGATGGCGGAAGAAAGTGGCGTCCCATTTCTTGGAAGTATCCCGATAGACCCGAAAGTGGGAGTGGATTCCGATAAAGGATCGCCGTTTGTGATTGAGCACGCAGACTCTTCTGCTGCTAAGGCGTTTGTTGAAATCGTCAAGAAAGTTGAATCCTACTTGAAAGAAAAAGAGAACACAAAAACCTGAACAATTTGCTCATGAAAAAATTGTTTCAAAAGCGTTGCCAAAAATAATAAAAAGATAGTGGAGAGTTGTATTTAGTCTGCTTTGTTGTACCGCCATGGCTATGCTTTTGTAAGCGTTATCTCTATCGTTGAAACCATTCTTGACCTGTTTTCGCCTTCTCTTGCAGGCATCTCTACTGTTCCGATGGCTATCTTCGTCACTTTCAAGTCTTTTAGAAAACGGCTTCGAGTTATTTCCGCTGTGTCAACAGCTGTTGTTATCGCTTGTCCTCTAGCTTTCAGTGTTATTTCTTTAGAGTTGCCTTGAGAGAAAGCTGTTATGATCGCCAGCACATAGCTCATTGGAGGTTTGTTTCCGACGAAGACAACATCTGATTTTGCTGCCATTTTTCAATCACTCCTTTTTTTCTTGTTCTTTGTCGTGTTGATAGCGTTCATGTCGTCTCTCCTTTGACAGTGAACGGTATTGCCTTTATGCGCAATCTCACTTATAAAGTCAATTCAAGAAGCGGATGCATATCGGGTATTTCAGAGAAAAAGCGTACAGTTTCTGAACTTTATCATAGGGTTTTGAGAAACGAATATAGACTAATTAGAAGATAATGGGGAAACTTAAGGTCTAATAAGGAAATATAGCTGGGAAAGCATTGACGATTAAAGAAATTGGGTGTTGTGGTGCATACTGTAAGACATGCGTAAAAGAATGGCAGCAGAAGAAATATCCCAATGAAAGAACTTGTCTTGGTTGCAGTTAGGGTATGAATCAGGAGAAAGGGACTTAAGCAAAGCTAAATGCAGAATTAAGATTTGCTGTTTAAAGGGAAAGGGGATTAGAGACTTGTGCTGACTGCTGCGACTATCCTTGCGAGCTTTTAGGTGAGTTTTGGAGCAAGAAAGGCTGGAAATACCAACAATACAAGAAACAGCTTGAGTTCATCGAGCAAAACGGGTGTGAAGAGTTTCTGGCGCAAGCCGACAACTGGAAAGGGCCACGCGGAAAGCTTAAAGTCTAGCAAATAGAGAAAAAGTGGGCATTGACCAGCGGAAAAAGCTCGCTACATCAACACCTCTGCGTTCAGATACAGTTTTATACCTAATCACTAAAGGGAGAAGTGCAAGCGGGAGCCATTGCATATGTCTGTGTCGCCTAGCATTCGAGAAGTTTTGGCGAGAAGAATCGCGGGAGAGATAATTCTTTCAAACAAGCCTGGGGCGACAATGCGTAAGTGGCGTGAGCTTTTTGCGGTGTCGCAGATAAGTCTCTCAGAGGAGATGTCGCTTTCATCTTCGGTTATCAGCGATTACGAGAGCGGCAGAAGAAAAAGTCCAGGCGCCAAGTTCATCAGACGTTTCGTGTTGGCCCTGTTGCAGATTGACGAGGAAAAAGGCAGCCGCTTCACTAAGGAATTCGCAAAGCTGACGAGTTCGCCTTCCATGGCTATCGTGGACCTCAGGGAGTTTCCGATTCCAGTGCGCGTCGAATACTTGTGCAAAGCCATAAACGGCGAAGTGGTCGCCTGCAAAGACAAGTTCGTAAAAGAAGTCAGCGGTTACACCGTAATAGACAGCAAAAAAGCGGTTGAAGTTCTTTCAGGCTTGGAATACGCGCAGTTGTTCGGAGCAACAACCGACCGCGCGTTGGTGTTCACAAACGTTGATATTGGATGCTTGCCGATGATGATTGTGCGCGTTAGCAGCTTGAAACCGAGAGTGGTGGTTTTCCACCGCGTCAAACCAGATGATTACGCCATAAAGCTGGCGGAGTACGAGCAAGTGCCACTTATCTACTCAACAGTACCGAGCGTGGAGCAGATTGTGAAGTCGCTGAGGAAACTGTACCGCATAGCATTGCGCATAAAACTCGGAAGACGCATCCGTCCACCACCAAAAATAAGCGCATAAGGGCATTTCCAAAAATCGAAAGTTGTATAGCCGTAAGCACTGAGCCAGCCTATTTGCCGCCTATTAGGAGCCTAATAGAAATACAATGCAGAAACTATAGAAGGGCCTACCGTATAGGCGCAAAAACGGCCCAATAACATGTTGAAAACAGCGCTTCACAGAATTCTATGCAGTTTAGTATTTATAAGGGGGCTATAGACTGCACCGAGCTTAACAGTTCCGGCATTCATGGCGCTGGATTTGTGAAGTCTTTTTAAGCAATTACTGCATAATCCAGTCAGTTATTCCCAGTTCATAAGCTGGGAGAAACAAAACGCCAAGCAATCAATGGAGAAAGGGGAAAATGGAACGCGCCAAAGTCGTTAAAGAAGAACTTTTTGAACAGGACACAAGGTTTCTAGCGGTTTATGTTGAAACCAAAAACTCGTGCCTCATCATGCTGAGCGAGAAAGAGGATAAGCTTGGAACCTTGGCTATTGCTGTTCCCAAACCCAAGGACATGCTTGGTCCAGTCTCTTCATCGGTGCTTTTGGGCGACAGAAGCGCAGTTTCAGCGCGTATGTTTGCTGAATACGTTGCCTCCAAGAAAGGAAAAATCGCCATGGTTTCCGTTTATTTAGAGAAGCTCGGTGAAATGCAAGCGCAAGCGTTTTTCATGCACTTAATAGAGAAGGTTCTCCGAGCGGAAAGCGAAAAAGAAGCCTCAACAACATAAGCTCCACTCACTTACCCCTAAGTGACGGAACAATGATAAGCCGACTGCAACCCACCGATTTCAAAGCCATCCTACACGTTGTTAACGATGCCGCTGAAGCCTACAAAGGCGTAATCCCAGAGGACAGATGGAAAGAACCATACATGTCAACCGCAGAGCTCAGAGAAGAAATCGAAAGCGGCGTAGAATTCTACGGTTGGTCAGAAAACGACGTTTTAATGGCGGTTATGGGAATCCAACAAATCAACGACGTCACTTTGGTCAGGCACGCTTACGTGCTTACAAACCGCCAAAGAAGAGGAATAGGCGAAAAACTGCTTAGCCACCTTCTAAGTTTAGCTCAAACCTATGAAGTTCTCGTGGGAACCTGGGAAGCAGCCTACTGGGCAATCCGTTTCTACGAGAAACACGGTTTCCAACTGGTTTCAAAAGAAGAAAAAGACAGGCTTCTCAGAAAATACTGGAACATACCTGAACGGCAAATCGAAACTTCAGTCGTGCTTAAGCTCGGTATCGCGCAAGATGGTTAGTTTTTATATATTAGAATTACGAGTAAAAATAAGGGATTTTGATGTCGAAGGAAAAATCAGGTCAAAGCAACGTAACGCTGAAAGTCGAGGACGTGATGACCAAAGAAGTCATCACCATAGATGAAAACGAAACTGTCAAAAAAGCCGCCGAAATCATGGACAAAAAGGAGATAAGCTGCTTAATCGCACTTAGAAAAGGAAGAGCAATAGGCATAATCACAGAAAGAGACCTTTTAAAACGCATAATCGTTGAAGCCAAGAACCCTGAAAAAACAAAAGTTAGCCAAGTCATGTCCAGTCCTTTGGAAGTCGTTGCTGTCGGCACTGATTTGGAAAAAACTCTACGGTTAATGTTTCAGAAGAAAATAAAGAAACTGCCTGTCGTAGACAAAGACAGCATATTAGGCTTAGTTAGCCTGACCGACATTGCACGCTGCCAACCTGCAATAATTACGCTCTTGAAAGGCTTTGCTGCCGCGCGCGGCACACCGAAGAGCATGAAAAAGGTTTTGAACCATTACATAGTCTGAAATTTCCATTCATGAGGAAGAACAGTTTTAAATTCAAGGAAAATCGCGTATTAAGAATAAGGCAGCCCAGAATGAAGCAAACCGTTATGTTGAAGGTTGATTCTCAAAAGCCAGACATCGAGAAAGTGCGCGTGGCAGCAAAAATAATCAGAAAAGGCGGATTAGTCGCATTCCCAACCGAAACCGTTTATGGTTTAGGCGCAGACGCACTCAACCCAAAAGCCGTTTTAGCGCTGTTCAAAGCGAAAAAGCGACCCATAGACAACCCACCTATCGTCCACATTGAAAACATACACGACGTTTACAGGTTAGCCGAGCAGATTCCACCAACGGCTGACCAGTTAATGAGCGAGTTTTGGCCTGGACCACTAACCTTGGTGTTCAAACGCTCAAAAAACGTTCCAGACGTGACAGTAGCAGGTTTAAGCACCATCGCCATCAGAATGCCGCAGCACCCTGTAGCTTTGGCGTTAATCAGAGAAAGCAAGTGTCCCATTGCTGCTCCAAGCGCAAACCTCGCAGGTAAACCAAGTCCAACCTCTGCCAACCACGTTTTCAACGATCTAAATGGGCGAATCGACGCAATTTTGGATGGTGGTCCAACACGCATCGGCGTGGAATCCACTGTGCTAGACTTAAGCGTTGACCCTGCGCTGGTTCTTCGCCCTGGTGGAACACCGCTTGAAGCGTTAAGAAAGATTCTTGGCGACGTGAAGCTTCACCCGTTTGTTGCTGCTGAGAAAGAGTTGCCTATTGAGAAGGCACGTTCACCTGGAATGAAACATAAGCATTACGCTCCGAACGCTCAGGTGATTGTCGTGGAAGGATCAATTCCAGCTGTCCTAGTCAAGGTCAAAGAGTTAGCAGAGTCGTACAAGCTGAAAGGCGTTAAAGTAGGTGTTATGACTACTGATGAAACCGTAGAGGCTTACAGGGCTGATGTGGTTAAGTCTCTTGGCAGCCGCTTCAACTTGGCTGTTGTCGCCCAAAACCTGTTCCGCTTGCTACGTGAATTCGACACTGAAGGCGTGGATGTGATAATCGCTGAGGGTGTGTCAACTGAGGGTTTGGGCTTGGCGGTTATGAACAGGCTTCGTAAAGCAGCAGGTTACCATATAGTCAAAGCAGGGTAGTTCTGGGAAAAATTTATATCGTAGGCTTAATTGTTCCGTGTAGACTTAAAACATTGTGTAAATGGAAAATTGGTGATTAAATGTCTACAGGTGGAGGAAACATTCCCGTTATAGTGTTAAAGGAAGGCACAGGAAGAACAACCGGACGCGAAGCACAAAAAAACAACATAATGGCCGCAAAAATAGTGGCTGAAGCCGTGAAAACCACGCTTGGTCCGTGCGGCATGGACAAGATGCTCGTCACCAGCTTTGGCGATGTTGCCATAACTAATGACGGCGCAACCATAATGAAGGAGCTTGACGTGCAGCATCCAGCGGCGAAGATGCTTGTGGAAGTTGCCAAGGCTCAGGATAACGAGGTTGGCGACGGAACCACGACTGCGGTGGTTTTAGCTGGAGAATTGCTTGCCAAAGCGGAAGCGTTGCTGGATCAGAATATTCATCCAACAGTTATTATTGAAGGCTACAAGAAAGCCAGTGACAAAGCTCAGGAAATTTTGGAGAAAATCGCTATTCCCGTAAAAATCACTGACGACAAGACGTTGCAGGACGTAGCTATCACTTCTTTATCTAGCAAAGCCATCAACGTTGCTGAAAACCACTTCGCCAAAATGATCGTTGAAGCAGTTAAACAAGTTGCGGAGAAAGTTGACGGAAAGTACAAGGCTGACATTGACTTGATTAAGGTCGTTAAGAAGCACGGCAAAAGCTTGGATGAAACAGAACTTGTGAAGGGCATGGTCATTGACAAGGAAGTTGCCAGCTCGCAGATGCCGAAAATAGCTGAAGACGCCAAGATCGCGTTGCTTAATGAGAAGCTGGAGATTGAGAAAACAGAGTTTGACGCGAAAATAAACATTGAAAGTCCGGATCAGATACAACTCTTCTTGGATGAGGAAGAGCGCATGCTTAAAGACATGGTTGACGCGGTAACCAAAACGGGTGCTAACGTGGTTTTCTGCGAGAAAGGCATAGACGACATGGCACTGCACTTCCTTGCGAAAGCAGGCGTATTCGTGGTTAAAAGCGTAAGCAGCAGCGACATGGAAAAGTTAGCCAGAGCCACAGGCGGCGAAATATTAGCCAGCGTTAAAGATTTGACTGCCAGCGCTCTTGGAAAAGCCAAGAAAGTTGAAGAGGTCAAAATCGGCGACGACAAGCTCATTTACGTGCGCGAATGCAAGAATCCGAAGGCAGTAACAATCGTCATCAGAGGCGCTTCGCCACACTTGCTTGATGAAGCTGAACGCTCATTACATGATGGCTTGTGCGTGGTTAGAAACGCGGTGGAAGACGGAAAGATTGTTGCGGGTGGCGGTGCACCAGAAGCAGAATTAGCTAAGAACCTGAGAAAATTCGCTGTTAAAGTCGGTGGACGCGAACAGTTGGCTGTTGAAGCTTACGCGGAAGCAGTTGAGGCTATTCCGTTGACTTTGGCTGAAAACGCTGGATTAGATCCCATTGACGTCATGGTGGCGTTAAGAGCTGAACACGAAAAACCAGCCAACAAATACTTCGGCATTGAAGTAACCACAGGAAAAATCAAGAACATGCTTGATCTGCTGGTTCTTGAACCCTTGCGCGTGAAGCAGCAAGTCATCAAATCAGCCACAGAAGCAGCGAACATGATCTTGAAAATCGACGACTTAATCAGCATCAAAGGCGGAGGAAAAATGCCGCCAATGCCACCAGGAGGAATGCCTGGAGGCATGGGTGGAATGGGCGGTATGGGCGGTATGGGCGGAATGCCCTACTGATAGCTTCCTAACTTTTTCTTTTTTAGAAAAATTGCCGCTGTAGTCTTGTGCGTTTGGGTATCGATTAATATTTTCCAAGGCACATTTAAGACTGGAGGAAGGTGTAGCAGATGGGTTCTTTGAGCGATGAGCAAGTTGCTGAGTATTTTCACCGTAGCTACAAAGCTGTGGATGGATTATGGTTCATGAAGGTAGAGGAGAAACATGGTTTTGCCAATGCTTTGCAGGCGGATAAAGAAGTCTGGAGGGTTATGCCCAAGATTCAGGCTCGTATGATTAAGGCCTTTTTAAAAGTGGATAAAGGCAAAGTTGCTCTTCTCGATAGTCTCAAAGCAAAGCTTGCTCTGGAAGGCTTCAAGTTTAAAGTGGAACAATGCGAGAATGGGTTTAGAATACGAGTCAGCGATTGCCCTTGGCATAATCTGATGGTAAAAAGTGGAAGAGAAAAATTTTCTGCGAAAATTGGAGAATCCATTTGTAATGTTGAGTATTCTGTTTGGGCTTCAGAGTTTGACGAAAACATGCAGTTCACGCTCGTAGCTCAGAAATGTAAGGGTTCAGAATCTTGCCTATTAGACTTCAAGAGGCCTTGTGGCGCGGTTGCCGACTTGAAAACGGAAAAGTAAGTTTGAAAGTTGTGTTCTCTAGTGCTCTGCGCAGTCTATACCCCCTTATATAAACTAAACTGCATAAAGAAAAGCCCTATTGCGCAATGTGAGCAAAAACCGTACCTTTTTCGTTGTGGCTATGGTGCGGTCGACGGGATTTGAACCCGTGATCGCAAGCTTGGAAGGCTTGTGTCCTAAACCAGCTAGACGACGACCGCCACTTAGACACACGCCCTAAACATGATAAACAACAAAATAAGCCTATCTCCTATTCAAAATTCTGCGAAGTACATGAAATCTTTTTGAAACACCCATACTTAAAGTAAATGATGAAATTTTCTCAAGTGCTGACATCATCTCTACTGCAGAGTCTCGCCTTTCTTATCCAGTATTTCAGACCACATTTTCTGTTTCACTGCTGCAAACGAAACCAAAGATGTTACAAGTAAAGTTGCGGATAGAACCACGTTTGCAGGTGTTGCATTCTGAGGATTTTCTGCAATATACAGCACAACAGCCGCAAACAAATAGACAGAAAGACAACCCAAAATATACTGAACAATTTCTATTATCTGTCGACCGCGATAAAACTTTAGCTTCAAGAAGCAAAATCCGCGTCTAACTGTGTCAGAAATATCGGCAAGGTCATCTAAGATGAGCGTCAAACCTCCCAACACGAAGAAGCGCCCAGCATTGACTATTATATCTGTTGTATCGACTGTGAAAAGACTGAAAAGAGAATCCGGCGAAAACGCAACCAGAAAGATTACGGCAAACGCCAAGACAAGAAAACCGTAAACATAATGGTGAAACCAAAGCCTTCCTATCTTGGCTTGACCTATAGACGTTGCAGGAGCAATGTTAATAATTGAAGCAAAAATCAACCCCCAAAACAATGCTCCACCGACTAAGAACGGCGGATACAGCGTCCATGCATCTTCATAATAGCCTCTTAAAAGTCCTATTGCGTAAACGATGCTCAACAGCGAGTTGAAGATTAACGATAGCCCTAGGAGCTTTTTCCCGTAAGGAGTTAGGTGGTGTACCAACTCAATATCCTCTTCCATATGGTTGTTAATTCTCAATTAGAGTTTTCTCAAGATATTACAGTATAAACTCTAATTAAGGCTCGGGCGCTCGGAAAATACACGGAAAGAAGCCATGTATCAACATACAGAACCCAAATCTAGCTACACTAACACCATGGCAATGGAAAACAAAAATGAAAAGCGAGGTTGCGAGGAGGGAGGGATATGCTTGCAGTTAAAGGAGAGAAGAGCGAGAGAAACCTGCAAGCACTGCTTCCCTTCAAATGGTTTACTGCCATTTTATGCACTTAAACACTTTTCAGAATTATATCAGAATCTTTACCAAATCCTCTCAAAAAGCGAGGAAAGTCAAAATGGCATTTTCCTAACCCTGCCCGAACTCGTTCAAAGTTTCTTCTGCAAACATGTTCACCCTGAAATAAGCGTAAATAGCAACCACTGCCTCTATAATTATGATAATCGCCAAGAAAAACGCGAGCACCAGCGTCAAACCAGCGAACATCTGCCCCGTCTGCACGTCTATGTAACCGTTAACCATGGCTATCCAGCTCCAGTAACCCTGCTCTTGAGTGGTCACAAGCGCATCCAAATCCATTGAAATCCACACACACAGAGACGCGACAACCACAGCGAGGACGCTGCCGATTACTGTTAGGTTTTTCCAGTCCGCCGCCAGAGAGGAAGAGCAGGTTATCCGCGTTCCAGAATCGACAGAAACAAGGCGGTAGCTTACTACCTTCTTGGCGGTTCGGGGAGATATGCCCCAAAGCGAACCCTGCCTGACTGAAATAAACGCAGGCTCCTCTTCCGCAACTATTCGGCAGCCCTTCTGAAGCAGAAGCGCCTTCAAATCTGCATACGCTTTCTCGATCTCCAATCTAACAGTTCGCTCAACCAAAGAGACATCCGCCTCACATTTATGCTTCAACGAGTTATTTTGGTTTTTCATCAGGCTTGAAAAGCTTTTTCTCATGTTGCGGTCTAGGCTTCAAACCCCTGATGTTTCTCCGTCCCTCAGCCCGCTGACGCTCCAGATTCTTAATCCGCGCGTAAAGCTGAGACACTTTCGTCTTGGACGGTGGCTTCCGCCTTGAGCGAACAGGAACAGGCTTAAAAGGCTTATCAATCTTGTTCTTAGCTCGCCTGCGTTTTTTTGGAATCTGCCGGACTTTCTTGAAGACCACAAAGCCTTCTTTCAAGTTTACTTCCTGCACCTCCCAGCCCGCGTCTAACCACGCTTTAACATGAACCGTAGATGCAGAGTTGCTCCACCACGCTTCACTCCTGTACGCGCTCATCGGAAGATTGCTGCCTATTAACCCGTCTATTCGAGCAAAAGAAAGCTTGACAACACTGGTGAACGCGCCTCGGAACTTCAAGTGACCCGTAAGCCCACCGTACTTGGAACGCGGCCGCGGCGAAACCACGCGCCGTGCACAGTGCAAGCAAAGCATAGCGGTTGGGTCACCAGTGGCAACATCCGGCACCATGCAGTCTCGACAGAAAAGCTGCTTGCACCTCTGACATCGCCGCATGTAAGAAACCCGCAGCACTCGCCCACAGATTCCGCATTCATCCTTAACCAACGCAACCACCAAGAAGCGCCGTAGAACGCCTTCACAAGCTCTATGTGAAAAACGCGATATTAACCTTCACCCGTTAACCTTCAACAATCATTGTTGAAAACGTAATGTTCTCATTTGTTCAGAGCAAGACGGGCGCGCTACTGACCGTAAGTTCCCGTTCTAATTTTTTCCACGAGCAAATGAACAAACTCTATCGGCCAGACATCATCGCAGACATCGTCAGTAAGCATGTTGCGCTTATGATAAAATGAAATCAGGTCGTTTTTCAGTAGCAATACCAGGAAGAAGTCGTGTCCATATGTCTGTTTGAAAAGAGAATACTTGCGCGCTTGCTTTTTAGTCATCTCGTAGTGGGGTTCCAAAACAATTCTTCTTCCCTGAACAGATTTACTCAGAATGAAGTCAGGTGTGTAGTTGTCACCTGGCAAGGGAAAATTGATAGGTTCGTAGCCAAAAGGAATTTTCATTCTTGAGAGAATCCTCGCGGTTTTTATCTCCCACCCACTCTTGTAACGGCTCATACTTTGGTAATAGGCGTGTGATTGCCCAGTCACTTCATGTATACGTTCAAAGAACTGCAAAGCTTCCTTCAAAGTATTCTTGTTCAGAGCTTTTTTCTTGAGCCATCTGCCCAGCAAGAAAAAGGGATAATCCACTTTAGAAGGGTCATTTGGGAATAGTCTTTTAGCGAAATTAGTAATTCTTTCACGAGCTTCCATCGCGCTGCTGCCTTTCCACAAATAAGGCCCAACCGAGTTAATCAAGCCCAAGCTCGCCGCGACATTAGCGTTATTCTCCGTTAAGGGAACGTAAAGGTCTTCGGGCGAAAAATGCGCGAAAATTTGCAGGTCAGGATGAGGGCGCACCATCCACCGCATGTACACCCATGCTTTGTCTTTGTGAGGGGCATTCATTCTCTCGATGTTTTGGGCGAGGTCTTCGACGAAATCCTTAGGCTTGCTGAATTTCTGAGAGTACTCTATGAGGTTTCTTTCGGCTTGATACTTAACAAAGTTGTTAACGGAAGCTAAAATCTGGGATGCTGCTTCCTTGTAATGACCCAAAGTGCCGTAAAACCTGCACGTTAAAATTTTCTCTTCAAACAGGTGAGGCTTAGTTATTTCGAAAAGACGGTTACCGAAGGCTTTATGCAGGTGGATGAGAAGCATTCTCGCGTTTTCAGGAAAGCCAACAACCTCGTCTTCAAGGATTGATGCCACTAATAAGAAGTAGTGCGCCACTCTCTTCTTCTCTTCGAAGTTTTCAGAGTAGGGATTCAAGAGCAACCGCGGACTCATTCTCCGATCCCACTGGACATCAACAACATCAGAGTTCATGTCCACAAACTTCACAAGCAGGGAAAGCAGCTCATCCGTCACCAAGTATCCGCGCCCTCTTAAAGTAATGTATGAACGGACTTAATAACTACTGCTAATACCCTGTGCTTTCTTCGATTTAATCTGCCCTTAGCCTTTGACAACCGCTATAGGCACCAGCCGAGCAACCTTCGTAGCAATCCCAACTTGGTCACTGACTCCCGCAACCACATCCACATCCTTGTACGCAGCATCCGCCTCTTCAGCCAAAACCACAGCGCTCGCCGCACGCACCAAGATTCCCCGCTTCTCCATGGCGGTTTTTATGTCTCCACCCCAGTACTTACGCTTAGCTGCAGAGCGGCTCATCATCCTGCCTGCGCCGTGGGCTGTAGAACCGAAAGTCAGTTCCATTGCTTTGTCGGTGCCCACCAAAATCCATGAACTTGTGCCCATGCTGCCAGGAATAAGCACTGGTTGCCCTTCGCTGCGGTAATCCGCTGGGACCGCGGCGTGTCCAGGCGGGAAAGCTCTTGTGGCGCCTTTACGGTGAACCCAAACCTTCTTCTGCCCGCCGTTAACCTTGTGAGTTTCCACTTTCGCAATGTTATGCGCCACGTCGTAGACAAGCTTCAACCCGAACCGCTCTGGGTCTTCACGGTAAACTTGCTGGAAGCTTTGTCGTACCCAGTGCATAATCGCTTGCCTGTTCGAAAAAGCGTAGTTAACCGCGCAAGCCATCGCCTGAAAATAATCTCCTGCTTCGTTGCTGCTTCCTGGAGCGCACGCCAGTTCACGGTCAGGCAAGTCGATGCCGTATTTATGCACAGCACGCTCCATAACCCGCAAGTAATCGGAACACACCTGATGTCCGTACCCCCGGGAGCCGCAGTGAATCATCACCGTAACCTGTCCTTCCTCTTCAATCCCGAAAACCTTGGCTGTTCGCGGATTCAAGATTTTATCCACCTTCTGCACTTCTAGGAAGTGGTTTCCCGAACCCAAAGTGCCTATCTGCGTCAGTCCCCTTTTCCTCGCGGTCGGCGAAACCTTGCTGGGGTCTGCGTTTTTCATGCATCCGCCTTCTTCGCAATGCTCCCCATCCTCAGGCCAGCCTAACCCGCGGTCGATAAGCCACTGCACACCGTTGACCACTAAGCGGTCTAAGTCTCCAGCGGTTAGCGTGAAGTCTTTTCGGCGGCTTCCCAAACCCGACGGCACGTTTTCAAATATGGCGCCTGTAAGCTGAGCAAGTTTCGGTCGCACATCTTTTTCTGAAAGATTCGTTGTTAAGAGACGCACGCCACAGTTGATGTCGTAGCCAACGCCGCCGGGGCTTACTACGCCTTCTTCATAATCAGTTGCGGCTACACCGCCTATGGGAAAACCGTAGCCTTCATGCCCATCCGGCAAGGTCACGGCGTACTTGTAAATGCCCGGCAAATGCGCCACGTTAGTGCATTGCCAAAGGGTGCGGTCAGTCTGCATCTTCTCCAGAAGACTTTCGTTGGCAAAAACCATGCCTGGAACACGCATTCCCTTCTGCTTCGGAATACGCCACATGCAGTTGTCCATTTTTTCCAGAGGAATCTTTTCTCGCGAGAAACGATCAGTGTTCATAATCTTCACCTTCAAACAAAAAACGAGGATAGGTATAAAATAGTTTTGAACGTAAATAAACTTTCTAGATTTGAAGAGTGCGCACAAGTTTTAATTACGCCTTTCTTCCTTCTTAAGGGAAAGCACGGTAGAGGAGAAACGCGAAAGTGAACGCAATCATATTTGGACCGCCAGGTTCTGGAAAAGGCACTTACGCGTCAAGGCTTCAATCAAGGCTTGGCGTGGCTGTAATTGCCATGGGCGACATTTTCCGAGAAATCCTGAAAGAAGACACGCCGTTGGGAAAGAAGGTTAAAGATTACGTGGAAAAAGGACTGCTGGTACCCGACGATATTGTGATAGATGTGCTGAAGCAGCGTTTAGCCGAAGTTCCGAAAGGAAAAGGCTTCATTTTAGATGGTTACCCACGCACTACTGACCAAGCAAAAGTCCTAGAGGATATTGCCAAGATAGATGTTATCTTGTTGCAGATGGTTCCAGACTGGATAATAATCGAGCGACTGTCTTCGCGGAGAATCTGCCGCATCTGCGGCGCGGTTTACAACGTTCGTTTCTTAAAGCCGAAAGTGGAGGGAGTCTGCGACAAGTGCGGCGGACCCTTGTACCAGCGTTCAGACGACAAGCCAGATGTCATAAAGAAAAGAATCCAAGTTTACCAAGAACAAACCAGTCCAATCCTGCAGCATTTCAAGGAAAAAAACGTGCCGTTCATCGTTTCCAGCATCACGGCGTTGGATACAAAGCCGGAAACCGTTGTGGAAAAGATGTTTGCGGAGCTAAAGAAGCTAAACTTGGCTTAGATATCCAGAATGAACTCTAATCGAACATTCTCTATGTCTTTGATGATTTCCATTCTGTGATAGGTAACCGCTTTTACGCCAACTTTTTGCGTGTGCTTTTTCGCGTTGAATTGTTCGCCCCAGATTGTGGCTTTGATTCGGAAGCCTTCAGCGTTTTCTTCTATGCTTGATATTTTGAATTTTGAGTAAAGCATATTCTTGGTATCAAATTTCACTAGCAAGGCTTCAAGCCAGCTGTAAAGAAGTGCGAACTCGTCTTCAGCTTCCACCTCAACAGAATCTTCAATGTCAGGGCTGACCTTTTCCGTGTCGGTCATGACCTCGAACATGGCAAGCGCGGCGTTTTCAAACGCCTCTTCCAGTGTCTTGCCGTGTGCTGCGATGTAGACGTCGGCGGTGTGCTCCAGAAACTCGAACTTCCCAGTTTTGTCCATTTCAAGTCCACATCAAAGATGAAGAGAGACGCCTAAAAACGATTTCGCATTTGCTTTGGCACTGTTAGAAGTGTATTTGGATTTTCTGGATTGCTGCCACTGTGAGTTTTGCCGTGTTTGCCGCGTCTTTCAAGCTGAGCATGCCCACTGGACTGTGAATGTAGCGTGTTGCTATTGAGATTGTGCCGCTTGGAACACCTTGTCTGGTCAATGACATTCTTGCCGCGTCCGTGGTGCCTGGCAAGCCTGTTTCAAGCTGATAAGCAATTTTGTTTTCTTCGGCAGTGTCTAGAAGCATGCGCAAAATTTTCGGGGGAGTAATCAAACCAGAATCCGTCACTGTCAAAGCTGGACCTTGACCCATTTTCAAACTGGTATCAAACTCTTTTACGCCGGGAACGTCACCTGCAACAGTCACATCTAAAGCTATGCCAATGTCCGGGTCAATGCCGAAAGTAGCTGTCGCCGCGCCTCTTAACCCCACTTCTTCTTGCACGGTGCCAACAGCGTAGATTGTACAATCGGTGCTTCCAACCTGCTTCAGAACTTCAATCATTACTGCGCAGCCTACTCGGTCATCGAAGGCTTTACCTGTCACCACATCCTTGCCTATTTTCGCGTATTTCACGTCGAACGACACAGGGTCTCCGACCTTTACACCCATCTTTTCTGCGTCTTTGCGGTTTTCCGCTCCGATATCCATGAAAAGTTGGTCGTAGGTTACGACTTTTTTGCGTTCTTCCTCTTTTTGTATGTGTGGAGGTTTAGAGCCTATTATGCCTTGTAGAGGACCTTTTTGGGTGTGAACTGTAACTTTTTGGGCTAGTAAGATGCGGTCGTCTATGCCGCCCATTTTTGCGAACTGTATGAATCCTTCTTTGGTGATTGTTTTCACCATCAAGCCTACTTCATCCATGTGAGCTGCAAGCATAACCTTCGGCTTGGATTTTTTGCCTTTCTTTACGGCGATAACGTTTTCAAGTTTATCCACGGTAATTTCGTCCGCGTACGGTTTCATCAATTTAATCAGCAGGTTCCGGACCTCTTCTTCTCTGCCCGTTACGCCACAAGCGTTCGAGAGCTTTTCTAAATTCTCATTCAGCGCCATCAACAACCCTCTTGTAAGTTTATGCTATGAACTCGGAGAAGTAGTTATTAAACAGTTTCGGTGATAACTTTGACGTTTTCTCAGTTTGAGAAATGGCAATTCTTAAAAGTTTAGCACGCATTATCAGCTATAAGTGACCTAAATTGGCAGAGCCGCAAATAAAAAAAATCGGAATTTTCAAGTGTG
Source organism: uncultured Candidatus Bathyarchaeia archaeon (assembly GCA_964544495.1). Taxonomy (GTDB): domain Archaea; phylum Thermoproteota; class Bathyarchaeia; order Bathyarchaeales; family Bathycorpusculaceae; genus SG8-32-3. The sequence goes on from CAZJBY010000002.1 coordinate 48,153, forward strand.
GAAACATTGGTACGTCCCCGCTTCTTGAACTTCTTCTGGACGAGTTAGCTGACCGTAAAGACATCAAAGTTCGAACGGTGACCACTGGCTCAAAAATGGGCCCTGATGATATCGAAGAAGCAATGCCAAAAATTTTTGAGCTTAACCCTGACCTTCTAATCGTGATATCTCCTAACACATCGTTACCTGGACCGAGGCAATTTCGAGAGAAAATATCAAGCAGTGGCTTGCCCGGCATTGTTATTTCAGATGCGCCTGGAAAAAGAGCCAAGGAAGAGATTGAAAAACAAGGTTTAGGCTACCTAATAATCACAGGTGACCCGTTGATTGGAGCAAGAAAGCAGTTTTTAGACCCTGTAGAAATGGCAATTTTCAACTCCAACATCAGCAAAGTGCTCGCGATCACAGGTGTCTATAGGATAGTGCAGCAAGAGATTGACAACGTGGTCTACGCGATTGAAAATGGCCAAAAGCCAGATTTACCCAGATTAATAGTGGACTTGAAGGTCGTTCGTGACCGATCTGAGTTTAGCAATCCTTACGCAAAGGCAAAAGCCTTGGCAGCTTACGCAATGACTGAGAAAGTCGCTGAAATAAACGTTCAAGCATGCTTCATGGAGAAGGAAAGCGAAAAATACATTCCTCTGGTCACGTGCGCGCATGAAATAGCTCAAGCAGCTGCTAGACTGGCTGAGGATGCCCGTGAAATTGAAAAAGGTAATGACACAGTGATGAGGAAGCCTCATTCAAAGAGCGGTAAGCTCAAGATCAAAACTCGGTTGATGCTTCCGCCCGTTTCTGATGAAAAATTCTATGATGAAAATGTTTCTTGATACCTGTTTTGTATATACCTTATATATTTGCATATAAGGTATTTCGGCTAAGTATATATTTTCCTTTTGTCATTAAGGATAATCAGTGAAAATTAAATGAAAACACTTGAAGTCAGACCGTTAGAAAAAAAGAAACTAAACGTCTTAATCATGGAAAAAGAGTACAATGAACCATTCGACACCACCGCGGCAGCCAATTCAAATCCTCTCAACTCTCTTCACAGACCCTCAATAGGCTTCTACAAGTTCTTGGAGAACGTGGTCGGCAAAGTCAATCTGGATTTCGCAACCGAAGAACTTGGAATGCGCTCTCCAAAAGACTTTTACGAAAACAACATTTTGGCAGAGATATTCCGAAAGAGCAGTGTTCCATTCTTTTCTGTTGACATAGACGAAAACGCCATGACCTATCTTAAGACTAACACGGACAAAAAAATAGAACAAAGAGACCAAGTGCTTAAGGCCTTAGACAACTTGTCCAAGCAAAAAGAGGGTGACGCCACTGAGAGAGATTATCTCGTTGCTTACGGACAGGCTATGCAGCTTGACATCGAAGAACAAGAAAAGGAAGTGAAATTCCCGATAAGAGAAAGCTGGATTGTCATGGGCATTCTAGATCACGCAAAAGAGATAGCTGGCAAAGACGAAATCACGTGTTTGCACATATGCAGCCCTGAACATGTTGAGGGAACAAAACAGCTGTTAGAATCGCTCGAGGCTAAGGTGGAGACCGCGAAGCTTTCGAAAAAAGTCATATCAGCTAACGCAGAAGTGCCATCCGCTCACGAGTTACAGGATTGGCTTCAATCCATGCAAATCCAAGTAAAACCTGTCATCGGAAAAGCTTCAGAAGATTCGCCCTACCTGCTTTTTTACTTAGACACCGACGTGAAAGCCAGCCCCTTCGACATCTGCATGGCATACGACGTTGGTTATGACGCTGTCATTCCCTACGAAAATGTGACCCCTGAAGACGCCAATTTAATCGTTCAGGACGCTCTGCTGTCACGAGGACCAAAAGGAGTAAAGCACACCGCATTCTTGATCGGAGGCAAAAACGCCGAAAGAGCAGAAGAAGTCTTCAAAGCAGTAAAAGACGCAATGTTTCCGCCGTTCAAAACAAGCATAGTAGTAGACCCAGCTGGCGCATACACAACAGCCGCCGCTATGGTTGCAAAAACTGAAAGCGCACTCTTAGCAAGCAAGCTTGGCGAGTTAAAAGACAAGACATGCGCGATCTTAGGCACAGGCGCCGTAGGACAAATCGCAGCGGTTCTCTTAGCCAAGATGGGATGCAACGTAATGATTGTCAGCCTTAATCCGAAACGCGTCGATGGAAAAGAACACGCCGAAAACATCGCAAGACTTCTAGCCAAAGATCACGGAGTACAAGTACAGGGCATATTTGCGCCAACGCCTGCTTCAAAAATCGAAGTGCTAAAGAAAGCTGACGTAATAATGTGCGCAGGAGTAAAAGGCACCCGTCTCGTAGACAAGGAAATGCTGAATGAACTCAAACACATCAAAGTTCTACTCGACATAAACGCCGTCCCGCCCTTCGGAGTAGAAGGAATAGAACTAAAAGATGACATGAGAGAAATGATGCCAGGCATCTTCACAATCGGAGCACTTACCGTGGGCAACCTGAAGCACAAAGTAGAAAAAGAAATTCTGAAAGAAGCCCGAAGCAACGGAAAAGAAGTATACAATTACAACATAGCGTTACCAATGGCGCGGACACTGCTTCAAAAGAGCCTGTTCCCGAAGCTGACGCTGACCCTGAGCTACTCACCTTCAAAGAAGCCTAAGTAGTAACTTTGAACGCGCGGTTCACCGCAATCTCCGCTATATTTGCTGCACAGTCAGCAATCCTTTTTATATTATCTCTTATTGAGCAAATGCCACAAACAAGTTCAGCGTTTTTATGTTTACCAGTGAATGACTTTACGGCTATTTCCTGATCAAGCTTCTCAATTCGCTGCTGGTATTTCATTATCTCAACAGAAAAAGGAACATCTTTTGAGAAGAAAGCATTAACTGCCTTGACGTATAAATCAACAGACTCCGTTCCTGCAGTGACCATAAGCTCCAACACATCATCCGGAATTTTCTGCTTGCTTCCATCCAGCATTATTATGTGCCGCGCTATGTCCGCTGTATAGTCTGCAGCGTGCTCAATCCTGTAAACAAGAGTTTGATGGTCCATGCAGTCTAACGGGTCTATGCGAAGCTCGTTTGCCAAGGCAGAGTCTTGGGCAGCGTTGCGAAGTAAACGGAGAATGAAAAAGGAGAAGTGGTCGACATCGTCGTCAAGGGAAAAAACGGACTTCGCTAACGCTATGTCGTTATTCTTCAAAGCAGTAAAGATATCTTCGCACATGGAGTAAGAGATTAAATGCATTCTCTGTATTGCCTGCTCGAGTGACGCTTTCGATTCATCCGTCAGAGTTTGAATGTAAACACCTTTCGAGTCAGACTCCATAATTCTCATATAAAGTCTTCCAGCCATGTTTCGAATGGCTTTTCTTTGCGGAATGGAAAAAATCTTGTCTGAGATAAGCGTAAAGCCGGAATAGCCGTTCAGGAAAGCGCCGATTATCTTTTGACTAATTAGCATTTCATCTTCTTTTTGGCTAATGCGAAGGGTAATCTCTTTAGCTGTTGTCTTCTTCTGGACGCTTGGATAAACAGCTAAGGAACGATCACGTTGAATAGCTAAGGAAACAACATCGCCTTTTTTTAGCTCGTTTAGCTGCATCCAGTTCTTCGGAATAGAAATCACCATGGACGATCTGCCTAATGACATTATTCTCCGTTCCATAAGTTTCCCTCTGGTACTTACAAGCATTAATCAACTAATACACTACTATTTGAATATATACTGTCAGAAGCTATAATGCAGCGTCGATTACCATGCCGATAGCCACAGCAAAAATGGCGTTAAGCAGCTTTCTATACTCTGCAACCAATACTGCAAAGTCCTTTATGCTTTCGGGGAAGCTGTGATTGAGCCTCTTTTTCGATTAGAGAGCTTCTTTAACAGCTTAAGCGCGAACGCGCCTTCATCTAGGGTTTTAATACGCAAGTAACCAGCCTTTTCTGCACCTGAAAAAAGTTCTTCACCTTTTTCTGTTCGGATAATCGTGAATGTCCAGCCGTCTAATCCTAAACCGCCTACGGAAATGTCAGCAAGTTCAGAGCTGAAATCATCGCAGAAACTGCAACTTGTTCGCGCATATGGCTTTATTTCTGCAAGGGGAATTTCTGTGACTTCTGAGTCTGTGGTGACCAGCATTTTCCCTTTAATGTTTATCTTTCGTATGTCATCTAGGTTGATACCTAATTTTCCGTGAATGTGGTTTTCCATTAATCCTTCATAAGTGAAGGATTCAGAACACATGAGCCCAACCAAAAATTTCACAGGACCAACTTGCCTCTTCAAACCCGCCATCTGCATTCTCCTGACAGCGTGAATTTGACAGGGAGTTCCCACAAAAGCAACATTAGCTTTTTTCTGCTTAAGCATCTCAGACAGCGCAAGAACGTTTGATGAACACGTGTATTTTGTTCCCGCAGCTTCAATGAGTTCCTCTTCCGTTGTTGCCAACATTGGAGCAGGATAAAATGGTTTATCTTTATCTGTTCCCGCAACAATTGCGCCGTCAATGAAGCCGTTTTTCAGAGCGAACAACAAGAGTGCAGTAGCGGCGCCCCCGTCTTGGCGAGCCTTCAAAATGTCTTCGTCTGTTGCTTGAGATATGACTATTCTGCGGTTAATGCCGAACTCTTCTTCCGGTTTCCGTTCTCTGCCAAAAACAAACTTCTCCACTTCTGCCATCGTCCACTGGTACCTCGGACAAACTCGGGCGCAAATACCGCAGACCTTACATTCTTTTACTAAGCTGGGTGTTCCTTCAACCAAGTCTAAACAAGCAAAGGGGCAAGCAACGACGCATGTGCCGCAGCTGACGCATTTTCCAGTTTCAACAACCTCGGTCAGCAAGGAATCTTCAAAGCTAATTTTGTTGGGACTCATGCCCATAGCATAAGTATATATCAATATATAAGCTATGAGTCTCCTTACCAGAAAAAAGAGGCGTAGCAGAAAGAACGGTTCTACGCTGCGACGGCACATCCCAAAAGCCCGGCGATCCTTTTCGAGGCTTCAAATATCCGCTCTTTCGGCTGAGTCAAAGAGAAACGAACATAGTTTTCTCCGTGTTCCCCGAAGCCGATGCCAGGCGTCACAACTACCCCTGCGCTAAGCAACTTGGCCGCAAACTCAATGGAACTGGACCCGCAGTTTAGCCAAACATAGAATGTGGCTTTTGGCTTGTCACACATGAAACCTAGCTTGCACAGGCGCTCCACGAGCACATCACGCCTTTCAGCGTAAATTTTGTTGTTTTCCTTCAGGAACGCGGGCGGTTTATCGCTCTTGTAGGTTGCTAGGGCTTTGGCGGCTACTTTTTGGATGTAAACGGGCGGTCCAGAGTCGATTTGCGACTTGACCTTGGCGAGCCCGCTGATTAGTTGCTTGTTTCCCACGGCGAAAGCTATGCGGTCGCCCGTCATGTTAAACGTCTTCGAGCATGAGTGGAACTCAACAGCCACGTCCATGGCGCCGTCAATTTCGAGGATGCTGGGGGCCTTGTAGCCGTCGAAGCTTATCTCCGAGTAAGCGTTATCGTAGCAGAGGATTATGTTGTTTTCCCGTGCGAACTCAACCGCCTGCTTGAGAAATTTCTTGTCCACTGTGGCGCTTGTCGGGTTGTTTGGGTAGTTCAGGAAAATCATCTTCACTTTTTCCGGATGCACCTCTTCGAAGTCTGGTTTGAAGCCGTTTTCTTGAAGCAGCGGCATCGAAACTGGAACCCCATCGTTTAGTATTGTGCCGCCGTTATAGTAGACAGGATAACTTGGGTCAGGCACAAGCACGTGGTCACCCGCGTTCACGAACGCTCTCGCTATGTTGGCTAAGCCTTCTTTCGAGCCTAAAAGCGCGATAACTTCGCCTTGGCTAATGTCGATGTGGAACCGTTTCTTACACCAATCCGCAACCGCTTCCCGAAAGTCTGACTCGCCTTGGCTAAGCGAGTAATTATGATTCTTCAGGTTCGCCGCTTCCTCTTTTAGCGCCTCTATCACCACGGGTGGCGGCGGAAAGTCAGGGTCACCGATACTTAGCGAGATAAGGTCTACGCCTTGCGCCTTTTTTTCTTTCATAGTTTTCTCTATTTCGGCGAAAAGGTACGGTGGAAGCCGCTTCACCCTATCAGCAACTTCAAACATCAGTTTCACACCCTCTCCTTAAACAGTGTTCCTTCAAAAACTTTCTCTGCTGGACCATTCAGAAGCAAGCGTTCTGCGTACTCAACTTCCAAATCGCCGCCTAGCAGGTGAACACGGACTTTGTCGCCGAGCTTCTTGAGCAGGTTTCCAGCCACGACTGTGGCGCAGGCGCCTGTGCCGCACGCCAGTGTTTCTCCGCAGCCTCGCTCCCACACCCGCACTTTCACCTCGTTTTCACTTAAAACTTGAGCGAACTCCACGTTTGTTCTCTTTGGAAAAAGCGGGTGGTTCTCAATTTTCGGGCCGATGCGCTGCACTTGAAAATCGTCTACGGCGTCAACGAATACGACGCAGTGGGGATTTCCAACCGAGAGGCATGTTACCTTGTACGTTTCGCCGTTGACCTGCAAGGCTTCGTTTACGGCGTTGCCTTCGCCCAGCATCGGGATCTTGCTTTTCTCCAGCACGGGCTTGCCCGTGTCAACCATCACCGAAATAACCAAACCGTTCTCAACTGTTAACCACGTGCGCTTGTTTCCAGCCAATGTTTCCACGACCAACTCGTTTTTTCGGGCAATGTTGTTTTCGTAGCAGTACTTGGCGAAGCAGCGGATGCCGTTTCCGCACATTTCGGCTTCGCTTCCGTCCGCGTTGAAAATCCGCATTTTCACATCCGCCACGGTTGAGTTTGAGGCGAAGAGGATGCCGTCTGCGCCGACTGAGAATCTCCGTTTGCAGAGCGTCAGCGATAGTTCCGCTGCTTCTTTATCGCTTATTTTTTCGTCTCTGTTGTCGATTACCAAGTAGTCGTTGCCTAAGCCATGCATCTTCCAAAACTTCATGCCATCCACTCTACCATTCGCTGCCCAGATATCAAATCGTCAAGCGTCTCGCGCTCTCGGATTGGGGCGCACTTGCCATTTTTAACCAGAACTTCCGCGGCGCGTGGTCTAGCGTTGTACTGTGAACTCATGGCATAGCCGTATGCGCCAGCGTTCAGAACCGCAAGCAAATCGCCTTCCTCCACCTTCGGCAATCGCCTGTCCTTAGCCAACACGTCGCCTGACTCGCAGATTGGACCAACAACGTCGTATGTCTCTTCGTCTGGGGCGTCCAGCTTGTTAGAGACGAGCACGCGATGGTATGAGCCGTACATGGTGGGTCTCACTAACGTGTTGAATCCCGCGTCTACGCCGACAAACCTCTTGAAAGGTGTCGCTTTCACCGTGTTCACGGCGGTTAGCAAGATGCTTGCGTCGCAGACCAAATAGCGTCCAGGCTCCACACAGAAGAACGGTTCTCCAAGCGAATACTCGTCAATCCTGATCTTGAAGAGGGACAGAACTTTCTCAGAGAAAAGGCTCAGGTCCAACTCTTGCTCTTCTGGCTTGTAGGGCACGCCAAGCCCACCGCCCATGTCCACAAACTCGAAGTCTACGCCGACCTCGTCGTGTACCTTTCTAGCTACGCTCAGCATCTTATCAAGCGCCAATAGGAATGGCTCAACGTCAAGAACACCTGAACCCACGTGCATGTGTATGCCGAACCGCTCCACACCAGCGTTTTTCGCTTGCCTGTAGGCCTTTACGGCGTCGTTTTCCCACAGCCCAAATTTCGTGTTTTTACCTGCAGTGATGCAGTGGTCATGGTGCCCTGCGCCTATCTCGGGATTAACACGGACAGACAGAACATTGGGCACTTTACTCTTTAGCAGCCTGTCTAGCTGAGACAGCGAGTCAACGTTAACGGTTATGTTTGTGTCTGCGAGGAACTTTAACTCGTCGTCTCTAACGCTTGTTCCAGTGAACAAAATACGCTCTGGCAGAAAACCCGTGGTTAAAGCCATGAAAACTTCACCGGGGCTGACCGCGTCTAAACAAGCGCCTTCAGTTTCCAAGATTTTCAGCACCGACAAGTTCGAATTCGCCTTTGCAGCGTAGTAAACCCTGATTTTCTCGTAGTTGCATGCCAACGCGCTGTGCAATCGCCTATAATTGTCTCTTACTCGGTTCTCGCTGATAACGTATAACGGCGTGTCGAAAGCCTCAGCTAGTTCTGCGGCGGAAACGCCGTCAAAGTAAAGCTTTCCTCCTCTGTTCTCTAATGGCTTTTGAAGCCGCTGTGGTGTTTGCACCATAACTTATTCCTCTTTGAAGCTTTCCGTAAAGCCTGCAGTTTTAGGCGAGCCCTTTCTTTACCATGAGTTCAGCGCTGAGGATGCCTGCTCCTGCGGCTCCGCGAATGGTGTTGTGTCCCAAGCACAAGTACTTGGCTGTCATTATCGGGTCCTTTCGGATTCTGCCGACCACTACGCTCATGCCTTTGCCCGCATTCCTGTCATAGCGAGGCTGAGGCCTATTTGGCTCCTTCCTTACCACTATGGGGTTTTCTGGAGCAGAGGGGAGCTTCAGTTTTTGCGGTTCGCCCTTGAACTGGCTGAAAGCCGCTTCGATTTCCTCCACAGTGGGGTCAGCGCCAAGCTTCACGAACACGGATTCCAAGTGCCCGTCGCTGACGTTGACTCTGTGGCAGCTTGAGCTGAGAACAAAATCCGCGGGGCATATTCTGTTGCCGTCGAATGCGCCCAGTATCTTCAGGGGTTCGCACTCCATTTTCTCCTCTTCCTTCGAGATGTACGGAACCACGTTGTCGATAATGTCCAACGAGGGGACGCCTGGGTATCCAGCGCCGCTCAGCGCCTGCATGGTTGAAACCATAACCTGCTTGAGACCGAACGGCATGAGCGGCTTCAGCGTCATCGCCAGTTGTATGGTGCTGCAGTTGGGGTCTGTTGAGATGAAGCCCTTCCAGCCTTTTGCCTTCTGCTGGACGGGGATGAGCGCGGCGTGGTCTGGATTCACTTCCGGTATAATGAGCGGAACGTCATTGTCCATTCGATGGGCGCTTGCCTTGCTGAAGACCGGGTATAACGCGGCGAACTCTGCTTCAACTGAACCTGCCAAGTCGCCTGGTAACGCTGAGAAGACAAAGTCCACGTTGCCTGCTTTCTCCACGGATTCCACATCAGCGTGTGCCACTTTCATTTCAGCGATTTCTCTGGGCAAGTTCGACTCTAAGAGCCAGTTGCAGGCGTCCTTGTACTTTTTGCCTGCTGACCGCTCCGAAGCCGCGAGCACCTCAATCTTGAACCACGGGTGCCCTTGCAACAGCTGAATGAACCGTTGTCCAACGGCACCTGTTGCGCCTAATATGGCTACTTTACGGTTTGACGACATTGATTATCGCTTCCTTCGCCTTGTTGAGTTGGTTTTCTTCGATAAAAACGTTAATGGTTGCCTTGCTGGTGGTGACCTCGATTATGTTGATGCCTTGCTGACTCAGCGCGGTGCTTATTGATGCGACTCCGCCGGGTGATTCGATGAACGTTGGATGTCTCACTTGCAGCATGGCCACGTTTTCTCTGTGGCTCACAGCCTTGAAACCTGGCACCCTGTGCAGCCTGCGTATGATCTCGGTGATGTCGCCGTCCGAGGTGAACACTGTGATTGAGCGGCTGCCTGAGCTGACGCCGTATATGGGTTTCTGGCGGAGCGCTGAGAAGACTCGGCTGAGGTTTTCCGCGTTTACTTCGCAGACCACGTTTACGGCAATCAAGTCGTTGCGGCTTTGCATCTCGGATGAGTCAATATCGAGTGAGCCGGTGATTTCTGTGCCGCCAACAGCAAGGTTGCCTGAGGAGAAGTCCACCACCCTGAGCATCTGGTTCGGCTGTTTGTACCGCAGTGCTTCAGGCTTCACAATTTTTGCGCCGCCTTGCGCTAAATCAAACATTTCGCGTATATCCAGCTTGTTAAGTGATCGGGCTTCAGAAACGATTTTCGGGTCTGCCGAGAGAACTCCGCTCGTTTCCTTGACCAGTATTACCTCGTCCGCGTCTAAGCACTTAGCCAGTACCAAAGCGGTGGTGTCGCTTCCGCCTCTGCCCAGACTGGTTATTCTGCCGTTTGGGTCTTTTCCTATGAAGCCGCAGACCACGGGTATGGCGTCACCTAGCAACGGAGCAAGGAATTTCCTCGCCAGCTCAGTTGTTTTCTCCATGTCTGGTCTCGCGTTGCGAAAGTTGGAGTCTGTTATCAATGGCCAAGTGTTGTTGCATGGGTCGAAAAGTTCCGCTCTTGCACCTTGGGCTCTCAGGGCGCTGCAGAAGAAACGGGCGCTGACGCGTTCGCCCATAGATATCAGTTCCGCGTAATCAGCGTCACTCACGTCGCCTAATTGCGAGGTTGTGTTGAGGAGGCTGTCGGTTGTTTTTCCCATGGCTGAAACCACAACTACGATTTCCTTGTAGTTTGCGTCTGCAACCATCTTGGCTGCTTGTGCGACTTTTTCGCCTGTGGAGAGGTCGGCGCCTCCGAACTTGATGACTACCCTGTTGCCCACTGTTTTTTCACCTCAGGTCAGGATAGACCCAGCACATCTTCCATGCTGAAAATTCTGGGGTGTGTCTGGCGGCTTAGCCATTCCGCCGCGTACACTGCACCTTGGGCGAAGACGTTGCGTGAGAAAGCAACATGCTCTAAACGTAGCATTTCATTTGGTCCTGCAACTATGAGGTCGTGGATGCCTGGGACTCCGCCTGCGCGCAACGCTGTTATTTCAAGTTCTTCAGGTTGCCTCGGGCTGGTGCCTTCTCTGCCATACACCATTCGAGTGTAACCGCGTATGTCTCTGATTATTTCGCCGAGTTTTTTGGCGGTTCCGCTTGGCGCGTCCTTCTTGCCTGTGTGGTGGATTTCGCTTATGCTGAACGTGTATTCCTGCGGAAAAGCCTTTAGCGCTTGGGCAAGCTTGAAGAGGATGTTTATGCCCACGGAATAGTTCGGCGAGAACACTGCTGAAACCCTGCCCTCGACAGCTTCGCGTAGCGTGCGGTTTTGGTCTTCAGTGAAGCCCGTCGTGCCCAAGACTATACGTTTGCCCAGTGAGGCAACAGCGGGAACGTTTTGCATCTCAGCCGTTGGAGAGGTAAAAGTTACGTAAACGTCTGCGTCTCTGCAGGCTTCGCTGATTCTGTCGGAGCCAACAATGCGCGTGTCGGAGTCGCAGATGCCCAGTTCGCGCAGGGTTTTGCCTATGTAGGGGTTGCCTTGGGCTTCGACTGCGCCTGTTATCTGGTGTCCTTTGGCTGTGGCTTCCTGGATTATGGCGTTGCCCATTCTGCCAGCCGCGCCTGCCACACACAGCTTAAGCATATGTGAGTCCCTCCCAGAATCTCGCGTTGTACAAGCGTTCGCTTAGGTCCACAGAGAAGAAGTCTGCTACGGGCTGAAGTATCGTAGGGTTGGTTTCGTATACTTTCCGAGCGTTGGCGAGGACTATTTCGAGACCAGCGCGAGTCATTTTTCCAAGGGGTTGTCTGCATGGGCCTGAGGGCATGCCTAAAACGTTCATTAACGTCTTGGTTGCCAGTGGATTGCGGGCTTTACAGGTCGCCGGTCCGAACGGTGTCGGCTCCTGAGTTTTGACTGTTATTATGCTGAAGAGCGGTTTCAAGGCTGCGTAGAGTCTGTTGGCTTCTTCTGTTCTGTGAGCGAGCAAGGCTTGGGTTAGGCTCTGCACTGTGCGCGGGGCTATGTTGGAGGCGACGGAGATTACTCCTGCTGCGGCTATATCGGGCGCGGTCATCATGGCGAAGGTTTTGTCGTCGTCTCCTGAGAGAATTGTGAAGTCGTCGCCGCAGAGTTTGCGGGTTAGGCGCATGTTGTCGAGATCGCCTGTGGCTTCTTTCACGCAGCTTACGTTCGGGTATTGTTGGTGAAGAACCGCTATGTCCTGAGGGTAGAGCTGGGTGCCTGTTCTTCCTGGGATGACGTAAGGGATTACTTGGACTTCTGGAAAACGTTTCGCGACGGGTTCCACGTATTCTCTGCGTATCTCCAGCGAGCTGGGGCCGTTATAGTATGGGTCAACAAGCAAGACGGCTTGTACGCCTATGTGGGCGGCGTGTTCGGTGCCTTCCAAGGTTTCTTGGGTGCTGTTGCTGCCTGTTCCGGCTATGGTTAAGCCTTTGCTTCCGCTGTGCTCATAGACTTTTTCAATTACTTGGTTATGTTCGTTCCAGTCTAAGGTTGGGCTTTCGCCTGTGGTGCCGACGGCGAGTATGCCACTGGCGCCTTCTCTGATTTGGAATTCAACTAGCCTGCGTAGCCCTTCATAGTCCACTTGGCGGTCAGGGGTCATGGGGGTTACGAGTGCGGTGTAGCATCCACTGAAGGTTACCATTTTATGTACCTCTTTTGAGTGGTAAGAGTTACCGTTTGTTTTATTTAAGGCTTTCCGTTTTCAGTATTTTTTTTACGAATAACGCAACAAAAATAACTAATAAGTGAGCAATGCATTTTAACAGTCACGATTTCGGCATCAAACATGGCAACTTAAATGCTCACAAGAAACCTCTCCAGAACCCATGCAGTTCAGTATAAAAAGGCAGGGGCTATAGACTCCGAGCACGATAGCGTAATTGTGGCTTTAACCTTTTTAACCCGAAAAGCCATTTCACCTATTATGCCCATAAAGTACTATTCTGCGCCAGACATCAAAAAACAAGTTGATGAAATCGCTTTTGACTTGGACTTTTTCCATGTTGTGCCCCAATTTGTTTTCTGCGTTCGAAGCAAAGGCTCCAAAGCTAAACGCACAATCGCTCGTATCCACGGCTTAGGCAAAATCTGGCAGGGAGTTCTGAACATTCCGCCATCCTACACGATCGAGGTTATTTCGGAGATTTACGACAAAATGTCCAAGGAAGACAAGGAGAAAACGCTTATTCACGAGCTCATGCATATTCCAGGAGGCTTCTCAGGCGGCTTCCGGCCTCACAAAGGCTACGTTGAACGCAAACACGTGGAGCAGCTTTACAAGAAGCTGCAGCAAACCCGAGCCTCCAAGAGAACGCTGTGCGATTTATAAGATAACAAGCTGAATCAATGGTGAACGTTTTTAAGGCGGGAAAAAGACAGAAAAGAGAAAGCCGCTTATTAAACATGAAAAATTAAAAAAGCCATGGAATGAAGCGGGGGTAAGGGTTACTAAATGAAGCATGAAATGAAAAGCCTGCGTCACAACGGCATATACGTTCCACAATACGATTACAAGGGCTTCAGCATCAAGATTCAAGAGCGCAGCGTAAAGCTGTCTGCGAAAAGCGAGCAGATGGCAATCGCGTGGATAAGAAAAACAATGTCCCTTACGACTCCGCCAGACAAGGTTTTCATGAAAAACTTCATGCAGGAATTTTTGGAGCAGCTAAAACAGGAAAACCCCGCCCTGCAACTGCTCGGCTCATTCACCGAGGAGTACCTCAAAAACATCGGCGCCGCCGAACCAGAAGACTTAACCAATCCTGACTCTGCTATCCGCCAAGCCATCGACTTCACAGAGGTCTCCAGTTACATCGAAGAGGAAAAGCAGAAGAAGGAGTGCATGAGCAAAGAAGAGAAGAAGAAATTGGCTACGGAACGCAAAGCCATCCGCTTGGAGCGCAAAGAAAAGTACGGTTACGCCATAGTTAACGGGAAGAAGCTGGAGATAGCCAACTGGACGGCGGAACCCTCCTGCCTCTTCGCAGGTCGCGGTGACCATCCGAGACGGGGCAAGTGGAAAGAAGGACCCTGCGAGGAAGACATAGTCCTCAACCTTTCCCCCGACAGTCCACGACCTGCTGGAAACTGGAAGGAAATCGTTTGGGAACCCGACAAGATGTACGTGGCAAAGTGGACGGACAAGCTGACGGGAAAAATCAAGTACGTCTGGTTCAGCGATTCCGCGTTCATCAAGCAGAACCGCGAAAAAGAAAAGTTCAAGAAAGCCGAAGAACTCGGCAAGAACATCGCGGCTATTGAGCAGCACATAATGAAGACTTTGGACGCTAAAGATGAGACGAAACGCAAAGTCGCCACAGTCTGCTGGCTGATTCTCAAGCCGAACATGAGGGTTGGTGACGAAAAAGATCCTGACGAAGCCGACACCGTGGGCGCAATCACGCTGAGACGTGAGCACATCAAAATTGAAGGCGACACATTGCGCTTCGACTTTTTAGGAAAAGACTGTGTCAGATGGGAAAAAAGCATGCAAGCCCCGCCAGCGGTCATCAGAAACATAGAATATTATGCAGAAAACAGTAAAGAATACCTGTTTGAAGGGGTTGACTCCAAAAAGGTTTCCCGCTTTCTCTCGCAAAAAATGCCTGGGTTAACGGCTAAAGTTTTTCGCACTTGGCGATGCACAAAGACAGTGAAGGAAGAGTTAGCCAAGAGTCCAGTGACAAAAGAAGCTCCAGTTTACCTGAAGAAGTACGAGGCAAAAAAAGCAAACCTGAAGGTAGCCGAAGTAGCGAATCACAAACGCAAGGTTCCGCTAAAATTTGAGGAGCGGTTAGCCAAGAAAGAAGCCAAGCTTGAGGAGATGAAGGTGCAGTTGGAGCAGAAGAAGGCGGAAGGCAAGAAAACCGAGGTGCTGACCAAGAGAATCGAAAAATCCAAGCTTGACATTGAGTTAACAAAGCTCACGAAAGAATACAATCTGGGCACATCGCTCAAGTCGTACATCGACCCCACAGCATACGTTAAATGGGCGCGGAAAGTGGATTTCGACTTGGAAAAGTTTTATCCTAAAACCCTGCGAAACAAGTTCAGCTGGGCTTTAGGGCTTGACGCTAATACCGAGTGCGCAACGGCATGAACGTAAAAGACACGAAAGACGGCGCAGTCATCGAAGTGTTTGTGAAGCCAAATCAGCCGAAGTTCAGCGTCAAGGTAGATGGCGACGAGATAGTAGTTTTCTGCACCGAGGAACCACTTAAGGGCAAAGTAAACAAGGAACTCATAAAAGAGCTTTCTAAAGTCTTCCGCGCCGAGATAGAAATGGTTTCAGGCTTTACCTCAAAACAAAAACGGCTGCTTGTAAGAAACATGAGTAGAAGCGAAGTGGAACCACTTCTGCGTAGGCGCGTGTGAAACAAAAGCGGTTTAAAGCAGACTTGAAAAACCCCTGCTAAGTAACCCAGCTAAAACCGATAAAAGCACCCCTGTAATCAAAATGTTTGATAGTATCTATTTGCCAGCCACTTCCCGATGAAATTGCCTATGACTTGGCATATCAAGAGGCTTGCATTGACGCTTATTATTTCCACTTGCTGTCCCAACACGTCGGATATTATTCGGCTGAACCCGCTGCCAATCATGGCGAATGTTAGGGCGAACCACAGAAGAAAGCCAACCACAACGCCTCTGGCGAAGTTGTTGATTCTCAATAGTCTGGACTGATTTTTGTCCGAAAGAACTTCCATAGCTATGTGCTGCGACATGTAAAGAAAACCTATCAACGCAAGAAAAATCAGAAAATTCTGGAAGAACATGGTGAGATTAACGTAGCCAAGAAAATACGCCAATAAATTGGTAACCGTAGTTAATACTGAGGCGGCGCCTATCCCAATCCAGAATTTCCGCCACCACTTAGGCTTCATGCCCGTATGTTTTCTGTTCTGCTCAGGAAATTCTGTTAGCAGGCGCGTGGCGAGTTTGCCCCTTTTCTGTAAGAGTGTACTTCCCGTCAGCGTCTTTGGTTAGCAAGTTGTCTAGTTGTTTTAGGTGGTAGTTGAGCAGTCCGGTGGTTAGGAAACCCAGTTTTGCCATCAGGTCGCTGTGGCTCAGGGCGTCCTTCTCGTTAAGAAGAAGCACTATTTTTCTCCGCGTTTCATCCTTGAGAATCTTGTGAAGAGAATCCAGTCCCGAACCCATAACAGCTTATTGACTTCTGGTTGATTTAAGGGCTTTCGACAATAAAAATTGTCTATTCTTGGGTAATGTTAAACCGTGCAAAATCTGTTTCTTTTGGAAGCCAACCTCGAATTCGATTTTCAAGATATTTTTTCGGATTCATGGTTACACTTCTCGCCTCATCCTTTGTCGTTCTTCGCTTACCTTTTTTCGAACATAAATTGCCGCTGCAACAATTGACAAAACTAAGCATATGAGTATCAGCCAAACGTATATACCAAGCCTTGAAAATATGTCAAAAGAAGCACTATAAGCGCCTAATAACCCGCTTGCAAAGCCCATTATGAAAATCACAATCCAGACCTGAGTTCTTGTTTTGGGCGGTTTACGGGTTATTTCTAATTGGGGACTTGGTGTTTGTGGTTCTTTGGGAAGCCAGCCTCTGATGCGTTTCTCCAGATATCGCAGAGGGTTCATGATTTCACCCTTGGAACAAGCTTGCTGAATATTATGCTGGCTAACTTGGCTGGATGCATATCCGCGGCACCTTCCACTTCTATGCCTCTTTCTTTGGCAAGGTCAAGCAAGTACTCTCGGGTTTGGCGAAGGAATTCCTGATTGGTCACTTCTTCGGGGTTGTTGTGCCAGTACCACACTTTGATGCCGTGGCGGGTGCTGTAGGTGATTATGGCTTTGCGTTTGAGCGCGGGGTGATAGCCGAGAAGTATGGCTTGTTCAGGGTATAACCTCGTGACTTGCAGGTCGTTGGCTTGTGCAACTTCCAGAAGCGTTGTGGAAAGTTTGGCTTCAGCCGCCAGTTTTGTCTGGTTAACGAATTGCCGCGTGGTTCTCAGCTTGCCAGCGATTGAAGCCACGGATAAGCCCCTGCTTATCAGCGACCACACTGCTTTTTGTTTCCGGCTGAGCGGAGAAGACAAAGAACAACTGCTGCTCAAACCCTCACCTGTAAACAGAAATATATTTACAAATATTTAACACTTACCCAAAAACAACACCAACAGAAAAACACGCGCGGCGCTTCAGAACCATATATGAAACGGTTGTTTTGAGCGCTTTATCTTTTTGGGGAGCTTTGGCGTTCTAAACTTAAGGCTTTTAGGGCTTAGGATGTTTTGAGTAACACTTATATTATATCGTTATCGATATGTCGATATAGATATGTTGGTGTGGATAATGGCTAAAGGTTTACTCAATTTATGGATGCTAAAAATACTATCAGAAGGCGAAGTCACTGGTTATGACATCATAAAGAAAGTTAGTCAATTGACTGGTCGAAAGCCTAGCACAGGCAGTGTCTATCCCCTATTAAAGTCCATGGAAAACAAGGGATGGATTACTGGAAAAAAAGTCGACAGTAAAACGGTTTATGAAATAACTGATTCAGGTAGAGAAGTTGTCAAGAGTCATGGTGACTTAAAAGACTATTATTCTGAGAAAATTCATGAATCAATTTGTTTGGCTCATGAAACTTTTGACGATTTGCACTTAGCATTCTTCAATAACAGAACTCTACTTGCTCCCCTTACGCAAGAAATTTCCATTCTGCTTTCCGAAGGGGTAGAATTTGATAAGGTCAACAAAATCATCCAAACTGCAAGAGAGGAATTAAAGAAATTAAAGAAATGAGGAAAACAGAATGAGTTGTATTGCAAAATTATTAACCCGTAGAAGCGTCAGAAAATTTAAAAATGACCCCGTAAGCGAGGAAGTTTTTAAAAACATCTTAGAAGCTGGAAGACAAGCCCCTTCAGCCACGAATAATCAACCTTGGCATTTTGTGGTTGTAAGAAATAAAAAAGGAAAAGAAGCATGTGACTTTCAGGGCTTTAATCGTTGGGTCAATGGTGCATCCTTTGTTATTGTAGGTTTTTACAGGCAATCTGAGGTAATAATTGAGAAACTTAGCCTGATGGATGTTACAATTGCCCTTCAAAACATGGTTATTGCAGGATGGATGCAAGGAGTTGGCTCGTGTTGGATGGGTGCTTTTGGTGATAGATTACTCAAAGAAACATTAAACTTACCTGTGGACTCAAGAATAGTTGGTGCAATTGCTTTTGGCATGCCTGATGACAATCCACGTCCACCGAGAAAGAAGCCAATAAATGAGATATTTCATCTCGACAAATGGTAGCAAATTCCATTAGGCGAATAAATCAAGTTCGCTTACCTTTCATAGGTTAAAACGACTTTCCATATATAATTCCTTTATATAAGGGGGCTATAGAAAAAAATCACACGTCAGTACAAACCAGCATCAAAATGCTCAGAATAACAAAAAGTAACAAAAAAGGTTCAATTTGCTTTTTCAATAGTTCAGCTAGCCCTACATTTTGAACCTTAATATCGCGGCGATTCCGCCAAACGCGTTCTTCAGCATCTGACCCTCTTCCGTCTCAGTGGAAATTATCTCCACATCACTGTTCGCCTGCTCCGCCAACTCCGCCAAATCATCAATAACATCCCGCTTATCCAATATGCCCAAGGATGGCGCTTGACACTTCGGACACGGCTTCCCAGCCAAACCCTGCTCAAAATCCGCCAAATTCTGCGCCTTAACCGTATGCTTCTCCTCGTAACCACAAGCGCTACACTGAACCGTAACACGCAAAAGATCAACCTTCTCCGAAATCAAAAGCGTCCGAACCGCACCAGCCTCCAACGCCCTGCGCACCTCAGCCTCTCCATAAGTAATCAACCCAGTGTCATGCCCCATCTCATACAGGAACTGCTGCATAATCTGCTTCTCCTCAACATACCGCACTTTCCGCATAATCTCAGGCGCTCTCTCCACCACTTCCTTCACACCCTGCTCCTCCACATACGCAGTGTCAATCGTATCAATAATCTTGTTCTTCAACATGTAATTCAAATAATCGCCCTTCTCAAAATCATACTTCGTAGGTCCAGGACCCGCAAGAATAATACCCTTCAACGTATCAATAGGCAAAAAAATATCGTTTGCATGCCCCCCAACACGCGTAAAATACTCATTCAACTGCATATCCCGAAGCCGCTCATACCTTCGAGCAGACTGACCACCCGCACGCGTTTTACCCGCCACACCCGAAGTCATCTCCCGCACAATCTCCATCCGTTTGCCCTGAAGCGTGGCAATCGTAGCCTCAGAAGCGTCAATGAGCAATATGCCATACGTCTCTTTCTCCCTCAACTGCTCCTGCAAATGCTCAGTGTGAAAACGCGAGTCACAACGATACAAGTAAATATTGATGGGTTCAGGCGGCTCAATAACGTAAGTTTCCATTCTTTCGCTGCCTGCGCCATTTTGCGGTATGGCTCCGCAGAATATCACAAGCCCGTTAGCTGGTGGCGCCTTGAAAAGCTTCAGTCGCTGCTGTACCTTCACGATGGCGTCCTGCACGTTTTTGCGTGTGGTGTTTGATTTAATGTTTGACGCTGTGCCGTACTCGTCACGCAGCATGTTTATGGCATCGCTTATCTGCTTTCCCGGCGGAACATAAAGCGAAATCAACTCTGTGGCACGTCCTTCCTTGCTGGCTAGTATACTAAGTGTTTTTCGAAGTCTGAATAGTTCCAGAGAGGTTTTTTTTGATGTGCTCAAGGTTTTCACTGCATGGCTTCTTGTCACAAGTTACGTTGTAGCGGTTAAGATAAAAGTTGCTACCGTAAAAAGGAAATGCTAAGGCGCTTCAAGCGCTTCTTTCAGAAAAGCTTTGTATGGCCCAAGTTTTCCGCCGTAGTTGCCCGAAGAAATCTTCACTACACCATGAACGTTTGCGGCTGCAGTTACACCCTGCTTCATGGCGTTCTTCACGGCGTCAAGAGTCAACCCATTAATGACAATCTCATAGACGCTTGCCACGTTTTCGGGAACAACCGAGTCAGGCACCAAAGTACGCAACGTGGGACAGTAAGGATGATTCGTTGAAGCCTTCATCTTGTACTTAAGCGAACCCGCTTTGCTGCCCGCACGGCACACACCGCCTGGAAACGGCATAACCACGTCAGGCGCATTGGTACGTATGGCGTCAGCTGCTGCTTCCGCCGCTTGAAGCCCTGAAGCCTGATTTTCCGCGAATATCATAAAGTTGCCGCCTGCCACGGCTTCCTGCGCGCCAAACCCGTCTTCCACAATGAAGTTGCCTTCCATGACTGGGATTTTCCAGCATCTTCTGCCGCCGACCATCGTTTTCTTTTGGAAGCCATCGCCAAAATAACGTAGGCTGCTGCCAACGTTCAGTTTTCTTTTAGCTTTTTCAAAGCCGTTGAACGCTGAGGTTGTGGGACACGTCATTATGCACTGACCTATGCGCTCCATGAGTTGATGCTTAAGCTCGAAGCGGTCACGGTTGTAGATTTGGATGAGCACTCCAGGGCGATTGTCCGGTGTCTGGTCTGCTGGGACTTGCCGTTCGATGGCAGCTTCTGCTGGCGCCATGATGACGCTGGTGGCGAAGCCTGTGGCGACGCTTGCGGCTGTTAACCCCCATTTTTCGTTTTCCGCGGTGATTAGGATTCTTCCTGCCCACAGGGGAAACATTTCCGCGAAAGTGTCAACAATGGTGCAGACATGCCCTGTCTGGGGCGATTTCACAGTGAAAACCTGTGCCTTGTCGTCATAATTCAAAACTTCAAGCCTTTTTTCGGTTGTTGCAGCCATTTTGGTTAACATCCTCTTGATTAATATGCTTTAAATCTTAGCTTCAGTTAATTCTCGCTCTCATTTAAGAGTTTTCGTGAAGATCCGCTGTTTTCTGTAAGTCCTACAGAGCATGATTATGCTTCGCGCTAGTGCTCGGAACAGTCTATAGCCCCCTTATTTAAACTGAACCGCATGGTTCTGCGGTGAAGCACTGCTATTGGGCGTTTTTTGCGCCAATGGGGACCTACCCCCTCCTCGTTTTCTGCATAGAACCACTATTAGGCTCCAAATAGACGGCGAATAGGCTGCTTTTCCGGTGTTCTCAAAAGGCTTATCAGTCTTGTAAGTTGGAATACGTGCGGAATTAGATATTGTGAGTCATTGGCGTTCCTTGTTCGTTTTTTGTAGCGGGTTGCTAAGCCGACAAGTGCAGTCGTAACGGCGGCTGATGAAAGTGCAATTCACAGCGCGTATGTTGCGAGGTAGAAGCTGATTGTGGGGTGATAGGGTTCGGAGGTTGTTGTGAAGCTCCATGAAACTGGCATGTCCCTGATTGTTACCGATGCCGTGTAGGACGTGGCGGGTTTTAACAGTTGAGCAGGATAGAACGTTCGCTGATATGACAGGGTGCCTGACACTTCGATGTCAACACGAGAGAAAGGCACTTCCGGAGTTAAGCGCAAGTCGTCTAACGCTGTGGAAGATAAAGCGTCTATCGTAATTGTGGTGTCGAGGGGGGCATCTGTGGAGTTGGGCTTTGGACCTATGGTAATTGTCATGCCACCAATTCCCGAAACATAATGTTCAGGTGTAGAATGTGCGGGCTGAGTTAAGGAAATCCCTAAAAATACGATGAGAAATGTGCACGCAAAAACTGCCGCAAGAATCAAAGCAGCCCGCATCTTTTTAGAGAGATTCATTACCTCTCACTCGGCTCGTTTACCCTTTTCATTACTGCGCGTATTTAATTCTTAACTCAGAGACAAACGGGGCTTTGCTCTTCCGTTTTGCTTTAGACTTTGCCTCGTTTTTGACAGGTTTGAGTAGAGATGATATTTATAGCCTGGTTGATTCAGTAGATAGCACTTTCAGGGAGGGCGACGGCAACGTGAAAGACAAGCGGGCAGCAACGGTTCTGCAGATTCTGCGTGAAACATTTGCGATGTCAAAGTGGACCAAAGCCACGCGCAGTCCATTTGAAACGTTGATTGTGACGATTATTTCACAAAACACCGCGGATAGAAACACCGCCAGAGCCTTCGAAAACCTATCGAAGCGGTTCGAAATCAAACCCGAAGTGCTGGCGAACGCAGAAACCAGCCAGATTGAAGACGCCCTGAAAACCGCTGGTCTCTACAGGAACAAAGCCAAAACAATAAACAGGGTTTCAAGAATAATCCTCGAAAAATTTCACGGCTCCATGCAGTCTATATTGGCTTTGCCGCTTGAGGAAGCAAGAAAAACCCTTGTTCAAATGCCTGGTGTAGGTCCGAAAACCGCGGATGTTGTCCTGCTCTTCTCCAAAGGGCAGCCCACGATTCCTGTGGATACGCACGTGAACCGCGTTTCAAAACGGTTAGGTTTTGCGCCTGCAAACGGAGACTACGATGCTGTACGCGCAAGCCTCCAATCACTTTACGACCCGCGTGACTATTTGGCTGTTCATGTTTTGCTGATCACGCACGGACGATGTTATTGCAAGGCTAGGCGCCCATTATGCGAACAATGCCCCGTGAACATATACTGCCCTTCAAGGGGATTATGGAATGGAAACGCTTAAACTGCCCCTAGAAGTCGCAGAGTATTTCCCTTACGCAAGAGTGCGGCCTAATCAGGACCAGTTCATAAAAACTATTTTCGACGCTGTTGAAGAAAAGCGTTCAGTTCTCATCGAAGGAAGCAACGGCTTAGGAAAAACCATTTCAGCGATTTCCGCGTGTCTCCCAACCGCGGTCGAGAAAGATTTGAAAATACTGTACGTTGCTCGGACTCACCGGCAGCACGACCGCGTTATAGAAGAACTACGAGCAATATTCAAGAAGCACCATGTTTCAGGAATTTCGCTTCGTGGACGCAATCAAATGTGCCTCAACAACTTGGCGGTTAAAAACGCTTTTGACGCCAAATCACTCATGGAAGCTTGCGAGATGCTGAAAGCAAAAGGCAGGTGTCCGTACCACAAGGGTCCAGATGAGCAAACGTACGAGTATCTTCAGCTTAAAATGCAGATAGCTACTCGCCCGTACACGGCGTCTGAGATTCAGAAAGTCTGCCGAAGAAGAGGCGTATGTCCTTACGAACTTGTAAAAGCAGCCCTTGCCGATGTAAAAGTGGTTGCGCTGAGTTACCTTTACGTGTTTGACCCTGTGATTCGCGCTGCGTTTCTAAATAATATTGATTCCCAACTGCAGAAGACAATTTTAATTGTGGACGAAGCCCATAACCTGCCGGAAACAGCCATAGACATCGCAAGCAGCAGCCTTTCACTGTTCGTTATAAAACAGGCTGAACTTGAAGCCGAAAAGTACGAAAACAAAGAAATCCAAGAATTCATCCGCTTCTTCAGAGGCGAAATCGAAAAGCTGGCAGAAAGCATAACTAGAGAGCAGATAATCGCCCCAGAATCCATAATAGAAATCATAAAAAAACACGGAAGCATAGCTAACCCGAGAGACTTTTTCGAAAAAATCCACGAGGTTGGCAGTTCAATCAGGCGAAATTTGCTTGCGGAGGGAAAAAATCCTCGTTCTTATATTCACGGGATGAGCGAATTTCTGCTCCGTTGGCTGGACACGGTGGGCGATGACTCCTTTGTTAACGTTGCAAGTAGCTACTTCACCAGAGAAAAAGTGAAAACGGCGAAGCTGGAAATAGTGGCGTTAGACCCGTCGAAAATCACCTCGCCAGTTTTTTCATTCACTTACTCCAACATAATCATGTCTGGTACGCTCCAGCCCTTAGAAGCTTACGCGAGAATAGCCCGGCTTCCAGAAGACACCGTGCGGTGCGTTGTGCCCTCGCCTTTCCCCAAAGAACACATACTCTCCCTCGTATGCTGCGGCGTATCCACCGCCATGGAAAAACGAACCCCCGCGAATTACCAAACAATGATAAAAAGAATCAACGAAGTCGTGCAGAACACGCCAGCAAACACAGGAATCTTCACCGCTTCGTTCGGCGTACTAAACGCCCTGATAGCTGAAGGCTTGGAAGCCGCATTGGATAAACCGCTGTTCTATGAGCGCCGCGGCATGAGTTCTAAGGCTAACGAGAAAATAGTGGCTGAGTTCAAGGCTTGCGGTGAAGGCGACGGCGCCGTTTTCCTCGGCGTTCAAGGCGGAAGAACTTCGGAAGGCGTGGACTTCCCAGGCAACCAGATGAACTCCGTAGTGATAGTGGGTGTTCCCTACGCGGAGCCGACGCCGAGGGTGAAAGCGCAGATAGACTATTACGAAACGTGTTTTCCCAGACTGGGACGCGAGTACGGGTATGTGTTGCCTGCGATGAAAAAGGCTTCCCAAGCCGCTGGAAGACCGGTAAGAACGCTTGAGGATTGGGGCGCTATAGTATTCCTAGACTACCGCTTCGCAACAAACTACTGCCGCAGTTTTCTGCCCTCATGGATAAGCAACGAAATGAAAGTGTTGTCGTCTGGCGACAAAATTTTAGCTCAGGAAATTCACCAGTTCTTCAAAACTTAGCTTGCTGACGCTTAACCGTTTGCTTCATCGGGTTTTCTCCGCGGATATACGCGTCCAGCTATGCGTATGGCTGAAGCAATATCTCTGAGTCCTCGTCTATGCTTGTTATGGTTTAAAGTGCGGTTTGTTCCCGCCTCACTCACCACTTCCAAAGCCACTTCAGGTGGCAAGGCGGAGTCAAAGGCTTTTATGAGTTCTTTGTAGGTTGGAACTCCGTTGCCGATTTTTGGTGACCGCAGTTGAGGAGAAATCAACATCCTGCAGGGCACTGCTAACTTTAGTCAGTGCTTCTTGAACGTTGAAGCAGTTTCCTGTTTCGTTAACTTTGCCGTCGGCTATAACTGCCAATCCAAGCACCTCGCCTGGGTCTATACCTATAACAATTCTTTCGTAGGCTTCTTTTCCCTGAAGGATTTTCCGCACTTCATTTGCCAACGTGTCTGGTTCTATTTTGCTGTCGTAAATTAGTATTTTTTCGTGGTTTATCCGGTGCTTTTCCTGCTCAGTGGTTATGACTGCCTTGACCTCTGTGGGCACGGTTTCGCCGGGAACCAAGCTTATGAAGGGAATGTTCTTCTCTTTCAACTTGTTGACTATCAAGAAGTACGCTTTTCCTGAAACTGTGGCAACAGCAACTTTTGCTTTCATACAAGCTTCCTATACGCGTAAATGTTTAAGTGTAAAACAGATTATTAATTTCGCAGTTTATAATCCTTGATGTGTGTGCGTTAACGTGATAAAGAAGGTCTTAACGGGCTGCGGCTGCATTGACAGCTATTTGAACGGTGGCATAGCTTCTGGAAGCGTTATGCTGGTTTATGGAGAGCCAGAGACTGGAAAGACAACTTTTGCGATGCAGTGCGCCGTGAACTGTGCCATGCAAGGCTACAAGACGTTATTCGTGGACTGTGATAACATGTTTTCCGCAAAACGGCTCTCTCAGGTGGCTTCGGGGAAGTTTGAGGAAATCGCTGACCGCGTAATTCTGATAAAGCCAGCGGACTTCGGACAGCAAACAGCTGTTATAGATCGCATTTCAGAGTACACTGCTAAAAACTTTGGGTTGGTGGTGATTGACACGTTCAATTCTTTGTATCGGGTTAAGGTTGCAGAATCTTCTGGAAAAGCGTTTAGGCTAAATCGTGAGCTAAACAGGCAACTGGCTATTCTGGCGCAGGCTGCGAAAACACAGAAGATGCCTATAGTGATAACAAGTCAGGTGCGAAGTGTTTTCGACGAAACTTTCGTTAGTGTGGCGCCTGTGGCTACCCGAGTTTTAAAATTCTGGGCTGACACAATAATCGCCATGAAACCCACAGAAAACCCGCAGACAATAAAAGCCATGTTCGAGCAAAAAGGTGAAAAAATTCAAGAAGCAGCCTGCTACTTGATAATAGACGAAACTGGAATACATGACTATCCGTTCCATCAGTGATGGTTGATTACATGGACCTTGCCACATTAATCATGGAAGCGTTAAAGTTCATATTCCCCGCTTACTGCGCAAACGCTGTCCCAGTGCTTGCTGGAGGAGGACAGCCGATGGATTTCGGAAAGAACTTCTTTGATGGAAAGCGGATTCTTGGAAGTAACAAGACGTTCAGAGGGTTCTTTTTCGGCTTAGCTGTCGGCGCAACTGTCGGGTTAGTTGAAGTGATGGTTTTCGGTTACCCGCTTTTGTTCAGTGTGCTTTCGCCGTTGGGAGCGCTCTTGGGCGATTTGGTTGCCGCGTTTTTGAAGAGGCGGTTAGGGATTGCTCCTGGTGGTTTGTTGCCTGTTGTGGATCAGATTGATTTTGTGGTGGGTGCGCTCGTTTTTTCGTGGCCATTAGCTATAATATATTGGGAGTTGGCTGTTGCTGTTCTTGTGATTACGGTGCCTGTTCATTTGTTTACGAATTTTTTGGCGTACAAGTTGAAGTTGAAAAAAAATCCTTGGTGAGGCTAGCCGCTAATCTTGATTTGAATTGCGTCTTCCAGGAATATGTAGGCTATAAGCAGCAATGCTACGCCTATGACTATCATCATGTACGCTTGTCTTGGGTTGTAGGCGTATTTTGTGCTTTGGTAAACGGTCAATAAGCCGATGAAGCCGATTGCGTAGAGCATGATTGCGATTATGCTGTCGGATATGAATTGCGATCCGAGATCAGGGTACAGGAAGAGGAAGCCTGTGCCTGTGTAGTATGCGGGAAGAGGTGATGATACGATGGTGTATATTCCTCCGCTGAAAAGGAAGATGGCGAATGAGATTGTGACTATTGAGATGATTAAGGATGATGGTTTTGTGGTTGAAATTTTGGTGAACCATCGGCTTAGTGAAAATGCCGTTGATGAGGTTTGTTTCTTAAGTTTCTTCGCCATTTCTTGTTTCCTCGTTGTTAATCAGGTAGCTGGCTACTTCTTTAGTCCATTCTCCTGTTAAAGGGTTACGCTCAATCTCCCTTAAATATTCTTTCCAGGAGATGTTTAAAGCCTTTTTCCAAATGTCATACTTCTCCATGATGTTCTCGTAGGCTTTCAGGTGTATCTGGCAGAATTCGTCTGTAACGGCTTTTCTTTCGCATATTTTGCAGTTCACGGTTTTTCTTCCTTGGTTGTTGCTTGTTTGTAAACTGACGTGTGATTTTTTGTCTATACCCCCCTTATTTAAAGGCTGAAATGGAGGTTCACTCTAGAAGGGACGGATGTTACATGCAAGTCTTTTCCTGTTTTCATTCGGCAAGTCAAGGCAGAGTGTTTTTAGGAATGGGCAGTATGGAGATTGAGCTTTGAGGTCTGTGTTTTCTTCTGGGCGGTTTTCTTGGCGAAAGCAACGGTGAAGATTGAGAGAATCATCATCAGCAGCAGCCGGGCAACTGATGGAAATTCCGGTATGCCCGAGTACACGTATTATTCTCCCGCGTTGTCAGCCATCGCATGTTTTCTGCAGTGTCATAGGCTACAATCCTGTATTTGACTGAGGTTCCGTCCGTTTGACCCGGTATCGCCGCCTCGTAAAGGCTTGTGGAGACATTGTAATCCATGGTGACACTTGCCCAGGTGGTTCCGTTATTTGTTGTATACTGTAGTGTTACGTTTTTCACTGAGCTCGCTGCGTCGGTTACGGAAAAGGAAATTTGGACTGCTTGACCCTGTTCTACATCATCAGCTGGCGTGCGCGAGGGTGTTCCTATGTCGGGACCTACGGTGTCGCCAGCAGGGACTATCAGTAACTCGTGTTCTGAGTGGGTGTAATTGACGTATATGTACGTGTTTTCTGCGTCAGTCCAATTCTTGAAGGCGCAGGGTTGCCCATCTATGATTACGTTGTAATTGTTTTGCCACATGTTTTGGACGATAATTTTTGGGATGGTGATCAGGGTGAAGCCGAAAGTTTGGTCCGCGCCACTGACGTTGAAGCTGACGATGTTTTCCGCAGCGTTGATTTGGAAGTTTGAAACTGTGGAGTTTGACACTACACTGACTTCGTATTCTGTTCCCGCCCATTCGCCTGCGTCAAATGAACCGAAAGAACCCATGAGAGGATACCAATCTGTGTTCCCGTCGTCGATTATGTAGGGTGTATCACCAAAGCCGTCGCCATTTATATCAAAGCCATTGTAGTCTGTCCAATAATTATGCGACCATGAATCAACAGAGGGATTGTACATGTCCTCCTCGATTAAAACTTGGTCTGTGTTATTCATCATATAATTGAATTGGAAATTGTTTCCTGAAGAAAAGATTACACAAATTCCAATTGAGTTTAAAATTACGAGATTGTTACTTATTGTGTTGTTGGCAGAGCCTTCAATGTATATCCCATGTTGAGCCATCCCTTCATGTTGCCAAAGACATGAAACGCTGAGAAAATGCTAAAAACGAGCCCGTTAGCTAAAATAATAATAGTGTGGACGAGCCTGTTTCTCTCTTTGTCGTCAAGCACTTTCTAGCCCAGTTCTTAGTGTGCTTGATGATTTATAAGTTTTACACGGTCAGTTATACTGTGCACAACTAATTCCCTCTTGAGGGTTTCGCTGGGCATTCGGGATTGAGACACAGGTTCCAAGGGCGCCTGCCTTTAATCCAAATTCTCACGGTAGGCCCGCCGCAGTCTCTGCAAACATTACCCGTTGGCTTCGCTAAGCCTTTCTGCGGCAGGGGAAAAGAGGTTTTGCAGGTGCCTTCAAAATAGTTGGTGCAGCCGACGAAGCGTTTGCCCGTTTTTCTTGAGCGCAAAATCACCAGTTTCCCATTCTTGCAGACGGGGCACGCGCCGACAACCCGTTCTTCCAGTCTTGCCTTCTGTACCGCTTGGCTCAATCGTTCACCTATCCGGCGCTCGTTCTCCTTCAGCCTCTCGGTCACCGGCTTCAAAATTTCAACGACTTCTTTCAGAACATTTTCCCGCGTTTCATTTCCTTGCTGAATTTCATTCATCCGCTCCTCAAGCCGCCTAGTCAGTTCCAGCGACACAACGGTTGGACAATAGTTTTTCAGAACATCAACAACCTCGAAGCCGAGGTCAGTCACCACGATTCTTTCCTCGCGAACATACTTCCTGTCCTGAAGTGTTTGGATTATTCCTGCGCGTGTCGCCTTGGTGCCTATCTCCTCTTTTTCCATCTTTCGGAGTAGGCTGCTGGGATTGTACCTCGGCGGCGGCGCAGTAAACTTGTCCTCCACCACCACCCGTTTAACGCTGACCGCTTGCCCCTCCTCCACAATCGGCAACACCGAGTCCTCTGACTTAACGTAGGGCTTGTAGAGGCGAAGCCAGCCTTCCTCTAACGTGCGCCTTCCATTCAGCAGAAAGCCGTTTCCATTAACGCTTATGGTGACTTTTACGCTCTGCATGACCGCTGGCTCGCCAAAAACCGCCATGAACCTTCTTACAACAAGGTCCCAAACGTTTCTTTCAGTGCCGTAAAGAGCGCGCTCAGGCAAGTTGCCAGTAGGATAGATGGCAGGGTGCGCTGGATCCTTCTTTTTCCCCTCAGTTGGCTTCAACACTGGTTTGGCAAGAAGCTCCCCCGCCGGCTTCGCATAATCACGCGCTCTGCCCAGCTGCTTCAATATTGCGTGGTAGCCGATTTCAGGCGGCAGTTTTTGACTACTGGTTCGAGGATACGAGATTAACGCAGCCAAGTACAGGCGTTGAGCGATGCTTGAAGTACGCATCGGCGTGTACCTGAAAAGGCGGTAGACTTCACCTTGAAGCGAACCCAAATCAAAAGGCAAAGGCGGCATCTGCCGAAACTCTTTCACCGCTACTTTTTCTATCTTGCCCTCTCTGCCTTTGCATCTGTCAATTATCGCTTCTGCTTCTGCCTTAGTTTCAACTGGGTTCTTTTCGTACTCCGCCTCAAAAACCGCGCCGTCGATTTTGACCTTGGCTTTTATGCTCCAGTACGGCGTCGGCACAAAACACTTTATGCTTTTTTCTCGTGTTTCAAGAAACTTCAGCGTGGGCCCCTGCACTCTTCCAGTGCTGAGGGTGGCGTATTGTCCGCTGTAGTTTTTCGCTGCCGCAGTCAAAGCCCTCGACAGGTTTATGCCGTAAAGCCAATCCACCTCATGCCTTGTCAAACCCGCCTCTATCAACGCAAAATCCAAATGGGGCAACGGTTCGGCGTAAGATTTTTCAAGCTCCTCTTTTGTCAGAGTGGAATATTTCATGCGCTGCGCAGCGTTTTCCTTGCCACCGCAAGTATACTTTAAGATGGAGTAACCGATTATGCTTCCTTCAATGTCGTAGTCACACGCGTCAATGAACCTGCCTGCGCTGTCTGCTAGTTTTGAGATGACCTTGAGCCATGTGCGAATCCGCGCGGCTCCCCGCTCAGCCAAATACCGCGGAACCCAACGAAAATCAAAAACAGGGTAGTCCCTTGCGCCTCTTTTCTTGGCTGCGACAGTGTATAGATGCCCTAAAGCTGGAACGACAACTATGTCCCCGCGCCTCTTCGCCACGTAATAGGGAACACCGTTCTCCACCTTCTTTGTGGCTTTTCCCTCAGCGTCTAAAGCCGAGGCTATACGATTAGCTGCATCAGGCTTCTCAGTTATGATTAAAGTGTACTTCCCCAATGGCCCATAACCACACTTGAGCATTGCAATCCATCCTCAAAAAAGTTGCTGCTTTGTCAGTTTCCCGTTCTTTCTTCTGAAACAAAATTCCAGCTAAAAAATGTTTAATAATCCATGTAGATGAAATGTTCATTCGGTTGTGCTGTGAAACAACAGGCGGTGGGTGGAATAAGTGCTCGAGGGGCTAGGTCTCCTAGGTAACTTAATTATTCTCATTGTAGCGTTGGCTGCCTTGGGGAAAGCCAGCGACTTAACCATCACTCATTCTATACACGTGGCAAGCGCAACTGGACTGGGAAAAACAACAGTCGGCTTCATTCTAGTCGCGTTCTCCACGTCTTTGCCAGAGCTTTTCGTCGCTGTTTTCTCAGTATTAAACCCAGAAAACGTAGGCGTATCGATAGGAAACGTCTTAGGTTCGAACATAGTTAACATCTGCCTGATACTAGGCGTCTGCTTCCTCTTGATATCTTTGAAATATCCTGAGAAGTCACGAGTATTGCCCAAAATGGCAAAAGAAGAAATTGGAAGCCTCTACTTCGGCCTTTTCATAGCTTCCATTGTCCCGTTGGCTCTAATTTACATCGGATACGCAAGCCAATTCATCGGAGCCATACTTTTGCTAATCTTCGTGTACTACATGTTCCAGCTTACAAAGGCTCGAACTCCCAATGAACAGTCGCCCTCAGGAACAGAAAAAAGCAAACTCCGCAAATACATAAGCCTCACAATCCTCGGCGCAGGCATCGTTGTTATCTGCGCCTATTTCATAGTTGAATCAGCGTCTTACCTAGCTGCAAGCGTAGCCATACCACCAGTCGTCATAGGCGCCACGGTTGTTGCCTTCGGGACAAGCGTGCCAGAGTTGTCGACAAGTTTTGGCGCCGTCAAAAAAGGGCATTTAGAACTGGCGTTAGGCAACATAATCGGAAGCTGCTTCATGAACATCACTTTGATTCTCGGAATAACGTTAGTAGCATCATCTTTAACCATTAACATGAGCGCCTTCTCCAACGTAGCCATTTTCTCGTTGATAACCAACCTTCTCTTGTGGTATTTCCTATCAAACGAAAGAGTAGGCAGGCGAGAAGGAACCGTTCTGCTTTTCTTATACGCTTTGTTCCTCGCGATAAGTCTTGGTTGGATACAGATCGCCCAGACTACCTGAAGCCGTTTACGGCAAAATGGACTTTTGCCTATGGGGATTTAACAGTAAATTTTAACTTCTAAGAGCACAGAAAAGAGAGGATCAAAATAAAGAGATGATTTAGCTTGGACCCAGCGGTGGTAGCTTTCCTCGTTGCGGCAGTAATCATTATTCTTGGTTTCTTAGGAGAAGAATTTTTCAAGCGCACAAGCATTCCTGACTCTATCCTTTTGCTCTTATTCGGAGTGCTGCTAGGCCCTATCTTTCAATTGTTCGCCCATGAAGAGCTGCTTGCAATCACTCCATATTTTGCTGCCTTGGCGCTTATCATCATTCTCTTTGACGGCGGGTTAAACATGGACATACGCGAAGCCGTAAAGAACAGCCCAAGAGCGTTGGTGTTGGCGATTACTGGCTGGATACTAAACGTGATAGTAACAGCCGCTCTCTGCAAAGTTTTGCTTGGCTGGCGTCTCCTGAACGGCCTGCTATTAGGCAGCATAGTCGGCGGCGGCAGCTCAATAATCGTGATAGCTTTGATTAGAAAACTGAAAGTCAATGAAAAAATTGAAACCGTTCTCAGCCTTGAATCCATTTTGACTGATGTTTTGTGCACGGTAGGTGCGTTTACAGCGATTAACATTTTACTCCAAGAAATGAGCGAAGGAGCTGCAGGCGGTATAAGCATGTACGCTGCCTTAGGTGATGTTGGCGTAGCATTCGGAGTGGGCATTCTTGTAGGTTTAGGTTTCGGCGTTGCTTGGCTCGTTATTCTGGAAAGAATAAAAGGAAAACCCAACGCGTATATGCTAACCTTAGCTATGTTATTTCTAACTTTTGTAGTAGCTACAAACTTAGGCGGCAACGGCGCGCTTTCAGCTTTGTTTTTTGGTTTGATTATCGGAAACTCTCGCCACATTGCAAGATTGATCAAATTCAGAACAACCATCTCAATTGACAAAAACGTACGCGACTTTCACAGCCAAATAAGCTTTCTAATTCGCTCTTTCTTCTTTGTTTTCACAGGTCTCCTGTTTAGCCTTTCATCTTTCATGTCAGTGCTTTTCGGCTTGCTCCTATCGTTCACCTTTCTCGGAATACGCTTTGGCGTGGTTAAGATGGCTTCCGTTAAATCTGAGTTAAGCGACTACGGCGCTTTAATGACGGTTATGTTTCCAAGGGGCTTGGCTGCAGCAGTTTTAGCTTCAATACCCTTAACATCCGGCGTCCCTGGCTCTCAAGCCTTCCCAGAAATCGCTTTCATTGTAATTCTAACCACAATCATAATCTGCACAGTCGGCGTCGCCATCATTAAAAAGCGTACGCGCCCTTCATCATCAACATATAAATCAGAAAAAAACATACTCTACTGAAATCTGGGTCACAGTTCCAATTGAAAGTTAGTAACCAATAAATATCTCGCAGGAGTTACCTTCTGTTATTTCAGGAAGTGAAATGAGTGCCCCAACGCGTAATTTGTCAAGGATGCAACCACGTACTATATGAGGGTGCAGAGCTTAAGCCTCCTGACGAAATTTTGCAGCAGTACGATGGAAAATGCCCTAAATGCGGCAAAAAGCTGTCCCTGTTACCCATTGATGTCGAAGTGAAACCCCTGAGATAAGTTTGCAGTGAGGAAATATGGACGAATCTTACAAAGTCAAGAATCTTTCGGCAAAGCTTACCTATTTTTAGAAAGCAATAAATAAAGGGCTATGGGAGCTAAACAATTATTAATGACAAAAACAAATAAAGGACTTCATTACTGTATGAAGAGATAGCTCAAGTGGGGGGGGAAGGAGACACTGTCAAGGGAACGGGTCGTCAACGGTCTTAAAGCTTTTGGGAGACTGCGCATCCAAACAAGCCATGCATCAATAATTTGTTATTCAGCTTTACTTCTGATACTCTTTATTGCCTTCACAATTCGCGTTCTACCGGTACGCTGGGAAATACCCGCGGGCACCATGCGCCTCAACGAATTTGACCCCTACTACCAATATAGCATAACAAATCATATGGTACAAAATGGTTTGCTCTCGCCGTATTTGGAGAACAATGGTCGAGGCTGGATAAACTACCAGCAATGGTACCCCGGCGGATTGGACATGTCTAAGTCGTTGCCCTCCTTGCCAATGACCACAGCCGTGCTCTACATTATTATCTCTTGGTTAGGCGTTAACATTAATTTGATGGCGTTTTGCTCGCTCATACCAGTACTCTTCGGCACCTTTTCTTGCATAGTAATTTATTTCATAGGCAAAGATATGGGCGGAAAAGCTGTTGGTTTATTGTCGGCACTTTTCCTAGCTTTGTCGCCAGCTTTCATCCAGAGAACAGCGCTCGGTTTCTATGATACGGAAGTTTTAGGAGTCGTGGGACTTGTATCATTCATTTTTCTGTTTTTCAGGGCAATCGATGAAACTAAGCCCTTGCGTTCATCATTATTTTACTCTGTGGGGTCAGGGCTGGCATTAGCCTATTTCATTGGAGCTTGGGGTGCAGCATACTATCTGCTGGATTTGGCTGTACTTTTTGTTTTCGTGTTAATCTTGTTAAAAAGGTATAGCCAGCGTTTGTTACTTTCCTACAGCTTAACTTTCGGTTTGGCGCTTCTAATCGCCACGAATATTCC
This sequence comes from uncultured Candidatus Bathyarchaeia archaeon, assembly GCA_964544495.1. Lineage (GTDB taxonomy): Archaea > Thermoproteota > Bathyarchaeia > Bathyarchaeales > Bathycorpusculaceae > SG8-32-3. The sequence goes on from CAZJBY010000002.1 coordinate 82,214, forward strand.
CTACATCTCACTCAACTATCTAACTTCAGGTGCGGTGATACCAGTTGCAGGCGTTTTTCTTTTACTTTGCCTTTCAGAAGTTTTGCGCCACAACATATCCGCGAGAACCAAAGTGTGGCTAACTGTTGCGTTGCTCGCCACCATAGTTGCAGGGTTCGTTGCCATGTGGCAACTTGGTTACATGGAGAACATCGCAGGAAAATTCGTTTCGGTGTTAGACCCGTTCCTTCGCTCAGCGAACCCTCTACTAGAATCAGTAGCTGAACACAGGATATCCGCTTGGGGAAACATTTACTACGAACTCGGATTAGGAATACTATTCTTCCTCGCAGGCATATACTTCACACTACGGAACCCCACTAACAGAAACGTGTTCCTGTTGCTTTTTGGCGCAACATCACTTTATTTCGCAGCTTCCATGGTGCGTTTGCTTGTTATCTTCGCGCCAGCGTTTAGCCTTCTGGCAGCCATTGGAATTCGCAGCATACTTAAACCGTTTTATACATTGTTAAGAGAGGCACCGCAGATCGCCATAAAATCAAAACGTAAATTAGCACGCGTAAGCAAAGAATACAGTGGTATTGCGATTTTTCTGGTATTCATCCTTATAGTTACAAACCTTGCTTTTTCTCCTCAAAGCGGTGGCATGCCACGGGTGTATGGTCGAGCATACTCTCCTATTACCATTAGTGCGGCAAGTCTTCCAGTAGTACCTTCTGAACCAGTGCCAGAATGGCTGAACATGCTGAGCTGGACCCAGAATAATCTTCAGTCAACGGATGTCGTATGCGCTTGGTGGGATTACGGGTATTGGCTAAGCGTACTTGGCAACGTCACAACTTTAGCAGATAACGCTACAGTGAATGCCACGCAGATACAGAACGTCGCTTTTGCCTTTATGGCACCTGAAGAAGACGCACTGAAAATGCTGGAAACCTACGATGCGAAATACATCCTCGTCTTCGTCACTCTGCAAATAGGACAATCATCCTCTCAACAGGGTACGTATATAGTTACATTCAGCCGTTTCGGCGACGAAGCCAAGTGGAGTTGGATGGCAAGAATTTCAGGTCAGGCTCGCCAAAGACTCATTGATACTGGTTACATGGACCCTTCGGCATCGTGGACTGACGAAAGCGCTTTCGGAACTATTAGCAACACAACTGGTTCTTGGGACTGGAACGCTATGGGACAGAACTCGACAATATACAAGCTGATGAGTCATGCGAAGGAACGTTGGTATGAAGTATCTGGTGTTCTGAGCGGAATTACAATAGACCAACAAGCGGAACCGCCTACATACTTCAAAGAAGTTTATTTCGCTGGCGAGGATTTGAGTGCCGTCGACGCTGCTGGAAAATATGGTGGTCTAATACCTGTGGTGGCACTGTATGAGATTGACTGGGATGCGTACTATAACTCTACAGGGCAACCTTAAGGAAGCGAAAGCTTGTTTCCAAAAGCTCCTGACCAGCACAAGATAGGCAAACCATTAGTTCCAAACGGCTTGGGCGTAATCTACGTCCTCTTCACAACCGTCTACCTTTTCTTAATCTATTTCTTTGGCGTCTCTCCAGCCTCAAACGGTGTTTCCGCACCGTTAACGCTGGCAGTATGCATCTTATTCGGCGGCTTCATGGGTTTGCTGGATGACTGGATGGACCTGAAGTGGCGCTACAAAGCTTTCATGCCCTTAATCGCGGCCTTACCTCTCATATACTTTGCATTAGAGAACCCTTTAACGCGCACATCCATATCCCTGCCGCTCTTGGGCATGATCCAGTTTGGCAACGTGTATTACTTCATAATCATCCCCTTAATCGTCATGATAGTCACCAACGCCATAAACATGCTAGGCGGACTGAACGGTTTGGAAACAATCTGCCCAGCCATAATCATAATCGGTCTGATGGCTTTGTCGCAATCATACTTGATTCTGATGCTTGGACCCCTACTCCTCTGGCTTGCCCTCGCCGCTTTAAACGTTCAAGGCAAAATTTTCGTCGGCAATTCAGGCTCATTCGCGATAGGAATTACGATAGCCTCATTCGCAGTAATCGCGGACTTAAAATTGAGCCTGCTAATTTCCATTCTTCCTTACATTTTTAATTCTTCTCTCATATTATTGACGATTTTCTTAACTCGAAAAAGAGCGACAGTTTCGTTTGACGGAAAGAAACTGGTATCTGACCATCGGCGAAGTTTGGTGACACTCGTAACTTACCATAGACCCTTGACTGAACGCCGAGCCGTGGCTGTAATAGCGTTGATTGTGGCTGTTTTCGTTTTAATCTCTGCGCTCCTTGATTCGCCTTGGCCGTTTTTATCCTGATTCTTAATAATCTCAGCAAAAGGTGTTAGGCTAAGAACCTCTCAAGTTTGGTTAACCCAATAATTTCGTCGAAGCTCAAGCCTAAAGCGTCTAAAACCTGCTCGAAAGTGGACTGCAGATAAGCCACGTATTTGTCAACGTCCACCTCGTTTTTCGTGGCCAATTCAACCGGCTTCACGCGCGGTTCTCTGATGGTTTTGACGAAGCTGATGAGGTCGCCTGCTCTTATTTCAACTCCACTTTTCTCCAGAATTTTCGCGGCTTTGACGTGTTGCGGCGTGGTTTTCGTGTAGCGGTGAAGGTCTTCTCCCAAGACCACGTGGAACGCAAGTTCACTGAGGCTTTCCCATTCTCTTCTTTTCAGCCGCATGTAGCGATCGCGGACGATGTTGGCAATGTCTTTCTTAGCTTTTTCGAAGTCAGATGGATTTTTAACCTGTGCAAGCCTTTCTTTCATCTTGTTAAAAGCGTTTTTGATGAATATGGGAATGTGTTTTTTCTTTCCTGTTAACCCTTTAACGTCAACTGAACCGTCTTCCAACACGCCGAGGTAGTTCTTTTTGCGGCTGCTGAAAACCGCGTACCTGTAAACCTTCTCCACGTCTATGCCCATTTTCAACTCCCGCTCAGTCCAACGGGTTATCTCCGCGATTTGTTCTTTGGAGGGATTTTTAAGGAAGAGGCTGTCGGTGTCGCCGTAAAGCACTTGGATGCCCATCGCCTCAGCGTGGTTAAGTATCTGAGTTATAGAGTGCCTGCCGATGGCGGCTGTAGCTTCAGCCACTGGCGGACAGTAAAGGTCAAAGCTGGCAGCTCCGAACACGCCGTAGCTGGCGTTCAAAATAACCTTAAGCGCGCCTTGGGCAACGTTGTACCAGCTTCGTAACTCTTCAGTCAAGCTTTTGTCCTTGGCTTTCACCTTGTACCACCGCACCCTCAGGTCTCTCAATGAGCCGATGAGGAGGCTTTCAAGGGCGCGTTTTCGGGTGCACACCCAGTTTGGGGTGTCGGGCACGATGTTTGTTTTGCATTCGGGGTGCGGGCATAGTATGGATTGGTAGCCGAGGTTCCACACTTTCATTATTGACGGGTACAGGCTGGGGAAGTCCATGACTGCCACGTTGAAGTGTACTCCAGGAACGGGTTCGACGACTATGGCGCCTTTGTATTTTTTGCCTTTTATGATGGCGGTTGTGGCGGTTTTTCCTTTCTTAGCCAGTATGTCTTCGGCGTTTGGGATGAGCATGTTTCTTTTTCTGTGTTCGCGGTGCATGAAGTTCCGTATCCACCGTGACACGCCTTGGCGGCTCACGTCTTCCATGGGCATGCTGCTGATTCTTGCAAGCACAAGGATCAGTTTCATGGCTAATTCGTCGTCGTAGCTGGTGAGCTTGTACGTTATTTCCGAGTCTCTGAGACAGTACTTCGCAAGCTCAGAGTAGTTCAGTTCACCAAAGGTTTTTTCCAGCTGGATTTTCTCCATGCCGATTATGCCGCTGCCGACCTCGTCAAGCGTAACATCGCGGTAACTGTTCTTGAAAGCGTAAATCTGGATTGCCCTGTTAAAGAAGAACTTATACAGGTCGATGTGCACGCCGTAGCGGAGCAGGCAGACGCGTTTGCCGACTTCTATGGGGATTTCGCTTCGTCTTATGCCAAGGTTCAGCGCGCGATTAGACAGGTAGCGCAGGTCGAAGTCGTCGCCGTTATACGTCAATATGAATGGGTAATCCCACAGCACTTCAAAGACGGCGCGGAGCAGTTCTTGTTCAGTCTCAAAGTACTCCAGCTTCACGTCTGCGGCCAAGCGTTCGTTTCCTTCCCTGACGCCTTCACGTTTCAGAATCAACACGCGTTTCTCGTTGTCCGAGCTGTACACTGATACGCAGATTACGGGGCACTCGGCTTTACGTGGGTCAGGCATTCTCGTGGATATGGGTGAGTAAACCTCTATGTCTATGGCTGCCCTGCGAAACTTGGGCGCGGGATACTCCAACAGTCTTGCCCACTCCTCGACGAACTGCATCTCTTCGGCAGTTTCGTCTTTGAAAAGGGTTTTCAGCTGCGTGAGAGTTTTTTCGGTTTCTTCCAGAGTTACAGGGACAAGGTCGTCGTTTTTTACTTCGTAAATCATTCCTGGGAAAAGTTGCCTGTCGTAGATGTAGGATTGGTAATACTTTATTCTTGACTCCCACACTTTGATGTCTTCGGGCTGAATTGGCGTATCTGAAACTTGCGGGAAGTCCTCTGGAATAATATCCCGTATGGTGCCTTGGGGGCGACCGCCGATGGCTAACGGATCGTCTGTCACGATTTTTGTGACTTGGACGTTTCGGTCAAGTAGCGCGTCAAACTTTTCTTCGCGTTCGAAGAGGTTGAAGCCTTCGTGGTTCATGAGTCGGGGGATTTTCTCAAGTTGGGCGGGTGTGAGGTTGGTGAGGCAGTATGGTTTGTGTCCAGTATTGTCGTACCAGAAGTAGATTTCGCCGCTTGTAGGCTCGTAAAGTTTGATCAGCGCCTTTCTTGAGCGCCCATCGTAAGTTGCGGAAACGAAGTATGACGGCGGCAGATTTTCAGGTGCCACGGGCGGAAAGGTGCGGCGTTTCTTCTTTTCTTTTGTTTCAGCCTCGGAGATGGCTTCGCTGACGGCGGGCGCTTCCTCTTTTTGTGCCTCTTCCTTAACAGGCTTTTTCTTCGCTGGTGAATATTCCAGTAAGCTTTTCTGCGCCATCCTGCTTTCTCGCCCTCGGCTACTCTATAGGTGGCTCAGACTAAAATCTTTACTGACTGTTTTATGCGTTCTTTTCCTTCACCCTGTTGACTTTTCAACATGTTTTTGGGCGGTTTCTGCTCCAATACGGGTAGCCTCCCCTCCTCGTTTTCTGCAATGAACCACTATTAGGCTCCTAATAGACGGCAAATATGACGGGCTTGTTGCTTCGAACAGATTAACATCTGAAGACCGTTGAGTTAAATGCGCGGGTTTTTATTTGAGCCTCCGCATGCTTTAGGCTGTGTGCGCTAGGTTGCTAAAGGACGCCTGGGCGGTTGCCATTGAAACCCTAAGCTGGATAGAACTGCAAAAACTAAGCGAACGCTTGGCTCTGGCTAAAACCGTGAAGCAACTGGACATAAAGAACCCTGACGCTGTCAGGTACGCTTACGGATTGGTTGTTGAAACTGTACGGCGCAAGAACCTGATAGACAAAGTGGTCAACAGCGTGCTGAAACCTAAGGAAATCGGCGAGTTTAATATGGGCGTTCAAGCTTTCCTGCGCCTCTACGTTTACCAAACCCGGGTCGCAAAGCGCTGGGGCGAAATCGACCTGAAAGAAGCTGAAAGCATCGCCAAGCTGGTCAGGGCGATTCTAGGCTGGAAAACGCTAAGAGAGGTTGAGCCGTTTCTGGGGTTTCTGCTCACACGCCAGCTATACCCCATTCTAAAGGCGGCAAGCGACGAAGAGAGAATAGGTCTCCAAACGTTTCACCCCACTTGGTTCGTCAAGTACTGCATAAACCTGTTCGGGCGCAGTGAAGCCATAGCCTTTCTGGAAGCAAACGTGAATCCCCCGACGACCTGCATCAGGCTGAACACGTTTAAGGCACCTGAAGAGGCGGTTCTGGAAACGCTAACGGCGGAAGGCGTTAAACTCGAAAAAATCGAACCGTTGAAACACGCCTACAAGGTCGTGGGCGCAAAACAGCCTTTAACGGACACAGCGAGTTTCCGCGAAGGCTTATTCTACATTCAAGACAAGGCAAGCTGTTTCGCCGCAGAAGTTGCCCACCCCAAACCAGATATGACGGTTTTCGATGTTTGTGCGGCGCCAGGCGCCAAAACCACTTATTTGGCACAGCTTATGCAGAACCGGGGCGGCATCTTCTCGGTGGATTATTCTTTACGGCGGATGCAGGCGTGGCAGAGAGAAATGGCGCGTATGGGCGTGAAAATAGCGGAACCCGTAATCGCGGACGCTTGCGTGTCTATTCCCTTTACGCTGGAAGCAGACATGGTGGTTTTGGACCCGCCGTGCACGAGCACTGGTGTTTTTGCCAAGCAGCCTTCTGCCAAGTGGCGGCTTACGCCGCGGTCGATTGAGAAAATGGCTGAGATTCAGTGGCAGATGATTAACAACTGCGCTGACCGAGTGAAAGCTGGGGGCGTTTTAACCTACTCCACTTGCAGCATCACGGTTGAGGAAAACGAGTTGATTATCGAGCGGTTTCTGAAGCAGCACCCAGAATTTGCGCTTGAGGAGATAAACCCGATGCTCGGCGTGCCAGGTCTCAGAGGGCTGGACAAGTGCCAGAGGCTTTATCCACACGTTCATGAGAGCAACGGTTTCTTCATCGCGAAACTACTGAAACAGCAGAAAACATCTTCCTCGTAGAATTCACTTTTCATACGTGTACTTTTCGCAGTACGCTTCAAACGTGGGAAAAACGTCTCTTACGCGGGCGAAGCGTTTTTTCGCATTAATTTTGTCCTGAACTTTCACAACTTCCGCCGGTTTGCTGAAGCGTTCCGTCTTGCCGTCTTCCCGTTTTCTCTCCACTTTTATACAGTCATCCACCATGCAGCATAGCACGCAGGCGCCGCAGTAAATGCACAAGTCCTCTGTGATTCCAACTTCGCCAGTCTTCCAGTACAACGCGTTTGTCGGGCATTTTTCAATGCACAGCTTGCATTCCACGCCCCAGCAGGTCCGCTTGTCGATGCTGATTTTTCCCTCCTTAAAGCGGTCTTCCACGCCAGTGGAGGCCAAAAGCTCTTCTCTCTGCTTCTTTTTCGCCTTCTCCTCTTTATCTTCGGATAAGAGGCTGAATATGTCAAAGTCTGAAGAGCTTTTTTCAGGCATTTCGAATCATCGATGAACCAGTTATAACTTTAAACGTATAAGAACCATGAATTATAATTACTTATCTCAGAATAAACACGGAAATAAACATGAGATAAGAAAGATACACGAACTAGCAAATTGAGAAAATTGTTAACAAACATAATAATTAATGCAATATCTTTATTCTTACTCTGAGATTTTTTCCACTCTTCCATAGATTTTATACCCCGTATAGCTGCCGGCTATGGCTTCAATTATTATTATGGGAAGCATTACAGACATTAAGGGAACAAAAACCGCGAGAACAGCCTCCATTGGAGCAAATAGCAATGTGAAACCCAGAACCATGCCGGTGTGGGTTATCCAAGAGTAAACTTGAAGAGCTAATATCCACCAAAATAATCTGTTATCTCTTTTGAATTTCCCGTAAAAGGTGTTGAAAATTAGATCGACAATGAACATGTTCGTAATTGTAGCCATTGCGAGGGGCGGCGTCCAGGTTGGTATAAACAGGAAGTAGAGTGAGCTGAGTAGCAAAGCTTGTGCAAGAATTCTCCAACGTCTTCCCCCATACATTAAGTAGGCAACAGACTGAATTATGGAGTAGACTATAGTAAAGGCATATTCAATTCCCCTAATTGCTGTAATCAAACGTGGCACCTGACCTATTAACACGTTGAACACTAAACTTATAGCGGCAAACACAATAATCAAGGCAATATCTCTACTATTCTTCATTCAAAATCCCCATTAACATAGGAAATTCAAAGTTGTTAATCAGGTTAAGAAAGTACATACCTTTTACATCTATGAAGTGACTGGGCATATAATTTTTTCCAGCAGGATAATATGTTACCGGAATTTACCTGATAATGCATATGTGCCAGAGTTCTTTATACAAATGTTCTGCATGTTTTTTTGATAAGCGTTATCAAAAACCTTTTTTCTCTATCACATAGAAAATCTACTATATAAAACAGAGATTGACCTTAATACAATGTGCAGTGGGAGGCCAAATCAGTGGTTTTGTCTAAGCCCGTTCTTGTGGGTAGAAAAAAGGAACTCGAAGAACTACAACGCAGCTTAGAATCAGTTCTTTCGGGAAAAGGAAAAACTATTCTCATTTCTGGTAAAGCTGGAAGCGGAAAAACAAGGCTCACTAACGAATTTCTGAACATCATAAGGAACAGAGATATAGCAATACTGTTTGGATGGTGCCTGAGTAACACTACATTGCCTTATTTTCCTTTCATTGAAGCCTTTAATTCCGAAATAATAAGCAGAGGAGGCGGAACGGCCTTGAGTCAGCCAATAGGTTTGAAACCTTGGCTGTCGGAGAGTTACCCCATTGAGAGAAGCGAGAAAGACAGGACGATTCTTCCTCAGTTCTGGAAAGATCAAGCCTTCACAGCCGTGACTAAGGAGCTTTTGTATCTATCATCGGTGAAGCCTTTGATTCTTGTCTTGGAGGATATACACTGGGCTGATTCAGCATCACTTGCACTTCTTCACTACATTTCCCGCGCTATACTAAACGAAAAGATACTTGTTTTGGTCACATTTAGAAGCGAAGAAATTGGCAGAGCCGCTGAGGGACGCCTTCACCCCCTTGCTGAGACTCTCAATCTTATGGGTCGCGAAGGTCTTTTCACAGAAATCCAACTTAGGAATCTTAACCAAGAAGATGTTAAAGGAATTGCCGAAAGCATGGTGGGTGGCAGAGTTGATCCGAAACTTGTTGAAAGACTAATGAAAGAAAGCCAAGGTAACCCTCTTTTCGTAATTGAATTTTTGAGAATGTTATCTGAGCATGGAAAACTGATTCGCGTGAAGGATCAATGGCGGCTTTCAGTTGAGAAGTTCGGTATGCCATCCAAAGTTAAGGAAGTCATTATGCGAAGAATAGGTGCGTTGAGACCTAATCAAAGAAGAGTTCTTGATGTTGCCGCGGTTATAGGTGACAAATTTGATCCAGACTTGATAGCTGGCGTGCTTTCTAAGGATCGCCTAGAAATTCTTGAAGTGCTAAACGGGATCTTGAAGTCCACATCTCTGGTGAATGTCGAGGAAAACAAGTACATGTTTGACCATGCAAAATGCCGAGAAGTTCTATACGAAGAGATCTCCTCCCCTTTGAAACGAGAATATCACAAAAGAGTTGCTGAACAAATTGAAAATGCAAACAAGGATTCCAACGAGATTTCGTTTAATGATTTGGCCTATCATTTTACTCAAGCTGGAAACCAAGAGAAATCAGTGAAATATTCCTTGGCGGCTGGTCAAGATGCTCTGGCAAGATTCAGCAACACAGAAGCCATCAAGCACTTCAATTATGCGCTGGAACATGTTGCTAACCTTGACGAGTTAACTGTTGAAAGAAACATTGCTTTGGAGGGATTGGGAGACGCGTACTACGCAAATTGCATGTTTGAAGAAGCGATAAAGACGTTTGAAGGGCTTGCTAAATCTGAAACAGGCGCTATTAAACTGAGAGCCTACAGAAAGGCGATGGATGCAGCATGGTTTATTGAGGATGATCCATCTCGTATGCTTCAACTGGTGGAAAAAGCTGAGAAGTACGCGGCTCTAGATCGTCTAGAAAGATCACGAGTCCTAAGGAATAAAGGCCGGGCTTATTTCAGGTTGGGTAACTTTAAAGCAGCTTTGAGAGCGCATGAAGAAGGTCTGCGAATTTCTAAGGAGGAGTACTCTCTTTCAGATATGGCACGAAATCTAGGAATGGCCGGTGCACAACGTATTATCTGTGGTCACGATGTTAAAAAGGGACTTGGGGAAATTCAAAGAGGAATATCTTTGCAACAGGAATTAGGTAATGCTCGATTAGAATTAATAGCGAAAGTCTACAGAAACATCTTTTTTGTTGCCTTTGGGCTCGCTCAAGAGCTGGCTAATGAATACCCAAACATGCTAAAGGTTGGTGAGAAGATAGGTGATTTTCACAGTTTAGCCGAAACAAGCATGCTTATGAGTGGGATGTTTGAAAACTTGGGAAAGTTTGAAGATGCAATAGCTCTAAGCTTAAAGGCCTTGGAATATTCTCGCAAAACGGATATAGAAAGTCTGGAACCACAGCTTTACGCTGTATTAACAAGGCAATACGCTAGAATTGGAGATCTGAAAAAAGCAAATCATTATTTTGATATACTCATGAAAATGCCTCCGAATATTCTCTGTAATCCAAGATCTACCCCTTGGGTTGCTTTAGCTGAAGCTACATTATTTGCCGCCAAAAGCCAATGGAAAGAAGCAAACCAAAGATTCCAAAACGCTTTCGAAATATCCAAGAAAGGAATGTTTCAATATTTGAACGTTGAATCCTCTCCCATTTTCAGAAAAAATTACATTTGGGCTCTTGAATTGCAAGGACGAACTGAGGAAGCGAAAATTCAGCGAAAACGGATTCAGGAAGCGGCAGCAAAAATTGGTAAAAGGTTTGCTCATGCAGATTTGCAAGCTGATTTACTTATGAAAAAAAGAATTGCTGTAGATGAAGAGAGTGAATTGCGTCTTGATTTAGTTAATGTTGGGAGAGGGTCTGTATCAATCATCAAAATTAATGGATTGGTTCCTTCTAATGAGTTCAAAGTCATTTCTTTTCCTTCTTACTGCTGCTTGCAGAATGGCCATCTTGAGATAGAAGGAAGAGAGATTGGCGCTTTTCAAGTTGAAACGGTTAAGTTCAATGTTAAAGCCGAAAAGATTGGCGTTTACAGTTTAGATCCTACGGTGATCTACGTTGATGATTTGGGAGAGACTAAAATCTGCAAGCCCAACCCAATTAGCATAATAGTTAATCCAAGACTTTCTAGACCTATAGAAAAAAAGATTGATGAAACTAAACCAGTTAAACTCGAATTCAGGTCTGAATCTGCGCAGAAAGCCTTTGATTTTCTTGTTAAGGCTTTCGTGGAGGATTACTTCCGAAGGAGACTGCCAAAAGAGAGGTCTGGATGGAGAACATTAATGGAAATAGTGAAAGAAACACCTGTTTCACAATATAGTATGTACGGTTCGGGGAAACATCATGGATATGCAGCAGCTGAGCTGGAACACTTGGGCGTGGTTGAATTTCGCATATTTGTTGGAGAGAGAGGGCGTGGAGGCAGAGTTATCAAACTTAGAGTTGACGCAGAAAAAGAAAATATAAAAAACTATGTTGATCAATACATATCAAAAGGTTCCAGAACAACCTGCTAGTTTAGTATTGACATCCTGAGAACAAATAACTCTAATAAAAAACTGGATGTTTCCAAAGGGAAGTTGTCCTGTTCTAAATTTTGTTCTGGATTGAACAATATTTTTCATAAAAAATCAATAAAAATCAGAAAAAATGGTTACATAATTTTTTGATCATTATCCCATCATGACCAGACATTGGGTTTGGCAGGAGGTGAAAGAATGAATAAGAAAGTCTTAGCAATAGTTGTAGCATTATTGGCTGTAGTAGTTTCAGCTTCGAGTATCGGGTCAGCTTTCGCCGAAACAACATGGATTGAACATGCTACTGTATCAGGAGGAACAAGATTCGACGTTCCAGGTGAAGATTTTAAGGTTCAGATTAACTTTGCTCATTTCGATTGGGGTGATCACGGAGCCAGAGACAACGTTATAATCTACTACGTTACGCCTTCAGATTGGCCAATGCCGTATGCGAATTACGCATTATCCGTGGGAGCGTACTCAGACACCGATGAAGGTGCCGATTATCTCGAAGGTGTAGTAACAGGTCTTCCAACAGTGGTTGAGACGATAGGACGTTGGCAACTACAGGTATACAAGATAGGCAAAACTGCCATTGCTGTGTGGACGGTACCTTTGGAAATTCCAGAGTTGTATTGGCCACTTCTTGGTAGAACATCACCTGCGATAACAATTCCTCCTGGATGTTTGATTCTTAAAGGATACGGTTGTCCAGAGCCTGGTAGCAGTACAGCCTTCCGTCTAGCAGTAACATGGACGAAGGGCTATGATGCATATGGATTCTTGGCTTGTCCCAGAGAGAGGTATTGGGGACGTGTAGGAGGATATACTGCTGGGGATACAACGGTACATATTGATCAAACTTTCACAGCAACTGTTCCAATTCCATAAAAAACAAGAAGCTTACAAACAACCTTTTTTTCTATTTCATTATTAACCCCATTGATGAGTGCAAATGAAATTTTGAAGTGCGTTTTGCGATGTCAATAGTTTTTATTATCTGGTATTATTTAATGATAAGAGTCAAAGAGAGAATTACTTATCTCAGGGAAAATATGGAAATAAGTATATGAAATAACGAAGTTCGGCATAAGACAGGTGGAAAGTTTTATTTTTCAGGTGCGGTGATATTTGCTACGCATGTCCTATTCAGGAGTAAAACTGGCTGGATTGCTCTTTTTTATCGCAGTTACACAATTCGTTCTATGTTTAATTATTGCCGAGGCGCTGTATCTTGGCTACAGTGTGTCTGACAATTACGTAAGCGACCTTGGAGTAGGACCGTCCGCCATAGTTTTTAACTCGTCTGTCTTCCTTTTGGGGCTGTTATTGCTCGCTGGAACATACTTTCTAAGACACAGCGCTAACTTTAAGCTTGTAAACATAATGCTCCTTTTGATGGGTATAGGTGCAATGGGCGTCGGTGTTTTCACCAAAGATTTCACCCTCGCACACGGCGCAGTGTCATCAGCGGCTTTCTTCTTCGCTGGGCTATCAGCCATAACTTCATTCAAGGTGCTGCAAAAGCCCTTTTCTCTGATAAGCATAATACTTGGAGCCATGACGCTTGCAGCATTAGCGCTCTTCTCAAGCGGCATCATAACGAGCGGTTCAATGACCAGTACCGAAGCATATGACAGCGTTTTCTATTTGGGTTTAGGTCCTGGCGGAATGGAACGCATGATTGTTTACCCAGCACTCATGTGGCTCGCTGGATTCGGTGGGCATCTAGTCACGAAGCAAAAAAACTAAATTTTACTCTACCAGCACTTCGCGAATCCAATTCGCGCCTGCACAAAACAGCGATGAACGAGAAACGATTCGTGCCAATTCGTCTGTTTCAAAAAAGGGGGAGGATTTGATGATTTTCCGCTTATGGTTTGCGTTTCTTGAGGTAGAACAGGCTTACGCTGATTACGGCTGTTATGATTCCTGCAACGATCCATGTCCAATACGACATGCCTAGAAACGCGGTTCCGAAAGTGTTTGCTGCCAAGTCAATGCTCACCTGATGCGTGCTATGCGAGTAAGCAAAGGAAAGCAGCCACGAATCTGCGCTGGATGTTACTTCGTAGTTAATCTGGTTTCCATCCAAGTATACTTTGACGTTTTCAGGGTTTGAGATGAGGCTTTTTGCTATTGTGACTTTCACGTAACCTGTGGTTCCCGAAGGTCCACTTACAGTGAAGCTCAGCACCGAAGTTGTGCTGTTAAACGCTAATGAGGTGACCGTGGAGTTTGACGAAACTGCAAAAAGGAGCCCCTCTTCCGCAAAGTTCGTCACTGCCAAGTTGACGATTTCAGATGATGCACATAGCTTGTTAACATCTCCTTCGTAAGTGGCTTTAAGCATATAGTTACCTGTGACCGAGGGTAACCATGTAGCCGAGTAGCTTCCATCAGAGCCTGTATAGACGAGGGTGGGGTCTTCCCAAGTCTTTCCTCCGGTGACGCTGTAAGAGAGCAGAATGGGCGCATCTGAAACGCCGCTTCCGTCAAGTGTTAGGCAGCCATTAATTTGGACGTTGAAACCTGAATAAGACGTGGAACTTCTGCAAGAAACGGTGAGAGATGGCTTCTGCAAATTACTAGCAGTAATAGAAAAGTTGTCTATTAGGTGCCAGCTGGCTTCGACCTGTCCGTTAGAGCCGCTGAATCCAAGCCCACCATAAGTTCTGTCCAGAACCCCGTTCCATTGAAGCGCTAACTCTTGGTCATAATAAACGGCAACAGAAGACCCTTGCACTTCGATAGAAACCTGATGCCAAGCATTGTCGTAAATTCTTTGGTCATTGACATAGGCTAAATGATTACCCGTGAAATCCTGTATCAGCGCAATATGGCTCTCGGACGGGTCGGCTGAGGGATTTGGTGTGCCTCCAACGATGTCAGCAAATTCATAGGCTATGTTTGCCCAGCCGTCAAATTCAATTCCGTATCCAGGAATTATCGATTGAGTGTTGAACCCTAAACGACCCCCAGCAACTCCATTATCTCCATAGCTTTCCTCCCATTCGATTGTTGAAGGATACTGCTGCTTGTAGAAGAAGAATAGGAACCCGTCTCCGCTGCCCTTGTAGTTGAAGCTAGCTGTGAAAGCGTCTTGAACTGGAGTTTTGAAAAAGGCAACCCCTGTTTGGTCATTTGAAGAAGTAGTTAAGACCAAGTACTGGTTTTGTTGGTCTCTGTATGCGCTTCCTAAATACTGCCACGCGCCCGAATCTGCACTGAAGTCATCTGAATAATCTGAATTCTGCGGTAGTGTCTGGTTTGACGCTGGACTTTGTGAAGGCGTGGTCGAGGTCGATACCGTGGCATCGCTGACTCTGAAATTATCGAAATGAGCATCGGCTCTTCTTGCTCTGAGTCCAACCGTGCCATACGTAAATGGGTCGTCGTTGTCTTCCCATACTATTTTTTGATTGATTCCGCCGCCAATTAGTTCTCCGACATATGTGTTGCCCGTAATGGTAACTCTTAGCGTGTATTCCACGTTCTTGCTTATGGTTGCCAGAGGGACACTGCCTATAACCTTGCCACCTGCCTTCAATTCTCCAGTGGCAAAATGTATTTCAGCCGGTGTTCTTTCTCCAAATCCATAATTTTGTGTTCCATAGTCTGGGCATTCAGGCAGATATTTAGAGAAACATAGACAATCATATTCGTTGCTTACTTCTAATTCGTAGTATGTGTCTTTTCCCATGTATCTAAAAACTATACCTGCTCTGTAACCAACGTCATCTGTAAATCGAAGCTTTGTTTCGATTGTGCAATCTTTCAGATTCAATCCATTTACAGTTGTGATTCCATTCTCCACTATGCCAACGGAAATGAAATACTCCCCATTTATGACGCTCCAAGAGCCAGCCTGCGGCGTCCAACCATCTGCAACGCCGTCATCGAAGTTGTCGTAAAAGCTGGCTTTTTCTCCCTCGGTCGGCGGAGTAGTCGGCGAAGGAGAAGGGGACGGCGACGGACTTGGCGATGGTGTTGATGGGCTATCCCCAGTGTTAGACCCGAAAGCGTACAGGTAACCGTCACCTGAACCCACGTAGGCCACTCCATTTGCAACGGCTACGGATGATCGCATCTGGTCGCCTGTTTGGTAACTCCATATTTTGCTGCCCGTCATGGTGTCCACAGCGTAAACGTTGCCGTCAAATGAGCCTACGTAAACAGCTTCGTCAGCAACGACAGGTGAAGAGAAGATGTAGCCTCCTGTGGGGCATTCCCAGAGTACGTTGCCGTTAGTTGCATTTAGCGCAGAGACGTAATTGTCATATCCGCCGATGTAAACAACTCCGTTAGCCACGGCTGGAGTTGAATAGTAATAGCTTTCATAATTGCCGTTCGAGGGACTGAACGACCAGATTTGCGAGCCATCGGTAGCATTTAAGGCATAAACGTAGCCGTCACGCGACCCAAAATACACCAGACCTCCGACAACTGCAGGAGAACTATCAACAAAATTTCCCGTATTGTACTTCCAGATTACTGAACCGTCACTGGCCCTAAAAGCATACATGTTGTGGTCTTGCGAACCGACGTAGACAACGCCATCAACAACAGCAGGAGACGAAAAGATAGCGCCGCCTGTACGGAATTTCCACAATGGCAAGCCTTCAGCAGTATCCAACGCGTACACATCGCCGCTGGCTGAACCCACGTAAACTTTGCCATCTACAACAGCAGGAGAAGGAAACACAGAGCCGCCTGCATTGAATGTCCAGGTTAGAGAACCCGTTGCAGCGTCCAAAGCGTACACTTTGCCACTGTATGAGCCAATGTAGACACCTCCATCAACCACCGCAGGAGACGACTCGACACCGCTGTCTGTAGCGAATTGCCAGATTTTCAAACCGGTCGCAGCATTCACGGCGCATACAAAGCCGTTCTGACCATTCCACAGGACGCCGAAATAGACAACGCCGTCAACAACAGCGGGCGAAGACTCGATGCCGCTGCCTGCTTGATATTTCCAGAGAACCTGGTTAGTCAATGGACCGGCAGATTTGGTGTAGCCCGAATGCGATAGGTCATTATGGAACATTGGCCAAGAATTCGAATCAGACGAAGGTGCTGTGGGAATGTTCGATTGCGCCAAACCAAAATGCATTACGCTAGCGAACGCGGAACCGCAAATCAAAAGGGCTATAAGGAAAACAGATGTGAGCGATTTTAAATCTCTCATAGGCATCTCCATAGTGAAAGGCGTTTTTCCGCGGTTATAAGGGTTCTTGTCAAGGTTTCTTGACTAAGCAAAACCGCGGCGCCTGCCTTCTTAGTCAACATTTCTTGACTAACTTTTTACGCTTCTTTTGTTGGAAAACTATCAAAATGTTATCAACAATTTGTTTTTCTAGTTAGAATAGCTACGGATATGAATTCCTTAGCTAATAGAAATCAGGCTTTGGGAGGGTACCATTTCTTGATTTCTGCAACGCTTTCTTTTGACTTGTAGTTTTGGAGCATGCAATCTAACGACTTGGGGCATTCCAAGCATCTAGAGGGTATCTCTTCGCCTTTTTCTCGCTGAGCAAGATAACCAAAATAGTGTTCGCATCCAGAATCGGATGATTTGTCAGCCTCCTCTGCACTTGCTACGGGCTGCCTAGTTTGAGGCTGTTCTATCGGCTTTGGTGCTTCAATTTTAACCTGTTGCTTTTTTTCTGTTTCCTTCCGTTCCGTATCCATTCGCTCTGCCATTCTTTCTGCCAGTTGCTCTACCTTTCGTTTCACTTCCAGTCGCCGTGCTTCTTTTCGCTCCGCCTCTAAACGTTCCTCCTCTTTTCGCTCTGCTTCCTTTTGTTCAGCCTCTAAACGTTCTGCTTTCAGTTCTGCCTCTAACTGTTTGGCTTTCTGTTCCGCCTCTAGCCGCTCTGCTTTCAGTCGTTCCTCTTCTTTTTGTTTCGCTTCGCGTTCCGCCTCTAAATGTGCTACTTTGCGTTCTGCCTCTAACTTTTCCGCTTTACGCTCAGCCTCTAACCGCTTTGCTTTTTTCTCTGCTTCCAGGCGCTCTGCTTCTAATTGTTGCGTTTTCCGCTCCGCCTCCAATCGTTCCGTCTCTAATCTCGCCGCCTTTTGCTCCGCTTCCACTCGTTGCGCTTCCAACGTTTCTGCTTCTGCTCGCTCTGCCTCTTTTCTTTCCGCTTCTAGCCGTTCTGCCTCCAGCCGTTCTGCCTTTCGTTTTGCCTCCAGCTGCTTTACCTTTCGCTGAATTTCCTCTCGTTCCGCTTCCAATTGTTGCGCCTTTCTTTCCGCCTCTAGCCGTTCTAGCTCTATTTGCCTTGCTTTCTGTTTTGCTTCTTTGCGTTCCGTTGCAAGTTCTGCACCCAAACGCTTCGCTGTCTTTTCGGCTTCGACAAGTTTTGCTTCCAACTGCGCTGTTTTTTGATCCACTTCCAACTGTTCTGCCTTTCGCTCGGTCTCCAGTCGCTCAACTTCTCTACGTGTTTCTTCCCGTTCCGCCTCCAATGATTCCAGCTTGCGTTCCGCTTCCAATCTTTCCGTCTCTAACTGCGCTGTCTTCTCACGTTCCGCCTGCAGATCTGATTCCAGCTGATCTGCCTTGTGTCCTGTTTCCTGCAGTTCCGCTTCTAGCCGTTTTGTTTTCTTTTCCGCCTTTAGTTGTTCTGTTTTTCTTTCCGCTTCCAGCCGTTGCGCTTCCTTTAGCTCCACTTTCAGCCGTTCTGTCTGCTGACGCTCGGCTTCCTTCCATTCCACTTCCAGCTGCTCCAGTTTAAGTTGTGCTTCTTTTCGTTGCGCTTCCAACTGCTCCGCTTTCTGCTTCGCCTCCAACCGTTTGGCCTCTGACTGCTCAGCCTTTTGTTCTGATTCTGTACGCTCCGTCTCTAACCGTTTCGCCTTTCTTCCCGCCTCCAAAAGCTCCGCCGCAATCTGCTTTGCTTTCAATTCCGCTTCGAGCCGCTCCGCCTCAAGCTGCACGGCTTCCTGGTCTGCTTTATCGCGTTCTGCCTGCAGTTTCTCCTCCAACTGCTTTGCCCTGTGTTCTAGTTCTACACGTTCCGCTTTGCGTTTTTCCTCTGCTTGTTTTGCCTTTTGCTGTGCTTCTGACAGTTCGGCTTCTAGGCGTTCTGCTTTTTGTCCAATCTTTAGCAGTTCAGCTTCCTTTTTCTTGAAGTCCTCCTCGGTTGGTCCACGCTTTTTCTTTTTAGCTTTGCCTTCCGCCGTATCCATCTTAACAAGTGTTTGGCAGGCGGGGCACACGTAATACTTGATGATTTTAGGTTTAGAGAAAACCCTATTACAATTAGGATTAGGACAGCGGTAGCTTTCATTTTGCTCCGGCTTTTCTTTTTTATCTGCCTTCTGCACGGCTTCAGCGCCTTTTGTTTAGTTTTAATTGATTCAAAAGCATATTTAGGACTTGTTTAAGCAGAGTAAGTATTACATATCCAATTTTGTAGTCACGTTAAACAAAACTACACGAGCGCCTGCTATGGATAAAAAATAGAGATAAGCCCCACGAAAATGGGCTTACAACAGTTAATTTTTAGGTCGTGCTGCCTTGACGTCGATTAAGGTTTTCAGGTGCTGCCTGCGTCTCCATGCGGAAATGTGGGAATCGGGTACACGTCGGTCACACCATTCATCTCTTTCAGCTTTTTCTGCACAAACTGTAAAGTTTGCGCGTTTTCATCAGCGTTTATCCAGAGTCCTGCATCCCAAGATCCGAAAATGTTTATGGTGTACTGTAGGTCTACGCCTGCTACTGGTTTTTGCTCCATTTTCCTTAAGGCTTCTAACGTCTCAGCTAACTTAGCTGGGTTCACTTTAAGCAGTACTAAATATTCTGGCATGTCTTTTTTCCTCTTCGTTATTTTAAGGGATGGTACTCATCAACTTAACTCTTATGAATCGAAGATAATGAGCACCAACTTTTAATCAGAATCCAAACAAAACTGGCTTGTGAATATTGAAATCGCGAATACGCGAGCTTCGAAAGCCACCAAAATTGGAAAATCACAGCGATTTCGCTAACTCCTTAACTTTATTTTCGACCTGCAAGTAGATTTTTCTGGCGTCGCCATTCTCTAGGAAGTAGGGGTCTTCAATATTCCATTCAATAACTCTGCTCTCACATTCGGGACACACACGTAAAATAGCCTCTAAATGTATTTGCTCCATGGCAACAATCAGGTCGTAGCATTCCAGATTTTTTTCGTCTATACTCTGAGGCGCCTTCTTGAGATGTTGTGCAGCATCATGTTTCGCCAAGTACTCTCTCACCTTGGTTGAAATTGGGATTGCCACATGTAGTCCTGCAGAATCAATTTCCAAGTCGGGTCTCAACTTCTTAAGAAGCGCCTCCGCCAATGGGCTCCGATAAGCGTTCCCGGAACAAACAAAAAGCACTTTCATAGGCTTCACGTGTAACCAAATGTGCTGGTCTCTGCCTTCTCAATTATCTTCTTTAAAATTCCTCGCGGTATTCCCGTTTCCCTGGCAAGTTTCGATGGTTCTGCTTCAAGTAACTGATTAATCAGCACCACGCCGGAGTTGACAAGTCTCATTTTAATTTCGCTGTTTAACCCTTTAATACAGCTTAACGGGTACAGCTTCTTTTCCTCAATCATGTTCTGCAAACCAAGGTTTTCCGGTGCGCTCCATCCAATTTGCAGGATGTTCCTGCATTTACCGTAGCGTCTTGCATGCTCTGAGTATCTAGTGTTAGTAACTATCATCGCTCGGTCAATTTTCACGTCGTTTTTCCCAAGCGCACAGCCCTCGGTAACATCCTCCAACACGGCTCTAGCTATGCGGCTTTCATCCAACCCAGTAGGCGTGTGATAATTGGAGTGATGTTTCGCTTCAACAAAATATGTGACGCCATCTCTCCTTGCAACCGCGTCAACCTCGTGACCCACACATCTTCCTCTTATAATCTGGTTTGGAGTAACCTCGAACCCGTGATGCGCCAGTAAGACTTGAACAAACTTTTCGAATTCAGGCTTTGAACCCATCAGGCTTAACCCTTTTCTCAGATCAAGAAAATGCCGAGTGGCAGGCTTATGTTTTCGCAGCAGCGTGAAAATCATCTGAAGAACTTTCCGTGTTGGTATGCCATCGTAAAGCCGTGCTTCTACTTCGTCAGCAATTTCAAAGGCAATACGCCTGTTTGCCCCCATCCTCAAGCACGTTTTGACAACCTTCTCTCTATCAAACAGTTGCCGCGAACCATCTTCCTTTGTTACGTAAACGGGCAGGACATTCACACCAGCGATTACCAAAGTATATTCAACACCTCTTAAGCGTTTGGCGCGGTTTCAATTAGTCAGTAACTTTCATTAACTATATGCCAGCGTTCTTTGCACCCCGCTGGGAACCCTTCAGTGAGAGCCTAACGCGTAGAATATGGAAGTCATGGTTTGTAGCGTCGCAGTAGATATGAGGGAAAATTAGTGCAAGTTTGGAAAACCTTATATCGCCTCTTTCCATCTTCAAGAGGGTATCCGCAGTAAATAGGACGTTTTGAATATGGAGTTTTGCCCAGAATGTGGCTCTCGCCTCACGCTTAAAAAAATTAAAGATGGCGAAGAAGTCGAGGTAGTGCTTGCATGCTGCAAATGCGACTACAAAAAACAGGTACAAGGAAAAGTCCGACCGAAAGCAAACGAACTCATAAACAACACCAAGAAATCAGTGACCGTGATAAGCAAAGAAGACCAAAAAATGAACACATTACCCACCCTCAAAGTCGAATGCCCCAAATGCGGAAACAATTTAGTCTACGTCTGGCAAGTGCAAACGCGAGGCGGAGACGAATCATCAACCCAGTTCATGCGATGCACAAAATGCGACCACACCTTCCGAGAATACACATAACCCAACAAAAAGACCACGGGAATCGCGACCTGAACGCGTAAAACACGCCGAAACAAAGGGCTTATAACCGAGGGAAACGCTTTCAAAGTTGTGAATGTGAAATGTGTGAGTTCAACGTTATCCTCAACGGGGAAACATTGTTCAAAGACGTAGTCTACGCAAAAAACGAAGGCAACAGCGTCATAGTAAAAAACGTGTTAGGCGAGGCAAAGGAGTTCAAGAACTGTGAGATCACCGAAGTTGACGTAAACTTGACGCGGCTAGTTTTAACGGCGGTAAAGCCTTAAAGTCGAATAGCACAAGCGTTTCTCATTTCCCCGCTGACTTCGGCAATAAAACATTCGGAAAATAGCGAATGTATTAAATTGAGTTTTCTACAATTAATACCGATTTAACCTCGCGTTCCTTGCAGTCAGCTGAGTGAAATGTATGCGGAAACTCGTCAGATTAAGCGCGGCCATAGGCGGTTTCCTGATAGTGACCAGCCTAATCTTGACGGGGGCAATTTTTCTTATACTACTGAACATGATTGACGTAAACGTTTTCACAGACCCAGTAACCACATCGATTTTAACTATGATATTCCTAACCATCGGAATATTAGATTTCATCGCGGGAATACTCCTCCTCATGAAGAAGTGACCAGCCATGAACCCCAAACGAATCCTCTCAAAAACAGTTGGCTTAACCCAGACCGCCATAGGGGGCGTAACCATGCTTTTCGCCTTCCTCCTATTCTACAACATATTCGACCTCCAAACTGCTTTAGGCTTCACCGCAGAGGCGATTGGACTTTACCTGTGGACATTCATAATCTTTGGTTTACTATCCGTCATAAGTGGGCTCTTCCTCTTTTACGAAACATAAGAGTTGACCTGCATGGATGAACCTCACCTGAAAAGAGAACTCGGGCTTGTCCGCACAACAATGCTGGGCATAGGCGGCACCCTCAGCGCAGCCAACTTTGTGATAATCGGCGAGGCCGCGGGCATGGCAGGCTACGCAATCGTTCCCATAGTTGTCATCTGCGGTTTACTCAGCCTTTTAACCATGTTCAGCTACGCCGAGCTGGGCACCGCGATTCCGTTGGCTGGAGGCGAGTACACGTTCGCAAAAGTAGCCTACGGAGGATTCACCAGTTTCCTCACAGGATGGTTTGAATGGCTCAGCAACATGTTTTACGCCGCCTTGTCCGCTATAGGCTTCGCATACGTACTTTCTTACCTCTTACCACAGATCAATATAGAGTTAACCGCGGTCATATTGGTGATAGTGTTCTCCATCGTCAACCTGAGAGGCACCAAAGAAACAGCCACAGCCGAAACCATCATAACCATCATAGTCCTCGCCGTACTAACCATATTCATCATAGGAGCATGGTCTTTCGCTTCAGGAAACCCAGTAACCCCACAATCGGCTTCTCCGATAGGTGCCCTGGGAATTTTCGCCGCCACCGCCTACCTGTTCGAACTGTACTTAGGCGCCGAGGCTGTTGCGGCAGCTCAAGCCGAAGTGAAAAACCCTGGAAGAACAATCCCGATAGCCATAATCCTGTCCGCAGTGGTTCTGATCGCGCTATACACGAGTGTTGTGGTTGTCGCCGTCAACATAGCGTCTCCACAAGTTCTCAGTGAACAATCGTCGCCGATTGCGTTTGTGGCTCAAGAGGCCTTGGGACCTGCTGGCGCCATTTTGATCACTGTAGGCCTGGCTATTGCGGGTTTGGCGGCAACCAACGAGGCGATTCTGGCGCAGTCGCGGGTTCTCTACGCCATGAGCAGAGACGGCTACTTGCCCAAAGCATTGTGTAAAATTCATAAGCGCTTCTGCACCCCTCACATTGCAATCATTGTCGGCGCTATTTTCACGGTGATTTTCGCGGCAACCGGACTTGTGAACTTTGTGGTTTACGCGGTTAACTTTGGTTTCATAATAGGCTTCTCGATTGTGAATATGTCGGTGATTAAACTTAGAAAAATCGCGCCTCACCTGAAACGCCCGTTTAAGGCTCCTTTGTACCCGTTAACGCCTATCGCGGGGATAGCGGCGTCCATTTTCTTGGCGTTGTTCATAGAGCCTTCGGTGCTGATTTTGGGCGTAGAACTCATAATCGTGGCGTTGCTGGTTTACTACATCAGAATGGTGGGTCACCATCGCATGCGCATCGCTTTCGGAGGAATAAGCTTGGGGTTAGGCGCTTTTGTAGCGTTTGCAGCGTATCTATTGGGAACTAACTCCATCGTGCTGCAAGGAGTATCGCCAGAAGTGACAACGCTGGTTTTTTACGTGCTGCTTTTCGTCAGCGTCATTCAGATTTTGGCGGGCGTATTGAACATGATCGTGTCCGATCGATGAAGACGGGGCAGTAGCAAGCTTAAAATCCGCGCTTTACTATTCTTGTTTCATATGCGACGCAAACGCAAAAAAAGTTACATCGATGTTGAGCCTCCAACAGTTGACGTGGATAACTTGGTTGTAGACACCACGCGCAGAGAGCGCTTTCAAATTTTTGAAATTTTGGCTTCAATGCGGAAGTACTTGGCGGTTATGCTTATGGTCTCAGGTGCCTTGGCAACTTTTTTTTCCGTGCAGTTTCTCATGGGTGTTGAGATGTTTTCATCTGCCGTTAGCTTCATCGCTCTGGCAGCCATGAGCTTCATAGGCGTGGCTAACATCGTTTGTGGATTACTTTTGCTTGGCTCAGAATAGCCTGATAACTTCTCTGAATTATCGGGATTATAAAAAACGCAAAGATAGAAAATCGGGTTTTAGACTGCTTAAAAATTTGTTTGCCAAGTTGAGTCTAAGCCCGAACGCCCAACGCGGTTCAGCCAACCGTTAACTAAATGCTTGGGTTCTTCCCATTTGATGTAATCGCTTGGGATGAGCTTGCGCAGTCAGCCACTTTATGACTGTTCTTTGCCGATGCGTTCCAGCATGCTCCCCAACTTGGTAAATGTATATTAAGCCTTCGGTTTCTTATAAACTTGTTTGTACAATAGCGCAATAATTGAACGTTTGTACGGTACTAGTTTTTTGACAGAAACACCTAAACTAGCGCACGATGCCGTGGGTTAAACGCAAGATTGATGGACAGTATTTAAGCTTATGAACAGCTGGACTTCCAACGATCAATGGCAGCGAGATTTTTTTGGGTTTATATGCGTGAGAGTTCAACATTGTTTGAGTTTTAAATAATGGTTCGCCCATATCCACGTTAGGAAATGAGGATGAACAACAGGGAGAAATTTGAGCAGGACCTAACCACTTTAATGTCGCGGCTTACGGCTGACGTGGGGAAAGAGGTTGAGAACAAGCTAAACATGCTTAAGGAATGGCTTGTGAACTTGCAAAGGGAGAATGTTGTAAAGATCAACCATTCTGTAATGGAGCTTGTTTGCGCCAAACACCTCATTCTGAAGGGTTACGAGGTGCAGCTTGAGTATCCGCTTAACGAAGTTTTAACGTGCGACTTGTACTCCATAAAAGGCTACGGGAACTTCATAGTTGAAATAGAAACAGGTTTTATCCCACCTGAATACGCGTTGTGTCCTTTAACCTACACTTCGGCGCGTTTAGCCAGCAAGATAATCAGGTACAGCAGTTTCGCTGGAAAATTTGCGCTGGGCATGCCGCCTCACTACATTCTGCCTTTTCCACGCGCATTAGCCAAGCCGCCGCGGAGAAGAACCAGTGAAGAAATAGAAGCGATCAAAAAGCTCTGTGACAAATATTATCAAAATCCGCCCGTCACAGAAGAAGAGATCTGCAATGCTCGCATACAAGAGATTTACATAATTGACGTTGACCGGGCGAAAGTTCAGGAGATTGATCCAGAAGCCTACATGAAACACCGATTTAAGAAAGGTCTGTTTTCCGATTACACGACCTCTTAACGTTTGGGAGCATGCGTCAAGTGCCTTTTTACGTGTACATACTGCTCTGCGCTGACGGAAGCTTCTACACGGGATACACTAAGAATTTGGATGAGCGGACAAGGCTTCATGAAAGCGGCAAAGGCGCCAGATACACGAGGATGCACAAGCCTAAGCGTGTTGCTTACGTTGAACTTTTTGACTCTCGAGCGAAAGCCATGAAACGTGAAAGAGAAATAAAACGGATGTCACATCAGCAGAAGCTGAACCTGAGTAATTCACGAAACGTGCATGAATGATGTTTCTGCTTCTCGCAGAGAAAAACTGATTAAAAACTTCTCATAATTAAGCGTTAGGTGAGTTTATGCCAAAAAAGAAATCCACATGGATCGAAAAGCTGAACGACAGCAAAGGGCTTCCCAAAGTTGAGAAAATCCCTGACAAAATGAGCAAACGCTGGGGCACAGGCACCATAGTTATCCCTGCTCCGATCGAAGTGGATGAACTCATGCGTAAAGTTCCAGCGGGAAAACTCACCACAATCAATGACATCCGCGCCGCACTTGCCAAGAAACACAACGCCACAATCGGCTGCCCCATGACCACCGGCATCTTCGCTTGGGTTGCCGCCCACGCCGCAGAAGAGCGGGAACAAAGCGGAGAGAAAGACATCACGCCTTACTGGCGCACTTTGAAAACTGGCGGGATCTTGAACGAAAAGTATCCTGGGGGCGCTGAAGCTCAAAGGCTGCGTTTGGAGCGGGAAGGGCACACGGTTGTTGGGAAGGGCAAGAAACAATTGGTTTTGAACTATGAAGAATCGTTGATTTGTTTTTAGTTGAATGTGAGGTTTTGAGGCTGTTTTGTGTTTGAATTGTATGGATAGCAACAATGTTTATTAAGACGTAATATTCAAGATATATGTGAGAAAACAGGCTCGCCTCTTGCAACGAAGCGCAACATCAAAAACCCCGCGTTATCATGCAAGAGATTGAAACGAAGTGATTAAAATGGTGGAGTACATAAGGGGAAGTCAAAGTGACAAATGGCATTGGTGCAAGAACTGCACACAATACCCCAGCTACACCTACCAAAAAACCTCTGTAGAACCGCCTTCTGACCTCTGCGAACAATGCAAAACAAGAGTTTGCAATGGAAATTGCCAACTTTAAGCGCGGAAAAGAACCATAGTTTCCAAGTTAGTAGGCGAATAAAACACGCGCGGTAAAGATGGTTTTAGTTCAAAATTAAATTATAAGCATTAACGCCAAGCCAGTGCCCAGCGGTATTAGAATGTTGTCGTTTACAGGCAAGGGCAAACTCTCAATTATCATGGCAACTGCGGCACCAATCAGCGCCAGCATGGGCGACACGAAAAACGTGCCTGCCAAAAAAGCAAAAAAGAACCCTGCGAGCGAGCCTTCTAATGTTTTGCCTTTGTTGAACGGCAACGGCTTTTTCGAGACTAATCCTCCGAAGAGTGAGGCGGTGCTGTCGCCTAAAGTAAACATGGCAATGGCTGCGCCGTTCACTGGAGCAGGAAAAACTATCAAAGTTATCAGTATGCCTAGAGCGAAGTACAGGGGGGCAGCTGCGAACTCGTACTGCTCTGACGGTGACGCGGCGTTCCGCGTTATTGCCGAGATAACGGGCAAGTTCTTCCTGTTCATCCTTGCCCACTCGGATACGAAGTAAAGTGCACTTACTACGCAAATCATTAACGCGACTGGGTAAACGCCGACTAAGCCTGCAACGACTGGAACAAAAAAGCCTGAAGCGTGAATGGCCTCCCTTATCATGTCGTGTTTTGACGGCAGAGAACGCGTTTTCGGTTTGCCGTAGATTATGGGCAGAACTCCAGCTAGCCTTCCCGTTACGACTTTGTCAGCCTTGACGCGCAGAACGAAATCTGGGTTGTAACCTATCTTCTGCATTCCAGAGAGAAAGATGGATTTGTTGTTCCTGTCATCCGCGACAACCACGCAATCCTCCAGCTTAAGCCCTTCAGCCTCTAGGATTTTGGACAGGACTTTGAATTTCCCATTAGGTTCTATGGCGTCGCCCCCAATTTCACCTGTCAAGGCTTCATCATTCACGCCGACTTCAATGCCGAAAGCGTAATCTGCACCAACCACATTCGCCACTTTTTCAACTACGAAGGTGGGCAGTCCTGAACTTATCAGCGCGGTTTTGCAGTTTCGAATCTTAAGCTGAGCAAAAAGATTTACCAGTTGAGGTTTGGAGGGAATTTCATCGAAAACGCACTTGAGCGTCTCAATTTTAACGCCCCGCATGATTTTGAATATCCGTTTTAAAGCGGTTTTCAACGGGGCAATTCCTGTTTGGTAAAGAAAACCGACGAAAAGCATCTTCAGCAACTGGGAAAAGCCTAGGTTTCTGCCGACGTCGAAGATGAAGCGGTTTTTTGGTATAAGCACTCCTTCAACGTCGAAGACTACAAGCCGCGGCGTTCTGGTGTTTGGCGTTCCCACAGTTTTTCACTTTCATGTTTTTTATGGCGTGTTCTCTGTGAACTGCTTAGACTAGGCTCTGTGCCCTAAAATGAGTTGCTATACCCTACTATCAGGTTTGTCCGCAAACGTATTGTTTGTCTTGCAGTTCCAGGGGGCAGCCTCCACCGCAGACCTGCAGTTGAGGACAGTCCTCGCATTTTGGCTCCACGTACTCGCGGTTTCTGATTCTCACAGCAAGGGGGCTGTTCCAGATTTTCTCCCACTTGTCAACGAGAATGTTTCCGAGGCTTTCGAAGTAGCTTTGGCACGGGTAAACATCCCCGTTTGGTCCCACACACATGTTTATCATGGCCGCCGTGCAGGATTTGACACCTAACCCTAATTGGACAGGGTCAAGCTGGCAGTACTGCGTGGGTGTGTACCACAAGAACTTCAGATTAAGCTGGTTGGCTTTGTCGCGAACTTTCGGCAACAACTCCTTAAGCATTTTGATGGGCAAGGCGAACTCTTGGCTCATCTCAGTCGCTTTGCCCGAGTATATGAGGCTGTTGCAACCGAACGCGGCGACGCTGAGTTCCTTGATATATTCGATGGTCGTTAGGAAATCGGGCGCGTTGTATTTGCTAAGCGTGGTGTTGGTGGTCACGTAGATTTGCGAGCGCACCGCATTTTTTATACCAGCCACGGTTTCTTTCCAGCTTCCTTCCGCCGCGGTCATCAAGTCGTGAATTTTAGGTTTATGTGACTCGAGAGTTATTTGCACAAAGTCCAAGCCCGCGTCTTCAAGGGTTTTCACGTACGCCTTATCCTTGAGCTTTCTGCCGTTGGTTATCAACCCCGTGACCGTGCCCTTGTTCTGGGCGTACTGTAGCAGTTCGGGCAGGTCGTCGCGAAGTGTCGGCTCGCCGCCCGTGAAGGTCAGGATGAAAACTCCGATTTGGCTTAGGCGATCAATGGCTTCTTTCCACCGGCTGGTGTCCAACTCCTCGGTTTCGTGGGGTCCGCCAGCATAGCAGTGGACGCAGTCGTTCTGGCACTTGAATGTAAGCGCCATGTCCATCCGCAGCGGCGCCGAATACTGGTACGAGAAGGGCTCCTCCTTTTCCACTTCGAGAAAGGAAACTGGGCATATCTTTTCGGTCTGTGCCAGCGTGCTAATCGTGTACACTAGTTTCTCGTAATCTTGCTTCGCTTTGGCCTTGTTTACGCGGTAGCGTCGGCGGATTTTCTTCAGAACTTCGCTTTGCGGCATGCCCTGCATGAAATGGTAAGCGTAAACTGCGGCGGTTTCGTTCAGGTGAAGCACAGTATTGGCGTTTATCACCATGACGCCGCGATCATCAGGTTCAATACGCAGCTGAAGCGCCATTCCCGCAAACTCTCCTGTTCCGCGGTAGGTGTAGCGGCCCTGAGGAATCGCGGGCGGTCGCAGGGCTTTGCGTAGGAAGCTCATTTTAGCCGACACCTCCGCCGGCGCAGGCACAGGCACATGAGACGCAGGCACACGCGCAGGCGCACGCGGCACAGGCACAGACGCATTCAGACTTGTGCGGGGCAGGCGTGTGAGATGCTTTCGCTGGTTGCATGGGGAGTATGGCGTTGGCGAACTTTTCGATGTCGGTTACGATGTTGCTTGAGGTTTTCTCCACTGCAGTGGCGATGTTATCTGCAAACTGGGCGCCTGGAATCTGAGGAGGTTTAGCGGCTTGAGCCGGAGCGTTCACATTGGGTGTGTACTTGGGATGCGGATTGTAGCGGGTGTAGCCGTACCAGTACCAGAACCAGAAGGGACTCGGTTCGAATGGGCGGTCACGGAATGCCGTTTCTGTGCGGGAACGTGTGTTAGGGTCAAGCAGAAGCCACAGCAGCTGCTCATCATACGTCTTAGACGACAACTCCGCAGTGCCTGCCTGCTCCACTTGTGACCAGGCTTTCGTCACGATTTTCCTGTAATAGTCCAGTGTATCGGATCGGCTGTGTCCGTGCAGCTTCTGTTCCACCGTGTCTCTTAGGAACATGACGGTGTGCGCTAGCTTTTCTTCGTCAAGTGTTCCGTCGTCTTTCACTGCTTGGAGGAAGTCGATTTCGTAGTATCGTAACGGGTTTTCATCCGTGCCTGTCTTGTTCCTGTACTCAGGTAATATCCTCAGTTTGAGCGCGGGATTAGCGGATTCAACCCATACGGCTCTCTTCTGTAGCAGGCTGTAGAGGATTTCCGTGACAATCTGCGTCGGCTTCAAGTCCAGCAGGTAAGACGCTTCAACCGCGGTTAAGCCGCGTCTTATTCCAAGCGTTTCCATGCTGACTTTAGGAGAGGAATACGTGCTTTTTTTCGCCACTTGAATAACCACTACGATTACGATGAGAGCGATTATGGGCAGGACAATCAAGACGACGGTCTCTAACCCAAATCCACCCGCGGGTTCTGTTGGCGTATAGTTGGGCAGGGAACTTGCCGGAAAAGAAACTCCAAGCAAGTATTGCTCGTTGGGTTGAAGAACAGGGATTTGCCAGAGAACTGCGGTTCGCCCTTCCACAGTTGAAGTGCTGTTCCAGAACTTGACAGGCAGAGTTTTGACCTCGTTGATGGCAACGTCTGGAGGCATAACAATTTGAACTCGCACATCATCGATGGGCACCGACATCCATTGGGGCGCAAACTGCATTCCGTAATTGCCTGGGTTCTGGGTATCGTTGTAAATCATTTCGGCGACGTTGGTGGTTACGGTGAACCAAATTGTGTTGCCAGCAGTTAAAGGCTGATACAGATTAACTTGCACTTGATAATTGCTTCCGCTGCTGCTGTCACTTGTCTCCAATTTATGCCCGTACTGGTCCACTGCTTCACCCCTTGTGAAATCGGCTTTGGGCTGCCCAAGTCGCACGTAGTTGATGGCGTCTCCTGAAGTAAGCGTTAAGGTTACATTGTAAGTTAAGTTAATGGTCCCGTCCTGGTTTATGAAGATTTGAGCCCATTCACGGTCAAAACTGTAAATTCTATTCTGCGCGCTAACTAAAACCACAGACAGAGATGTGACGGCTAAAGCAATTACAACCGTCAGCAAGAAGGCTTTGCTTACCATTTTGGTTCCTCAGTAACCTCGAATGTGGTGCCGCAGTAGGGACAGGTGGCGTAGGGCACGCCTGACACAATTTTAATTCGATTAGCATCGACCGATGCTCCGCAGTTTGGGCACTTTATCGAGGCGGCTTTCATCTCTCCCGAAACTTCTAAGCGTTGAATAACCGTTTTCGGTTTACGAGTCGTGTAATAAATGCCCACAATAATCGCGACTCCTATAACAAACAGAAAACCGCTAGTAATCAGTCTTGTTAGGGTTGACTGAACTGAAGAGGCAAGCGCAAATATGACTGCGAAAAAGAAGACAACCGCGACCGCAACGGCGCCCAATACGGTTATGATTTTCACGTTTATGTGTGGTGTCGCATCTGGCAATTTAATTTTGCCCTTAAACGGCATGGATATTCCAGTTTTCGATATATGCTTAGCCCTGAAACTTGCTTTATATTAAGACTTGACACTTGTAAGTGATGGTGCAAAAAATGAGCAAACGCCTTTCACGTAAAGATTTCCTTGAGTTCTTAGATGTCATATTTGAGGAAGGTCCGTTGGTGAAATACCAGAACCCTGATGCGTGGGCGCGGTCTTCGCAGCAAGACTTCTAGTCTATCCCATGTGAAATTGTGCCGCTTGCCGATTCTTCTAACTTGCAACGATTCTGATTGAATGCTTCAGGCTTAGTGGAGCGGCTTGTTCATTTCGGCTTTCTTGCAGTGAATAGCCGCAACAGTAGCGTTGACCTTGGCTTCTTCCACCACAATTATAATTTGGGATGTGTGCGGCGCAAAAATCCCCCGCTTTATGTTAATCCCTGCTATAGCGCCGATGGCTGTGGACGCGACGCCTGGGGAATCTTTCATCCTGTCGCCGATGAGCGTGACCACGCCTAACCCGTATTCTATCCGCATGTCCTCGTCAAAGCCCTTCAGCTTCTCCTCATTCTTCTTCAGAAAATCCGAGTCCAAGAACAGGAAGTCTCTTATGCGCTCGCCTGTCTCCAAGGTTTCGGCGCCTAAGTCCATGAAGTCGTTGCGTTTTTCCCAGATCCTCAGCGAATCTTCCAGAGAATGGCTTTTCTCATCGTTCATGGAGAGAATGGCGCAGCCAGCCTTGCCCGTCAAGCACTTCACGATTTCTCCCCCTTTCGGCTCAGACTGAATCACCGAGTATTGTTCTGGCTGGTCTATGGGAACAACACGTAGAGGCTGCAAGAAATGCCTGGCCATTGCAATTGCAGGGGTCTGCAGTATTTTCATGCCCATCAACGAAGCCTTATGCGCCTCGTTGTAAGTAAGCGCGGCTACATGATCAGTTTTCTGTCCTTTCACAACTTTCGGGTCAGCACTTTGCACGGGCACGTCCTTGAATAAGAGCGCCTCCGTCTGGTAGTGGTTTTTCAGGAGGCATGCGGTGAAAACCGCGGTGAGGTCTGAACCGCCTCTGCCCAAGACGGTTTCAAGCCCGTCCGCTGTCACGCCGAGGAACCCCGCTAATGAAATGACCTTGCCGTCTCCCAACGGGCTGACGAGCGCGCTAACTCTTTTTTTGCTTAGTTCGTAGTCTGGTGTTGCCTCATCAAAATTGTCATCCGTGACAATCGGCCATTCGTGCACGGGAATACGGCAGGAATCGACGCCGTGGCTTTTCAGTATGTACTCTGCCAGCGCAGACATGGCTAGTTCCCCGCCGAGCGTGAGGATTTTGGCTTTGATGTTGCCGCTGAAACGCTTATTGACGGAAGCCAAAGCTTTCTGTGTCTGCGTCTTGTATTTGGCTAATTCGGATAGTGCCTGCTCAAGGTATCTGCCTTTAACGTTACGTTTTGCGATGTGGTCGTAACCTTCGAAAACTGGGTCCAGGGGAAGTGGCGTTGACTGCGCGTAGGCTTCTCCTATTCTGATGAGCATGTCGGTGCAGCCCATTGGGGCTGAAAACACGGCGATTGGACCTAAGGCATCAGTCATTTTCAGTTCTTTTATGCGTTGGACAATTTTTTGGATTCCTTTTCCTTCTGCGTCTAGTAGACTGCCACCGAATTTTGCCACTGAAACCCTCTTTTTTAAGGCTCCTTCCTCCTGAGCATAGTGTTTAGCAGATTAACCTCGCTTTAATAATTTTCTCAAGCGAAAAGCCATAATTTGAAGGCTCATTCAGGATTCGTTGTGTTTTAACACTGGCGGACGTTGACGGTGCAGCTTAGGGCTTATATCCTTTTAATCAGGAGTACGAGGGCTCTGGCAATTAACGAGAAGCCTAGCATTATCAGTATTCCAGCCCAGAACATGAACCACTGTGTTATATCCGGGCGGTCGCCGAGATATGTCGTTATCATGTAGGCTGCTCCGAACCAGAAAACGAGATTGCCCACTACTTCTGCTGTCTTGCCGATTGGTGACCGCATGCCAAGCCTCAGCATGAGCAGTATGATTTGCAGGATGCCTAGGCCTATGCTGAACTGGAATGCGGCGGTGTAAAACACTGCGTGTGCCGCGGGGTTTTCTGGCGCGGGCAAAGAGAATCCGAGGGTTGGAACTGAGCGTAGGGTGAAGTGGCTGAAGAAATTCACTATGCCGTCCCAGAGGCTGCTGGGTTGAGCAAGAACGAAAACAACTCCGATCAAGGTGAAGACTGCGCCGACTGATAAGCCGGAGATCAGGCTTTCGCCTATGCTGTGTCTGCGCGTTCGCGCGTTCACATTCATGTGTTTCGCCTCTCCCTACTCGACTATTTGCGGCTTAAGCACATATAATTTTCTCTTTTTTTGCGGCGGGAGGTGCATATTTTAAATACTTACTCTTGGTTAATGATTAATCGGAGTGAAGTTTATGTCGTATTGTCCAAAATGCGGCAACAAAGTTGAAGAGAATATGACTTTTTGCCCACGCTGTGGAGCGCCGTTGAAAGCGGAAGCGACTGTTCGGGTGGCGCAGTCTCCAGCGTCTCAGAGAGGGGAAAAAGGTGAGAAGGGTGAGAAGCAGGAGAAACATGAGAAGCAAGAGCCTGAGAAGGGCGAAAAACACGAGAAGGGCGAGTACGGTTTTATAGGATGGTTGGTCGGCGGTATAGTCCTTATACTCATCGGGTTCTTCGCGTTGCTGCGGTTCGGTGGATATCTTACTTCGGGACTTGAAGGCGCTTTAATTCTTCTAATAATCGGCGTTATAGTAATAATCGCTGCGGTGTACTTTACTAGTATGGCGCGAAGGCGGTCTCCGCCTCCTTCTTAGAGCAGCCAGCCCAAAAACAGTCGGTACAAGCGGTGTTCCAGAAGCGTTAACATGTTTCGTCTTCCGAACACGCGGAAATAGTTTTTTCCAGCCGCTTCTATCATGTCGCCGATGTCGTAACGGGGAAACATGCAGGAAGAGATTAGCAGGCTGCCCCATTCGCCGCGTTTAAGTTGATGTAGCATTTTCACGTCTTTGCCGGTGTCCACTTCGAAGAAGTAGGCGTCATAGTTCGGTGTCACGTAGGGCAGTTCGTCTAGCTGCTGGGCGAAAACTCCTTCTGTTGCCGTGTACATTTCCACAACTGGTGCGGGTCCGAAGTATTTTCTGAGGATTGGCGCGTACTTGAACTGTATTTTGCGCACGCTGGTGCAGAATAGGGCTTGGAACTTCCATAGGTCGGCGGGTTTCTTGCCGTGTTTCCGTTTGATGTACTTGGCGAAGGCGAGGATTACTGGTGTGACGCCCATGGTGGCGGTGATGTTCTTGCCGAGTGCTTGCTGGTAAACCAGTTCGAACCGTTTTTCCCAGTCGGTTCTGCCGATTCCTGAGCCGAGCGAGTCTATTGCTTCTTGGCGTGGTATGAGGCTGACGCGGTCGAACATGGGATTGAGCCTCGCATAGGTTCCGGAACTGTAGCCGTAAGTGACCTCTTTGCCGTCTGAGGTCATGGTGTGGACGCTGCTGGGAAAATTCAGGTTCATGATGTCGCCGGTGAAAACTTCAAAGTTCTTTTTCTTGAGCGCGTAGTTTATCAATGCTCTTGCGCCGCACGTGAAAATCTGTTTCAGATGCGTCTGTGTTACGGGGAGGACTTTTGCCTGTCCAGTTGAGCCTCGGGTCATGACCCAACATTCGGGGGGTTCTGGCAGAATCGCCTTGTAGTTTCCGTCTTTCGCCTTAGCGAAGTAAGGCAGCAAGCCCTTGTAGTCTATTGCGGGGAAGTTCTTTTGATATTCAACGGTTCCGTTGATTTCGGACGCGCTGTGGCTTTTTCCGTAGTCTGTTTTCGCGTATTCCTTGAGTAGCTCGCCGAGAACTTGTTCCTGAGCTTTCTGCGGGTCCTCCAGTGACTTGTACCACGGACCAATAATCGGCTGCAATAGGCTGTTAAGCGTGTCTTCGTTGGGCATCATAGGCTTCGCCTACCACTTGGTTAAATTGCCTTATATGCTTCGCCGTGTATAACTGGAAAAAAGGGTGAAGTGTCGTGGCACATGCAGTTAGTGTTACCGCCGAGAGGATTCGGAAGCTTGAGGTGCAGGGCGCCAGAAACGTTGCCATAGCAGCCATAAAAGCCCTCGAAGCTTTGACGGAGGAAACAAGCGCCAGAACGCAGAAAGAATTCATGGAAGAGCTTAAGGAAGCCCGCGGAACGCTTTTTGCTTCGAGGACGACGGAGCCGCTTATGCGGAACGCGGTTAGATGGCTAATTAGCCAAGTGGAAGACAGTGGCGAAGAACAAGTGGGCGCTCTTGCTAAGGTGGTGTCTTCCAGCTCAAGCCAATTTCTGAAAGACCTTGAAGCGTCAAAAGAACGCATAGCGGAAATAGGTTCCAAACGCATACGCGACGACATGGTGGTTTTCACTCACTGTCACTCATCCACTGTGACGCATTTGCTGAGCAAAGCCAAAGAAGACGGCAAACGCTTTGAAGTGGTCTGCACGGAAACCCGCCCCGTTTTCCAAGGCAGAATTACGGCAAAGGAAATGCTGGCGCTCGGCGTGAAGACAACGTTTATCGTGGATTCGGCGGCGCGTTCTTTCATGCGAGACGCGGACATCGTGATTGTGGGCGCCGACGCCATAACTTCGGAGGGAAACGTCATAAACAAGATCGGCACAGGCACAATCGCGCTTCTGGCTCATGAGGCAAGGAAGCCCTTTTACGTTGTGGCTGAGCTTTTGAAGTTTGACCCAGCCACCGTCTGCGGGGACTACGAGAAAATCGAAGAGCGCAGTCCAGACGAGGTGTGGAAGGACGCACCTGAAAAACTGATTGTTCGGAACCCCGCGTTTGATGTTACCAGACGCCACTTCATCCACGGCGTAATATGCGAAGACGGTATAATCCCACCGCACTCGGTAAAAGAAGTCATGCACCGCAAGCACCCTTGGATTTTCGAATAGCGCTTCGGAAAAAGTCCTCTTAAGTCTCAATGAAGCACTAGCGTCAGCCCAGTATATTTGCCGTCTATTTGGCTCCTAATAGCGGTTCTATGCAGAAACTATAGGGGGTAGGTCCGTATTGCCGCGGAAATCGCTCAATAGCATGTTGAAATCAGCGTCTGCAGGATTCTATGCAGTTTAGTATTTATAGAGGAGGTATAGGCGAAAAATCGCAACAGTTCTCAGCTAATCTTTCCAAAGCTCCAACGCTGTTCTCAGTTCCTTGTGGGTTTCGGCGTATTCCTCCAGCGTTTTTCCTTCCAGCACAGCGTCAACGGCTTGCCGCATCGCTGTCGCTCCCGCAAACGTGCCATCCGTGTGACCATGAATCCCGCCTCCAGCTTGGATAACAAAGTCTCTTCCGAAAGTCTCCATCAACGCAGGCACAAGCCTAGGATGCAAACCGCCAGAGGCAACAGGCAAAACAGGCTTTAACCCGCCCATAGGCATCTTGCAGGCTTCAATGTTCTCCAGCACTTCCTGCCTTGTCTCCGACATCTTTCCCACCACAGTGCCAACATGAAGCTGATCCACACCTATAATCCTCGCCACTTTTGCCACCACACGCATAGAAACACCGTGCTTTGGGTTCTTGGTGAACGCAGCGTGCCCAGCCCTGTGTGCATGAACCACCAGCTTGAAGCCTTGGTCGCGCAGGGTTTGCAGCGCCGAAAAACCGCACGTGAGGATGTCCACCATTACGTATTCCCCGCCATGAGCCAACACGAACTCAGCCCGCTTCAGCATGGTTTCGGTTTCCGCAGTCACGTTCACCATGTACACTTTGCGCTCGCCAGTTTCCGCTTCCGCTTTGTCTCTGCTCTCCAAAGTCTCCACGACACGCTCCTCAAAAGGATTAAACCGCTGACTGCTCAAATTCTCATCATCCTTAACCACATCGCATCCGCCAGCCCAAGCCTCATAAGCCACACGCGCATGATCCGCAGTCTTCAAACCCAGCTTCGGCTTGATTATCGTACCCACCAAAGGACGCTCACGCACCTTCAGCAGCTCGCGAACGCCCTTAATGCCGAAACGTGGACCTTTAAAACTCTGCAAGAGTTCATCGGGAAAATCAACATCATTAAGCCGCAGATTCCTCAGCGTCTTCAACCCAAAAACGTTCCCCGCCACGCTGCTCAGGATATTGGGCATGTTCCCACCCTCAAAAAGCTCCACAGGATACGCAATCTTCACCACATTGCCCTCCACGCTGAAAACATGCGCCGCAAGCCTCTCCACATAAGGCTTCTCAGTCGTAAGCTCCGTCCATGTGCCAATAGAGCTTTCAGCCGCAACCCCGCCAGTCGCTTCTTCAAGGCTGATGCCTTCAGGCTCCACATAAAACGTGCAGATAAGCTCTTTTTCCACAGGCTTGTAACCTAAATCCACGAAATCCAAATACTTCAAAACAGCTTCCTCCGCTAATGTCATCGCACTTTGGCTTAAAATCTTTAACTATTCCCTCGAATATTCTAACAGTGTGAAACTCACATGGAGCTAACCGCAGAAGTTTTAAACATAACCGCAGGCGGAAGAAGAATCGCCATAATAAGCGAAGAAACCGCAACCCAGCTAGGCATACACTCCTCAGACAGAATACGCATCACATACTGCGAACAACAGATAATCGCCATAGCCAACCTCGCCACCCACTTCCCCAAAAACCGCATAGGACTCTACGAAGAAATCTCCCAAAAGCTCGGAGTAAAAACCGACGAAACCGTAACCGTACAGCTGGCTCAGCTCCCCGAATCCCTCAGATACGTAAGAGCAAAACTACGCGGCGAAAGACTACGACAACACGACATGATAACCATAGTCAAAGACGTAGTCGAACGCCACCTCAGCGAAGTCGAAATCGCCGCCTTCCTAACAGCCCTTAACATTTACGGATTAAACATGGGCGAAAACGAAGCCCTATCCCAAGCCATGGTAAAAACAGGCAAAACCCTCAACTTCGGAGAAGCACCCATACTCGACAAACACAGCATAGGCGGCATACCCGGCGACAAAACCTCACTGCTCGTAGTGCCCATAATCGCCGCTGCCGGCTTCACCATACCCAAAACTTCTTCACGAGCAGTTACATCCCCCGCAGGAACCGCAGACCGCGTCGAAACCCTCTGCCCCGTAAACCTAACCATAAACGAAATCAAAACGGTCGTAGAAAAAACAAACGGCTGCCTCGTTTGGGGTGGAGCACTGGACTTAGCGCCAGCCGACGACCTGTTCATTCAAATCGAATACCCACTCGGAATCGACCCTCTGCTACTGCCCTCCATCATGAGCAAGAAAAAAGCCATAGGCGCCACGCACATCGCAATCGACATCCCCACCGGCAACGGCGCCAAAATCAAAAACATGACCCAAGCGTACAGTCTGGCTTCTGACTTCGTAGACCTAGGCATGCGTTTAAACCTGAAAATCCAGTGCGCCCTCACTTTCGGGGAACAACCCATAGGCCACGCTGTCGGACCCGCACTCGAAGCGCAAGAGGCGTTGGCGGCTCTTATGGGTTCTGGTCCAGCAGACC
Source organism: uncultured Candidatus Bathyarchaeia archaeon (assembly GCA_964544495.1). Lineage (GTDB taxonomy): Archaea > Thermoproteota > Bathyarchaeia > Bathyarchaeales > Bathycorpusculaceae > SG8-32-3. The sequence continues at coordinate 120,818 of CAZJBY010000002.1, forward strand.
TAAAAGAAAAAGCAATCAGCCTCGCGGGCATGCTTTTCGGAATGGTCGGTGTTGAGGGTGGACGGAAGAAAGCCGAGCATATGTTGCAGTCTGGGAGAGCGGAACAGAAGTTGCGAGAAATCATAGAGGCTCAAGGTGGAAACCCAAACGTAAAACCCGATGAACTGCCCGTGGGCACCCATAAAGTCGAATTGACTGCTAACCAAGCTGGCAGAGTTCTTTGGATAAGCACGGCGGATATAGCTAACATTGCAAAAGTGGCGGGTGCACCAAGAGCAAAAGGCGCTGGTGTGGTGCTTAAGGCGAAGCTAGGTGAAGCCGTGAAGAAAGACGGTGCACTTTTTGAGATATACGCTGAACGAAGCAGCAAATTAGAGTCAGCGTTGGACCTTGCCAAGACGCTTCAACCCATCGTGCTGAGCAAAAAACCGGCCGAGCAAATGCTGTTAGATAGAGTTCCCGAAAAAGTCGCAACCGATAACCCGCTCACGCTGGAAAGATAACCCCTATACCTTTTCGTTTCAGCGAGTTCAAAAAACATAAAAAGAAAAAATTTGGGGGTTTAGCGTGCTCTCGATCGCACTCTCGGCTCCAACAGTGTCCAAAGCCACTCTACGAACTCTCTTAGGTTTTTGGTTTGTATGTGAACTTCGCCTGGACCCGTGATTTGCGTGACCAAGCCTTCGCCGCTTAGAAGCGTTTCTTTTAATCCGCCGAATCTGGTGACTTTGTAGCTGCATGAGGCGCTGAAGCCGACTAAGTGGAAGTTGTCAACTA
>CAZJBY010000003.1:0-91003 GCA_964544495.1 uncultured Candidatus Bathyarchaeia archaeon
GGACCTACCCTCCTCGTTTTCTGCATCGCATTCCTATTAGGATCCAAATAGGCTTAATGTTGCTGCTTAAATTATTAATGCCCGTTTAGCTGTAATATTGTTTCAAGCAAGTGTGCAAGGGAGGTGATGGGAAAGTTGAAAGAATGGAAATGTGTACTGGTTGAGCATCATGACAATGTTGGCAAGGTAATAGAGGAATGGGAAAAGGCAGGCTGGCATCTACACACCTACCAAGCAACAGGAGACGTAGGCATGACGACAGCTTTCGTCAATCACTATTTGCTGTTTGAGAAGGGCACGTAAGACAAACAAGTAGAAGCTTGGGTTTGAGATTAAATTTTAGTGCAAAAAAAGGAAAAGGGGAAATATTTGTCACTTACTCGAATCCGATTCTGTCCAACAGCACGTATCTTTGACCTGTCTGCATGTCTTGCGCGTAGGTGAGGCAATAGTCGATGTTAGAATTTGAGAATGAAATCAAAGTGAGTTTGTCGTCAGAGTGGAAAATTGTCGTTGTGCGCTCGATTACTATCATAAAGTCTGCCTTCGTAATTGAATATGTTTTTTCGGGGGTCATGAACTGGAAATATTTGTCATTAGTACTAATCCTCAGCGCAAAACCGCTGGCGCTCTCGAAACTGTTTTCCCAAGTGCCCACAAACTGTTCCTCATAGATGGCAGTTACGGTTCTATCTCCATCCATGAATATTAAAGCCTGATTTCCAGTGAGATCCTCTACGTCTTCAGGATCAGCTAACGAAGTATCAGTGGTGCTCCATTCGACAAACTCGTAGCTAACTGCTCCAGATGTGACCGTTTGCTTAGCATCAATTGTAACCCAGCTACCTGAGGGATAATAACCTTCACCAGTAACAGCTTCAGCATCAACAGATAGAACTTCTGACGGACTAGTATCCACAGTCAAATAGAAATCATAATGTGGCTCATAGATGGCAGTTACGGTTCTATCTCCATCCATGAATATTAAAGCCTGATTTCCAGTGAGATCCTCTACGTCTTCAGGATCAGCTAACGAAGTATCAGTGGTGCTCCATTCGACAAACTCGTAGCTAACTGCTCCAGATGTGACCGTTTGCTTAGCATCAATTGTAACCCAGCTACCTGAGGGATAATAACCTTCACCAGTAACAGCTTCAGCATCAACAGATAGAACTTCTGACGGACTAGTATCCACAGTCAAATAGAAATCAGTTGCATGAACTGGTATAGTCGCGACTACAAGCGTTCCAAATAACAGCATTAAAAGCAAAATTACAAAGCGATTTCTTTGCATCGTACTCCCTATCTTTTAGTTTGAATTACTGTGTATATATTCTTTTGTAGAAGATGATTATAGATCAAAGCTATTATTGTTCTATAATAAAGTTTCACAATCGAGGAAGGAAATTTAAAATTTAGTGCCCCCCGTTTGGGTTTGGGATTAAAATTTAATTTCCTTCCTTCCCAAATAGTAGTTAATAATTTCCGTTTTCATCTTTCTTTTCAACATAAAAACATAAACAATCGTTTTGTTTGAGCATCTTTTTAATTTCCTCAAGCTTTTTGTCATTAAATTGTGGTCTAGTGAACTTGACAATGTGCTCTTTCTTAAGGTAGTTAAAAATAGTCATCCATTCTTTAGTTGTAAAATATCCGCCTCTTCCTCTAACTTTGTCATCATCTTTATCTTGTGGAAAGAAACATTCATAGATGATTACTCTTTTTCCTAACTCAAGCAATTTACTGAAAATCTTTTCTACATCAAATTGGTATTTGCAAAATTTCTCATCCTCACGATGTTTATGTCTCTTGATACATTTTCCATCTCTGAGATGATGCAAAGTTTTGCTGACTAAGACAAAGGAAAATTTACCCTCTATCTTTTCTTTTTCTCGTATACTATCAAGAGCCACCTCATTAAAGAAATTGTAATCGTAAAATCCGATTTTTGTCTTTGTGAACAGTCTGGATTCCAAAATAATGTCTGATGCTGAGTTTGGGAGTTCATCACTTATTCCCACTATTTTGCTCGGCTTGAATTTAAGAGCAATGTAGAGAGGTTTGACAGCGTCCGTTCCAATATCCAAAATTGTTTTTCCGTGTAAGTCGATTTCTTCGTTTATTTTGAATGCCTCTTGGATTTCACTAAGTGCTCTTAGAGAATAAAGCCACGATTCCAGTTCATTGCGAAGATTTTCTAATTCTTTTTCGCATTCTGATAACTGCTTGGTCAGTCTATCATCCAGCCTCTTTTGTTTCTCGGTCAGTTGGAACACGCTCGCATTAGGCATTAATCTGACTTGTTTTAAGAATTTTTGGTCTTTTCAGAATTGATTTATTATGGATTGCTTGGAAGGAAATTAAATTTTAAAGGAAGGAAGGAAATTAAATTTTAATGCCACTCTCTCACGGGCGCTTAATTTCAATTTTTTAGGCGAATTGTTTTTGTCTGCCCTCCGCTTTTATGGTATGTGTAGTGAGAAGAAGTGGCTTTGATTTCGCGGTTTGACCCTTGGCGTTCCAGCATGTGCACGTGCCCGCCTAAACTGACTTTTAACCCTTACACTGGATGCGACCACGGCTGCGTTTACTGTTACGCTTCAAGCTACATCCCCAAATTCGCCGAGTGCAGACCGAAAAAGGGTTTGCTTGAGCGGTTGCGGCGGGAAGCCTCGAAGCTGAAGGGCGAAACGGTTTCCATCGCCAACAGTTCTGACCCGTATCCACGCATAGAAGCCACTGCTGGCTTGACACGGAGATGCCTCGAAATCCTCACGGAAAGCAACTGTCGAATCCAAATTATCACCAAATCCAACCTCGTCATACGAGACGACGACCTCCTAAGTAGGAACCCGTCAACTGTCGCGTTAACCATAACCACCGACGACGCAGAAGTGGCAAGACTTTTGGAGCCAAACGCTCCGCCGCCAGATGAACGGCTGAACGCCGCCCAAGACCTCGTAAGCAAAGGCATTCCTGTTTCGGCGCGGATAGACCCCATAATCCCCTTCGTGAATGATCAACCAGAAAAACTTGTTGCCACTCTTGCAAGCATAGGTGTTAAGCACGTGACAAGCTCAACCTACAAGGTGAAACCAGACAATTGGCGCCGATTTTCCGCTGCCATGCCCGAGGTGACGGAAAAACTGCTGCCCCTCTACTTCAGGCAAGGCGAAAAAATAGGCGGAAACACTCTGCTGCCCAGAGACTTGAGGCTTAAACTCATGAAAAACATCCGCGACTTAGCCACGGCGAAGGGCATGAAGTTCGGCGTCTGCCGGGAAGGCTTGGCGGAGTTGAACACGGCGGCTTGTGACGGGTCATGGCTGCTTAACGCTGCACTGAGGTGAACATAAGGTTATGCAAACGCGAGTCGTGATGCTGGTGGATTTCGACTATTTTTTCGCGCAATGCGAAGAACTGCGGAACCCAACGCTCAAGAACATGCCCGTAGTTGTAGGCGTTTACTCTGGGCGCACTGAGAACAGCGGAGCCGTAAGCACCGCCAACTACGTCGCCAGAGAATACAAGGTCAAATCGGGAATCCCCTTGTACTTGGCGAAAAAGAGGCTGGAAGGCACCGAAGCGGTCTTTCTGCCTGTTGACTACGAGTTCTACGAGCAAATCAGCGACAAAATCATGCGCTTGCTCAGAGGCTACGCTGACAGCTTCGAGCAGGTGGGAATAGATGAGGCTTATCTTGACGTCACGCAAAAGACTCAAGGCATTTACGAAGCAGCAAATGAATTAGTCCAGAGAATGAAAAATGACGTGAAAAAACAGGTGGGCATCACTTTTTCCGTGGGCGTGGGACCGAACAAGCTTGTCGCTAAAATCGCTTCTGACGTGCAGAAACCTGACGGGTTAACAATAGTTAAGCCAGAGGAAGTTCAGCGTTTCTTGGCGCCGTTGCCAGTTAACAGTCTTGTGGGCGTGGGGCGAAAAATAAGTGTGAAAATGGCTGAGTTGGGCGTCAAGACAATTGGCGATTTAGCAAGGTACGATGTGCAACGGCTCGTTGAGGTTTTCGGGAAAAAGCTCGGCGTGTACTTTCACAATGCAGCCAACGGTGCAGACAATGAGCCCGTGCAGGAAACAGGCGAAGCCGAATCCATCAGCCGAATCTCGACGTTGAAGGAGAACACGCGTGACCTGATGGTGGTGCTTGAGAAAACCGACCAGTTAATCGAAGACATCCACAAGGACCTCGTGCAGAGAAACGTGGACTTCAAGCAGGTTGGCGTCATCGCCATCATGACTGATTTGAGCGTTCGAAGCAGATCGAAGACGCTGGAAACCACCACACGCGACGTGGAAGTTCTGAGGCAAGCTGTTCGAGAACTTTTCGAAAAGTTCCTCGGCGAATCTAACCTTGAAATCCGCAGGGTCGGCGTGAAAATCTCGCAGTTCAGCAAAGAGGAACGTGAACAAAAAAAGCTAACCAGTTTCTTCGGCAACTAGCAACCTTTATCTTGCATTTCCTGCTCATTCAATAGTGGTTTTGCCATGTCTTCTGAAAATCAAAGTGGAAAGAAACTGCCGCCTAGGCAAAAGGCGATAAACAGGTTTATGAGATGGGGAACCGACCACCCGGGCATAACCTCGATTAACCCGAAAATCAGCTTAGAAACCTACACGTTAACCATAGACGGCGAAGTAAAAAACCCATTGAAGCTCAGCTGGAAAGAAGTTCTGGCGCTGCCCAAAACGGTTTCCACAAGCGATTTTCACTGCGTAGAAGGCTGGAGCGTGCGGGACTGCCGATGGGAAGGCGTCCGCTTCAAAGAAATAGAAAAACTAGTTAAGCCCTTGGATACGGCGCGGGCGGTCACTTTCGAATGCGCAGACTCTTACACGACTTCACTGTTTCGGGAGGAACTTGCGGGCGACGACGTGCTTTTGGCTTACAGGCTGAATGGGCAAGCGCTGGAAGAGGGCTACGGCTTCCCGCTTCGGCTGGTGGTTCCAAACAAGTACGCCTACAAAAGCGCCCTGTGGGTAGTGCATGTGCGATTTACGCGAGGAAAAGAGCGGGGTTTCTGGGAGAGACGCGGCTACAGCGACAGCGCCGACGTCTGGAGAGAAGAGCGTTTCAACCGCTGAAAAACTCGCTCAAAATGTTTATTAAGTCTTAATACTGCTAATAAGCAGAGAACAGAAGAGAAGGATAAAAAATGAGCCCCACACGAAAAGAAAAACTTGAAACATACACAGACGCTTCTCTTCAACTAGCGACAGAAAACGGCATAGAGATTACTTTGGAAGAAAGAAAAAAAGACGCCGACAAACCCCTTTACCTCAAAAGAATATAGCAAAACGCAATTCCTAACGGCGACCCCAAACTTGAAATCATTTTTATACTAGATTCTCCTCACCATTTAATTTCAGAACATAAGAGGTTAAACGATGCAGTATGCTGAAGCAAAGTTGGGAAGAGTTTTCGTGCTGAGATTGCATGACGGCGACCGACTTCCCGACGTTCTTGAATCATTCGCAGCTGAAAAAAAAGTTTCCACGGCGCTTTGTTTCTTTTTAGGCGGCGCCAAAGAAAACAGCCGAGTGGTGGTCGGTCCCAAAGACTGTTACAACCTTCCGCCAGAACCCATGGTTACTCTCCTCAACGGAGTACACGAAGCCCTCGGCGTGGGAACAATCTTTGCAGACGAAAAGGGAAAACCGAAACTGCACATGCACACCAGCTTCGGAAGAAACGAAAGCACAATTACAGGTTGCGTGCGCTTGGGCGTTGAAATCTGGCGAATCGGAGAAGTAGTAATGTTAGAATTAGCTGGTGCTTCGGCTCACCGGGCTATAAACAAGGAAACGGGGTTTGAAATCCTGGAAATCCGCTGACCAAAACGCGGTTAACCAAAATTGTAGTGCTTTCGGATTCTCTTTTTGATTTCCCACGTGCATGCAAGTCCTTTGGGAAAAACCACGTAGTCGCCTTTGCCGAACTCGACGTTTCCTTCCTGCGTGCGGATAACCGCTTCACCCTCCAGAATGAGACATGTTTCTTGCACATCATACTCCCATGGAAACGCAGACTCTTCTTTTTCCCAAATCGGCCATGACTCGGCTTCCTGGCGTTCTTTTTCCGTAGGTTTCTTAACTCTCGGCTTCATTCATAATCACGCTTTATCTTTTCTTTCCTTCATCTACTTTCAACTTAAATAAAAACGTTGATGGTCAAGTTTAGTCAAATCTGTTATCACTTCCTCAACATCATCGAGAAAGGTTTATGAAAGAAACAGGCACTCAACACAAAGCGAAACAGAGACATCAGGAAATGAGCAAAGCAAAGTTAAAGGCAAAAGGCATTTTCTTAGATTTGGACGGCACCATAGTGGATTCGCGAGAAGCCTACTATGAAGCAGCGCGAACAGCATTCCAAGAAATGGGGCAAAAACCGCTCGAAACAGAAGCTACTCTGGAGATTCCCCGAAGACTTGAACGGAAACAGCCACTCGACGACATAATTAAAGGCGACACGCAAAAGTTCCTCAACGTATACCTACGAACCTACTACTCCATAACAGCGGAGAAAACCAGACCTTTACCAAACGTTTCAACCGCGCTGGAAACCCTTGCTAAAAAAGCCAAGCTCGCCTTGATCACCATGCGCCGGGTCCCAAAAGAAAACATCATAAACGAACTAAAACACTTCGGCATGGCACAATACTTCACTTACATAGTGACCGCTTTGGACACGCATAAACCGAAACCTTCACCCGAAGCGCTGATAAAATGCGTAAAAGCAATAGACGTCCAAATATGCGACTGCATCATCGCCGGCGACTCAATCTCGGATATAAAAGCAGGAAACGCGGCGGGCGCAAAGACCGTGGCTGTTCTGTCAGGACTGTTCTCCCGCGAGGAACTGGCCAATGAACGCCCCGATTTAATCTTGAAAGACATCACGGCGCTTCCAAACTTCATAGAATAACAGATCAGTTCATGGGCGAATCATATTTCTGAGAACGAAATATTGCTGAAAACCGCCTAAAGCAGTTATATGACCAAACAAAATAAAGTTTAATATAAACCTCCAACTCTATGTAACGTGGAGAAGGTTTCAGAGCGGAGATTTCAAATGAACTTCCTAGAAATAATGTTAGGAGAAAAACTAAAAGAATCGGACTCTGCCTTAGACGTGACCGGCTCAGACCGCAAAGTTCTACAAGTAGCCTGCCAGGACTTCACAAACTTCCTCAAATACCATTGGAACCTCATCGGAAAAGAAGCAAGTCAATGCGAACTGGTGGAGAAGCTGGAAAAACTCTTCAAAGAAAACCCAGCGGAACTGGAAGAGTTCCTAACTGTCTGGACTGGCATATGGTTCAAGAAATGGAAAGAACGCGTCAAACTTCTCATAGGCAAACAAAACGCGAATAAGTGGAACAAAGTTACAAAAAACCTCAAGAACGCCGAGACTCTGTGGAAGAAAGTTGAACGCAAACAAGAAGTCCAAGAGATCGTGGTAGCTACACTCATAAAAAACGGCGAAATCTGCGGCACCGAAATTCTTTCAGAGAACCTTCTAAAAATGGAGTTCGGCGAAAAACGCGTGAGACACCTCAAGGACAAAGAACGACTCTTCACCGCCGTAAACAACTCCCTAAGGAAGGCACGAGAGATGGCTCAAAGCAGAGGCCCCCTGATCTTCGTGAAAATCGACAAAGGCTACTACGGCACAGTAAACCATTAAAAGCAAAAAGCTAACCACTCTTTTTTAGACACTAACCTAAAAGGGTAAAGAACGTGAAACCCAGAAAGCATTATTGGTTCTTCAAGCCACTCTTTGCTTTTGAAGAGTTTTTGTCTGCCACGCGTATTTCCTTATCGTTGTAGTTTCTCCGTAGCCACAGGCTGCGCACCGTTTTTTGCGCACATGGTAAGCGCGTCTTCCGCAACGCCTGCAGCGTATGTGCACGACTTTGCCTGAGCGCTTGCCCATCGATGGTGTGCCTTTACCCACTGGATGTCACCTAGGCGGAGGCGAGATAAGAACTACGTTGTCTCCTCGGACTATTATTAGCCCCAGTTTTTTCGTGTTCTCGATGTTCGTGGTGTCGTCTGTTTCTTCCAAAACAAGATTTAAGTGCTGATCGAAACCCTTTAGCCGTCCTCTCAAGCTTTTTCCACCCTTTAACCGGACGAGCACGACTTTGCCGAGGTTCTGTTCAAGGATTTCCGTTGTCATTTCGCTCATTTTTGCATCCTCATGTGCCTTTATGCATGTACTACTTGAGCTTTTCACATTTAAACCTATCTAAGCAATATGGCAAGACTAGCTGTGAGTTAATGCTCTGCGGTGACGGCTTTTTATTACGTTTTGCTTCAAAAAAACTTTTGATAGATGAGAATGTTTAAAAGTATGACACGCGTCATATATCTTATTAAACCCTTGGAGAAAGAGCATTGGATAAGAAAATTTTGAATATTGCAATATTAACGGCAACTATTGGATTGTTGCTGTTTAGTTTGACAGCTTCAGTTGCTAATGCACAATGGGTTGTTCAGATTAATGGAGCAGTTGATAACCCCTTTAGTTTTACATTGGAGGATTTTGCGGCAATGCCACAGACCGAAGTGAGCGCTAGCCTCTTGTGTGATGGCGCATATGTTGCTGGTGGAGTATGGAGGGGAGTAAAGTTGAGCTATTTGCTCGAACAGGCTGGATACCATAGGAACGCTTCATCAATTGCCTTCTACGCTCAAGATGGGTACTCTTCAAATCTTCCGCTCATTGCTATTCAAAACGATAATATCATTGTTGCTCACGAAATTGACGGTAAGCCTCTCTCAGAGACGCTGCGTTTAGTCATACCTGACACGAATGGTGAATTCTGGATTGCATTGCTCACTTCAATCACAGTGAGCATGGACCCGTACACGGCACCTCACCAAGACATGAACCCGCCAGCAGCAACAACTCCTCCAGCAACAACCACACCAAAACAAATTCCAACAATGCCGACTCCGCCTGCGCCCTCGCAGAATCAGACAGACACGCAATCAGCAACTCCTTCCGCAGACAGCCAGACGTTGCAGCAAACAGACGTGCCCAGTTCTTCAAATGTGCCAGCAGAATACGGATATCCAATAATACTTGCAGCAATAGCAGCGACATTAACAGCCATTGGCTACATAGCGTATGACCAAAGAAGGAACACAAACAAAAAAGCAGATTCTGACAGCCACCACGCTCAAGCGTAACCGCACCAAAAACGACCCCTATTCTAGATGGGCGCTAGTTGGGATAAAAAGCAGCGGCAAGCCAACTGCCGGCAACGTCATCACCCATAGGTCCACGTTGTGACCTAGGAACCAAGCGTACCAGGGGCTCCAGCCTCCAACACTGCCAGCGATTATCCATAAAAGGTAAACCCCTGCAAAATATAATCCAAGAAGCGTTGCGACGACGCCGATTTTTTTGAAGTCAAGCTCCCGCCATGAAGAAACGCTGAGCGATTGCTTGGTGAAGTAACCTGCATACAAGGTTAGCGCAAGTAAGCCGAAGGTCGTGAATAGGAAACTAAGCATGTTCAGCGGCACTGTAACGTACGCGGTTCCTTTGTACATTACGGCGTAAATCCAGTTGCATGCGTTAGTGACCCAGAAGACCAGTACATAGGAGGTGCCAGCTATCAATGCCCATTTGACAGCCCCAGTTTTTGGTTTGTTGAGATTCAGCTTCGAGTAGAGGATTATTAGAACAACTGGAATTAGTACGCCTTCAAGTAGGCAGGGCAAAAAGTTGGCAACTAAGTTGCCTGCTAGTTGGCCGTAATTGTTAGAGAAGGGATTCTCGCCTACCCCCCAAATGGCCGAGGGAACAAACGTGACGGCGTAGTAGATAGCCTCCAACAACAAGACAAGCTTGGCTGCCATTACGGCTTCGATTTTGCCTATGCTTTTGAAGAAAAAGTATGAGGAAACCGCGATTATCGCTATGAAGCTGGCGACGCTGCGAAAGCCCAGTCCGACAGAACCTAAAATTTCCGTGAGTGCGATGTACCATGCCATACTGCTTGAAAAATTTGAAAGACCGCTGATGAAATGGAAAAGTGTAAATGCGAACCATGAAACGGCAACGATAAGCAGCCCCGCTCTTAACGTAAGATTATCACTCCGCACAGTTAGCCCTCTCTCCAACTGAAGTTATATTCAAGCAAGCGGTAAATAATGTTTTGCTAAAGCGACGGCAGCAAATTTTTTAAACTCAACGAGACAAGTTTTCTTTAGGAAGCGAACGAACATGCAAAGACAGAAATTCACTAAACACGTATTGGCAATTCAACTGTTTGGAGCTGTAATGTTTGCGGTGGTTTGCGCAGCGTATATTTTGGGTTTGCCCAGTGACACAGTGCTGCATGGGGAACTAGCTTTCAGGGTTGTGATAGGTGTTTTTGGCGCCGTTTTATTTGTAGGCTCAATTGTCATGCTAGCTGCTGCTTATGTAACAAGATAACGCGTTAACGTTTGGGTTTGAGATTAAATTTTAATAACAAAGCTTTTATCGATTTCACCTTAACGTGAAGACAACAAAAAGGAGCAGCGGTCATGGTTCAGAAAAATTCGAGAGTCCTCGTGACTGGTGGCGCAGGCTTCATAGGCAGCCATATAGTTGATAAACTTATGGAGGCCGATGCAGAAGTCACTGTCCTAGATAACTTGGACACAGGACAGATGAGAAATATAGCTCAACATGAACAAAACTGCAACTTCCATTTTGTGAAGGGGGATATCCGCGACTTCAGCCTAGTCGAACAATTAGTCAAGGGCATGGATGCTGTTTTTAACTTGGCCGCCATTGCGAGCGTTCAGCGGTCTGTTGATGACCCGCTGCTCGTCAACGACGTAAACGTGAAAGGTACACTAAACGTGTTGAAGGCAAGCGTGGATGGCGACGTGAAACGTTTCGTACAAGCTTCCTCAGCGGCGATTTATGGCGATGCTCAGAAATTGCCTGTGCGGGAAGATTTTAAGCCCATGCCTCTTTCGCCGTATGCAGTTGCCAAACTCGCAGCCGAAAACTATGCCGGAGCCTTCAGCAGAGTTTACGGGTTGGAAACGGTTTGCCTTCGCTACTTCAATGTCTATGGGCCTAGGCAGGCTTTCAATGACTACAGCGGAGTCATAACCATATTTGCGAACGAGCTTTTGGGTAATCAGCACCCTCGGATTTTTGGAGATGGCAAACAAACAAGGGATTTTGTTTTCGTGGAAGATGTCGTGTCAGCTACGTTGCTGGCGTTGACGGAGAAAGGCGCTGTGGGCGAAGTTTTCAACATCGCATCCGGCAAAGCAACAACCATAAAAGAGATAGTTCAGATTCTTCAAAAAGTGATGGATAAGGAAGATCTGAAGCCAGTTTTTGAAGATGCCAAAGAAAGCGACATTCGGCACAGTTACGCTAGCGTTGAGAAGGCTAGGAGGCTCTTGGGCTATGAACCGAAGTTTTCTTTGGAGAAGGGTCTGAGAGAGCTGGTGCGACATGTGGTTAGCTCTGGTTAGAAGCGAGCACGCTTTTTGGTGTGCTTTGTTGCAGGGGCTGTTGCGGCGCTATTTCTGTAGTGGAATTGGTTGTTTTTTGCTGTTTTATGTTGTTTTTTGTTGTCGTGTGTTGTTTTTTGGGGTTTTTGTTTCGGGGTTTTGTTTTTATGGTTTGTTGTTAACGAAAATTGTTATTTAGTGTAAGTGAGGAAGGAAAAATGATGTCGTGCGTGTCTGCTTTGGGTTGAGCATGTGGAGAATTGTTGAGGAGAGTATGCGTTGGAGGAGTTTGTGGCCACGCTTGACGTGACACTGCAAAGGTTCTGGCGTTTAACCTTCAAAAAATTGCGCGTCGAATAGGCAAGGCGGTTATTGCTGCGACGACACATGGAGATTTGTTTGATGACCTCAGCCCAAGCGTTCATGTGCACAAGCGCTTCGGTCAGGAAATCACCCTGAACTATTATCCTAATGAGATAGCCAAAGAATGCAGCCTTACAAAAGAAATGGTGGTTGAGGGTGGCTATCTTACTGATTGGCGCTGTCTCAGCGGATTTCACTATCGTAGCCATCGCGTAGGTCCAAGCCGAGAAATTTACAGATTAAGGCGCGGCAGTGAACTTTGTGGAGTTATTGTGTATTGTTATCCATCACTTAGCTGTTCAGGTAGACGCCTTGTCCTGCCCAAGGTGTCACTTAAAGGACTAAACATAGCTTTGAGCACAATTGGTCGCATTGTGATTCACCCAAAGTACCGTAGTATAGGTTTGGGTACTAAGCTGATCCGGAAGACTTTGCCGAGGATTGGAACGCCTAATGTGGAGATGATTGCGGTGATGGCGAAGTATAATCCGTTTGCTGAGAAGGCAGGAATGAAAAAAGTCTTGGAGCAGAAACCTTCCAAAACAGTTCTGCAAGTTGCAGATGTGCTCACCAGCTTGGGTTTTGACCTGAAGCTTCTTGGCAGCCAGAAACATGTTGCCGAAACGTTGGATAGACTTAGTTCAGAGCAGCTCGGAGAGCTGAAGAACGCTTTCATTAAGCATAGTCATCCGCGGTTCAGGAAGGAAATCTCAGCCACATGCCTTATGGCACTGCAACGGCGTATATTGAAGGCATTAAGAACGCAGATATGGCAAGAATATTTAAGCTCATTAAGATTGTTGGAATGCTGCTTCAAACAAAAGCTTATTTGTTCTGGGGTGAGCAGCGTGAGGTTAAGTGTTCATGATATTCCACCAGTTGTCGAGCCGAGTAATCTGTTTTCGAGGCTTTTTCTTATCGATATTCAATAATGCCAATTCTTTCTTCAAAAGTCAAGAATTTTATTCCTCTGAATGCTTCCTGAGAAAGCATGTTGTTATCTTCTAATATTACGCATTCGGTTGGTGCTAAGTCAACGAACTAATGGAAAAAGGCAAATTAAACTCTGACAGATGTTTAAAGCTTGAAACAGAAAAATATATTATTGTTCTATATAACTTGTATAGATGTTTCATGCGTTGCTGTTTAAATAGAACGCTTTGAAAGGAAATGAGTATAAATAGAGCAAAAATCTGGTCAATCTTGAACATTCTTGTCTGCTCCCATCAGGGAGGGATTTGATAAACCATGATTTTGCCTCAAACAGCAATTTTTGAGGAATTAAGTTTGGGAAGTTATAGAAGTAAGTTGGACATCGTAGCGGACATTTTAAGTGTTGTCGGTCAAAACCCTATGAAAACACAGATAATGTATCAAGCAAACTTGAGCTACAAAGTTTTGCAGAAATACTTGTTGAAAATGACTTCGGCGTCTTTGATAAAGTTTAAGGAGGAAGAGCGATGTTATGCGCTCACTTCCAAGGGAAACGAGTTCTTGAAAAATTATGAGAAATATTCGAAAAGCAACAGACGGCTCGAAAAGCAGATGAATGAAATTAATGGCGCCAAGAGAGTTTTGGAAAGGGCTGTGTTTGGTTAAAAACCTGCGTCTTTAGAATAAACTGTTGTTTAATTTGTTGGTGATTTTTGTGATTTTTTATAAAAAACGCTGGAAGAAAACTGCTTTATGCTTATTATGGCTGGTGGTTATTTTTTCTTGGTTTTTGCCGAAATGTTTTTGCATTGATGAAGTTGACGCGAGCACGGCGATTGACCAAGCTGAAGAAACTGTAAATTTGGCGTACACCAGAACTGCTGAAGCTGAAGCTGCTGGGGCGGATGTTTCGTTGTTATTGGACAAGCTTGAAACTGCGGGAGTTATTCTTTCCCAAGCTCATTCTGCGTTTAGGAGCGGTGATTTTGAGAGCGCATTCTCATCTGCGATGACTTGCATTGATGCTGTGGATGACGTCGCTGATATGGCGACTCGTTTAAAAATTGATGCGGAAGAAGCCCGCAGTAATGGATTTCTTTTAACGGGACTCACTTTAAGTATCTTTGTAATTTTGTTTCTTATTTTCACGTTTTTTGGTTGGCGATTATTAAAGCGGTGGTACTTACGCGTGTCTTGAACATGAAATGTTGCATGGAGGTTCGTCAATGCATATTGAAGAAGTGAAATTCCTTTACGTATTTGCGTGCATTATATTACTTTTGGTTGTTTTGCTACCCACCTTCATAGGTTTTTTCTCCACTTCAGTAGATGAAGAGTTTTCCGAACTTTGGGTTTTAGGGTCAAACAGAACGATTGCAGCAAATCCAATTACCATTTCAGCTAATGAGCCTTACAAGGCTTATTTAGGCGTGGGCAATCACATGGGAAAAGTGAAATATTATACGGTTTATGTGAAGCTTCGTAACCAAACCGAGTCTTTTCCTAGTGACACTGGGTTTCCGAGCAGTTTGGAGCCTATATTTGAGTATCGCCTGTTTTTGAAGAATGATGCAACTTGGGAGAAGGAGTTATCTTTTTCTTTTAATGGTGTTTCTTTTGAAGGAAACAATAGTAGTGTTTCTGGGCTCTCTTTCGATGGGAATTTTGTGGATGTGCATAAAGTTGCGGCTTTGGATGCTGAAAAAAGCGGGTTCTTTTATCAGTTGTTTTTTGAATTATGGATATACGATCCCGATTCAGGTTTTGAATATCACAATCGCTCGGTTGGCTTGTGGCTTAACATGAGTAGCTAACGTACTTTTTTGGCTTCTTGGAACGTTTAATATAGATTTCTCTTCCATAACAATTTAAAAGGGAGGACGTGAGAATAAAGCATAGATTGTAACTATTGTAGGATAGCGCGAGAGTTTGGCTTATGCAGGAGAAGGGAGAAAGCCACGTTTTTCCATCTACGTTAGTGTTGGTGGCTGCTTTAAATGAGGAACAAGGCATAGGTCTTACTCTGGAAGAGCTTAAGAAGTTTCTGATTAATCCCAAGTTTCTTGTGGTCGATGGCAATAGTTCCGATCGGACTGTTCATGTTGCGAAGAGTTTGGGTGCGGATGTGCTGTTTCAAGAGGATAAGGGAAAGGGTGACGCAATAGCCTTTGCTCTTAGTCAATTGACAGAAGAATTTGATTATGTTGTTTTAACTGATGCTGATCATACTTATCCTGCAAGATACCTTCCGCAAATGATTAGGCTCTTGGAGAAAAACCCTGAAGTAGGCATGGTTTGTGGGAACCGCTTTAATTCTCATTTACAGTTAGGTGCTATGCGTGACTCTTTCTATTTTGGTAACAGAGCTTTAGCCTTCATTCATAATTTGTTCAATGGAGTAAGCTTACGAGACCCATTAACGGGATTGCGAGTTATCCGATGGAGTATTTTGAAGGATTGGCGGCCGAAATCCGCTGGTTTCGACATTGAGGTTGAATTGAACCATCATGTTGAAAGGCAAGGTTATGATATAGCAGAAATAGAGATAGCGTACAGGGAACGCGTTGGCGAAAAAAAGCTGAAACTTCGACACGGCTTCACAATATTGATACGGATTCTAACTGAAAGAATGTACGAATTTAACAATTTCAATCAAGAGTAGCGTATAAGCTGTTAGTCGAAATTTTTGCAAGGGATTTAGCAAAACAGTTTGTGTTCTATTTTTACATAATGTTTGAGTTATCGCTAAAAATTTGGATATGTTATACATGAGTGTTTATGCGTCTGTGATGGAAAACGTCATACTTCCTATCTATGATCTAGCGAGAGACACTTCACGGTTTAAGCATGTTCAAATTCTTAATCGAAGTCAATGGTTATCCCCGCGAGATCTGGAGCGTCTGCAGAACAGGCAGTTACGGGTTATCATCAAACATGCATACGAGACCGTTCCATATTATAACAGAATATTTAGAAAAATAGGAATTACTCCTGGTGATGTTAGGTGTGTGGAGGATCTGTCGAAGCTTCCTGTCTTGACAAAAGAAGATGTTCGAGCGAATTACGCTGATTTGGTTTCACGCGGTTTTCCTGCGAAGAGACTTGTTTCTTACACGAGCGGAGGATCCGGCGACCAACTCAGGTTCTTCGTTACAAAAGACCAGCTAAGCTGGGAGATCGCAGCCGAATTCAGAGCATACGGTTGGGCAGACTACCGTCTTGGAGACACTTGTTTTCTGTTTTGGGGTTCGCCCATTGATTTGGGTAAGTACAAGAGTTTTCAAAAAAGATTTTCGATGAAACTTGAACGTGTTTTAATTATTGACACTTTTACGTTGACGAAAGAGGCTTTGAATAGGCAAGCCGCTCTGCTCGTTAGCCACAATCCACACGTTGTGAGAGGCTATGCTTCATCTGTTTATTTGATGGCCAAACATTTGATTGAGATTGGATTAAATTCTGTTCGTCCGAAAACTGTTATTACAACGGCTGAGTCTTTGTCAGGTTCGATGAGGGCGACTATCGAAGAAGCTTTTGGTTGCCAGGTTTTTGATTATTATGGCAGTCGAGAAGTAGGGGGTTTAGCTGCTGAATGCCCTGAGCATTCAGGATACCATATCTCCGCCGAAAACGTGGCAATGGAGTTCGTCAAGGACGGAGAGCGCGTTTCCCCGGGAGAGAAGGGCATGGTTTTGCTGACGAGTCTTCGCAATTTTGGGATGCCCTTAATCCGTTATCAAATAGGGGATGTTGGTATTCTTTCTGACGATGTTTGCAGTTGTGGACGGGGACTGCCTTTGATGCGTCAAATCCAAGGGCGCGTGTCTGATTTTGTGGCTATTTATAATGATCAATTGAAACAAATTGTTCCAGTGGGTCCAATTTACATAATTCTTAACAATGCAATGATACATGTGCCTTTGCGGAGTGTACGTCTATTTCAAGAGAGTCTCAATAAATTTGTGGTGAAGGCAGTTAAGGATGAGAATTTTTCAGATAAAGATACTGACAAGCTGATTGAGTATATGCGTTCATACTTAGGGTCAAACGTTGAGGTTACAGTTGAATTTGCGGATTTTTTGCCGCCGGCGCCTAGTGGGAAGCGTCCTGCTTGCATTTCACGAATAAATCCGTTTGAACAATAATTCTTTGAGTAATGGTCTTGGAGGCTTTGTCT
Source organism: uncultured Candidatus Bathyarchaeia archaeon (assembly GCA_964544495.1). Classification (GTDB taxonomy): domain Archaea; phylum Thermoproteota; class Bathyarchaeia; order Bathyarchaeales; family Bathycorpusculaceae; genus SG8-32-3. Next base: position 16,973 of record CAZJBY010000003.1, read on the forward strand.
TGAATAAAACGAAATTGAATGAGTTTTACGTGTTGATGGAGGGTCGTTATGGGTTTATATAGTGCGGTCATGAGGAATGTTACGCTTCCGCTTTACGATTTGGCAAGAGACACTTCTCGATTTCAGTTTGGCCGTGTATTGAACAAAACTCAGTGGTTGCCGCGCAAGGATATTAAAAAACTGCAGAATCAAAATCTACGACTTTTGATTAGGCACGCTTACGACACGGTCCCCTATTATAACCGCATAATGAAGCAAAAAGGTGTCTTCCCTGATGATGTTAGGTGTGTTGAGGATTTGATGAAGCTTCCTGTTTTAACTAAGGAGGATGTTCGGGAGAATTCCGCTGATTTGGTTTCGCGTGGTTTCCCTGCGAAGGATCTTGTTTCTTATACGAGTGGGGGTTCTGGTGATCAGCTTAGGTTTTTTGTTACGAAAGATCAGCTGAGTTGGGAGATCGCAGCCGAATTCAGAGCATACGGTTGGGCAGACTATAAGCTGGGTGATAAGTGCTTTATGTTTTGGGCTTCACCAATCGATCTTTCCAAGTATAAGACCGTTCAAAGACGGGTCACCTCAAAACTTGAACGCGTATTTGTTGTTGACACGTATATTATATCTAATCAAGTCTTGGCAAAATTTGCTTCCTTGTTGCGTGCGAGACATCCCAAAATCATTAAAGGATACACTTCTTCAATCTATTTGATGGCTAAGTACTTGGTTGACAACGGTATAGATTGTGTCCGACCAAAAGCGGTGATAACTACTGCTGAGACGCTGTTTGGTTCGATGAGGGCGACTATCGAAGAAGCTTTTGGTTGCCAGGTTTTTGATTATTATGGCAGTCGAGAAGTAGGGGGTTTAGCTGCTGAATGCCCTGAGCATTCAGGATACCATATCTCCGCCGAAAACGTGGCAATGGAATTTGTTAAGGACGGGCAGCAGGTTGCAGCGAACGAGAAGGGGGTAGTTCTCGTGACGAGTCTGCGTAACTATGGTATGCCTTTGATTCGCTATAGATTAGGGGACGTGGGGTCCCCTTCCGACAAGGTTTGTGAATGTGGTCGGGGACTGCCTATGGTTAACACGATTGAGGGGCGAATTTCAGATTTCATGGCGGTTTACGATAAAAAACTAGGACGAGTTGTTCCGGTGGGTCCGATCTATCCATTGATTATATATGGTTTGATGAAAGTGCCTCTTCGGAGTGTTCGTGTCGTGCAAAATACGGTAAATAAGCTCGAAATAAAGGCGGTGAAGAGTCCAGGATATTCACAGGAACACACAGACTATTTGATTAACCAAATGCATAGCGCCTTGGGAGAAGATGTTCAGATTGAATTTGAATTCTTAGATTCTCTCCCGCCGTTACCTAGTGGAAAACGGTCGACTTTTGTTTCAAAAGTGAACGCTTTTTAGTGGCGATTCGTGTTTCTGATGAAATAATAAAGTTTTGGTTTGAAGTGAAGTGGAAGAAATGATTAATGAAAGCAAAGAGACTTTTCGAGTTGCAGTGGTTGGATTAGGTAAAATGGGCTTGTTACACGCAAGCATTTTGAACGTGATTGAAAACGTTGAAGTTGTTGGTTTGTGTGAAAAAAGTTCAATTATCCGCAGGCTCGTAAAGAAACTACTTAAAGACGTGAAAATAGTTGATGATGTAGTCGAATTGGTAGATCTTGACTTGGATGCGATTTTTGTTACGACACCAATTCCGACTCACTTCATCATAGGCAAGACTATCTACACAGAAAACATTGCACCAAACTTTTTTGTTGAAAAAACACTTGCGGCGAATTACTCTCAAGCTCAAGAACTCTGCGAACTTGCGGGTCGTTCAAAAGGTGTGAACATGGTAGGTTACATGAAAAGATTTTCCGTAACCTTCAACAAAGCTAAGGAGGTATTATCTCAAAAACTCATAGGTGAACTTTCTTCGTTTAAAGCCTATGCTTATTCTTCAGATTTTGCTGAAATCGACAAAAATTCCAAAGTTTCAGGATCTAGAGGAGGTGTGCTAATGGATCTAGGATCTCATGTCGCCGATTTAGCGCTTTGGTATTTTGGGAACTTGGAAGTTAAAATGGCTAATTTACTTTCGATCACCAATTCTGGTTCAGAAGATGAAGCAAAAGTTGACGTCGTCAGTAATGGTGGCGTGGAAGGCAGCTTTGATATATCATGGTGTAAAAGGGCATACCGGATGCCGGAGTTTGGATTTAGAATTGTGGGCAGAGTAGGCGAATTGACTGTGAATGATGATGAAGTTGAACTAAAACGTGGTGGGAAAACCACCAAATGGTACCGGCATGACCTTAATGATCATGTGGGTTTCCTCGTAGGCGGACCTGAATATTTCCGCGAAGATGAAAATTTCATCAAGTCAGTGTTGACAAACCAGCATGTTAATTGTGACTTTTGCGAGGCTTCAAAAGTGGATAGTTTTCTCGAGAGAATCAAGACGAAGGCTGAGTGATAATGGCAAAGAAAAAGTCAATGAAGTTTTTGGTTGGAGATAACCCTTTTCATGGCATAAGTCACCTTACCCAAGAGCGCAGCAGGAAAAGAACTGCATCAGTAGGACAAAGCGAGTATGCTGCTGGCTTAGTCACGACTGCGCTTGAAAACGGAGCGGAAGGATTCATGTTTTCAGTTAGTGAAACCACTCTTTCTATACTCAAAGAGATCAGAAAAACAAGAAAATATGAAAATCTCGAATTGTATGCTATTGTACCTTATGCCTACGAGTATGTTAGGTTGGCAACAAAAGTAGGTGGAATACCTGGTCTAGCCAAGCATATGACTGCACAAGTTCTTCGTTCTATGAATCTGAGGGCAATCGGCAACGGCATAAAAGGAGTAATCACTATGGACCCGCAAGCTTTTATGAGAACTTATGTCCTGCATGAGATTTCAAGAATCAGATCTGCAGCTGGCAACAACACGAATCTTGTTTCCGTCATCTTACATGAGATAATCACAGAAATGGCGCTTGCTTTTGATTTAGATTGGTTTTTCAAATCATACATAGAATTTCTCCAAAAACGTGGAGTTAAACCTGGTTTCGAAACCAGAAACTTTGCCCTACTGGTGAACAAATTCAGAGAGTGGGACATAGATTTTGGAGAAGTGAGCATTACTTCCGCGTTCAATAAAATCGGGTTCCAAATGAATCCTTCAAAGGCTGATTGTGAAGAAGCCTTGAAAAAGGTCAATGGAGCAGACATAATCGCTATGAGCATTCTAGCCTCGGGCTACTTGAAACCTCCAGAAGCAATTGATTACATCAAAACCTTACCAAATGTAACTGGTATCGTGGTTGGCGTATCGAAAGAACGACATGCAAAAGAAACTTTCCGTCTGCTGCATGATCGCATCGAAGCTTCGAAACAAGTAGTTTCTGATCTTTGAAAAATGCGAGATGAAACTCATGTTATTGATTGCCATATTTGTAGCACTGTTAGCGTCGTTAGCCCTCCCTCCGATAACCTATTATTTATGGATGAAAAAAAAGGAGACTTCTGTTTGGGGTTTGACAAGGCATGAAGAATACCGACCGAAAGTTTCTCTGGTTGTTGCCACCTATAACGAGCAAGCAGTTATTCGGCGCAAGCTCGAAAACATTCAAACTTTAGATTATCCTGAGGACAAACTACAAGTCTTGGTTGTTGACAGCAACTCAACGGATGGAACTCTGGACGAGTGTAGAGCTTACTTAAATGATGAACAGTTTCGTTTTCCGATTCAGTTGATTTCTGAAAAGGAACGGCTGGGAAAGTCGCATGCTCTTAACACCGCATTAGACCACGCAGAAGGAGAGATAATAGCAACCTCAGATGCGGATTCTTTCTGGGATAAAGACGCCTTAATTAAGGCGGTACCTTTTTTTGGCGACCCATCTGTTGGTGCTGTTACTGGTCGCGAGAAACTGCTTAATCTACAAAAGTCTGTGCATACAATGTCTGAAGGAATTTACAGGAATTTCTATTATACTCTAAGACTTGGCGAAAGTAAAATTCACTCCACCCTGATTTTTCAGGGAGAATTATCTCTTTATCGGCGAAGCGCTTTCGACATGTTTGAAGACAGACCGGGGTATTCGGATGACACAGGCACAGTCATAAGTATGGTTTCAGATGGCTACAGGTGCATATTTGTTCCCGATGCAACCTTTCACGATACGGCAGCGTATTCATTATCTGGAAAGCTTATGCTTAAATCAAGGAGAGCTCAGCATCTTATAGCTGGCATTATCCAATCAGTCCGATTCAAGTTAAGTGGAAAACTTCGGTTGCCTTGGTCGATTGTTTTCTTCAATTTTTATCTTCACGTTTTATCTCCATTGATTGCTTTGTCGGCACTTTTTGTTGCGGTCGCAGTATTAGCATTTTATTTCCAAACTCTCTGGTTTGTTCCCTTAGTGTTCCTTGCGGCGCTTCTTTTCAAAAAGATAAGACTTTTTGCCGTTTCATATCTAACTAGCAACATTGCATTAATGATAGGGTTGGCTCAGCATCTTTCAAAACGGCGATCTATGTCTTGGCGGAAGATCGAAGAAATGCGAGCAGAATGAACAGACTGAATAATCTCTGTAGTTCTCATAGGTGATCTTTTCGATTGAAAATACTTCATGTTTGTCCCAAATATGCTCCAAATATAGGTGGCGTGGAGGAACATGTCAGAAACATCTGTGAGAGATTGATCAAAGACCATGATGTTGAAGTTTACACTACAGACCCATCGGGCAGATTAGCCAAATATGAAACGGTAAACAACGTTAAGGTAACACGGTTTCCTTCTTGGGCTCCAAGTGAGGCTTACTATTTTTCATCGAAACTAAAAAATCAGTTGAAAATCTCTTCGTCGCAGTTTGACATTGTGCATGCTCATAACTATGCCGCATTTCCCGCTCTTTACGCCGCACAAACAAAGGCTGAAAACAATTTCTTTTTCACTCCTCATTATCACGGTACCGGTCATACAATTCTTCGGTCTCTGCTTCACAAACCTTACAAAATCTGGGGCAAGACAATTTTTGAAAAAGCAGAAAAAGTGATATGTGTTTCACAATTTGAAATGGATTTGGTTGCCCGAGATTTTGAAAACGTAGAAGATAAGATGGTTTTGGTTCCTAATGGGTTAAACATGGAAGAATTCATGAACCTTGAAAAAAGAAAGGAGGAAAACAGGCACATTTTGTCCGTCTGTAGGCTCGAAAAGTATAAAGGTTTACAATATGTAATTGAGGCTTTGCAAAAGTTGCCTAAGGACACACTTTTGGATGTCGTTGGGAGAGGTCCATATAGGCAAGCCCTTGTCGACATCGCTAAAAAGCTGAATGTTTTTGAAAGAGTCCGTTTCTACGATTTTCTTCCTCGAACCCAACTTCTGCAGAAGTACGTTGATGCGGACGTTTTTGTCTTGCTTTCCGAGCATGAAGCTTATGGTATCAGTGTTGCGGAAGCGTTGTGTGCTGGAACTCCTTGCGTTGTTGCCAATAAATCTGCCTTAACTGAATGGGTTGACAATGAGCGATGTTTTGGAATTGATTATCCCATTCAGATTGACAGACTGGCTAAGCTAATAATGAGAATTATGGACTCAAAAATTAGCGTAAACGGGGCAGGGCTATGGAGTTGGAAGGACGTTGTGTTGAAACTCGTTGCTCTGTATGAAAATTTGGTAGCGTAAGTTTTGTTGCTTGTTAAGTTTTCAGTTTTTGGTTGTGGTTTACGTTTTACTATTCGGCTCATTTTTGATTTTATTGCTTTGCCGCATTAAAATGTTCGATTTTCGCGTTCTAATAGGCAACGTTTAAAGCTTGCTTCGAAAGTCCAGCCTCTATGGAAATTGTTCTAACGCGAAGAGAATACATAACTACGCTCGACGGCGTCAATAGATTTGTTTTTAATTTAGCGGATGGCTTGAAAGAGCTCGGTCATCAAGTGCGTGTTGTTTCCTATTCTTTTTGTCACGTTAGCAGGTCCATGCTTGTTCCCTATTTAAGGAAATCTTTTGATTTGGAGAGTGACCTCCAAGTAGTTACGCTTTCCAAGAAGAATGAGCGTGAAGTTTTTCCCAAGATCGCATTTTCTTGGTGTCAAAAGGGAAGTGAATTAATTAATGATCTTGGTTCTGACGCCGTCATTCTGAATGGCGTAGTCCCTTTAAGAACTAAAACTACTAGAATAGCAGTCAATCATGGCGTATTCACTGGAAGTTTTCCGAGTATAAATCAGGTTAAAAAACGTGTTTACTTGGAGCTGGTGAAACGTCTTTATCGCCAGGTTGATGTTCCTGTCTGCGTTAGCTCGCGCCTGAGCGCTGAACTTAAACGGTTAATGGGCATTGATTTCAGGGTTGTTCCTTTACCTTTGAAGCTGCATTTATTCTCAGCGAATCCTTTGGAAAAACGTGAACCATTCGTGCTACACATAGGAACTCGCCCATTCAAAAACGTTGAGATATCAATTCGTAGCATTAGAAGGCTTTTACAAAAATATGGTTTACACGTGAAGCTTTTCGTTGTAGGTTCGAGAAATGCTCACTGTGAAGATCTTATGAAAAAATACAAAGACATGGTGCCTGAGAATCTTGAATGGGCTTTTGATGTGCCAAGTTCAACCGTGAGAGATCTTTTGTCACATGCAATGGCATTGGTTGTTCCTTCTAGGTATGAAGCCGTATCTTATGTGGTCTTGGAAGCTTTTGCGAGTGGTTTGCCGGTTGTGGTTTCTAGTGCGGTGCCAAGAGAAGTTGTGGTAGATAGATGCAACGGATTTAGGTTGAAAAGTTTAGACCCAGATCTGTATGCGCAAAAGTTGGCTATTTTGTTCAATCAAGCCAGTGCATGGCGAGAGATGAGCAAAAATGCCTTGAAAAGCTCAGAAAAATATTCCCATTTCAAGATAGCCGAAACCTATCAAAATATAATCGAAAGTTCTTTAAGAAGATAACTTGGGGTTTTTAGAGGTAAGAAAAAGGATGCGGATTCTCTTCCTTGCCGAGTTATTCTATCCTCATGGCAGCGGTGCTGAGCTTGCCACTTATCTTTATGGTCGTCTTCTGTCTAAAGAGGACATTGATGTCATCGTCTTAACAAATAGATTTCCTGGCGACCCATCTTATTCTAAAGAAGGCGCGATGCAGGTATATCGTTTGCCAATGTTTGAAACTGCTGGATCCTTGAAATACTCAGTTTTAAAGCGTTTAGATGTACTCGCGTCTTCTTTATTCAATAAATTGCTTAGCTGGGCGGATGTTGTCTACTTTCCGCGTTTCTGGTTCACGGCTATAGCATGGGCAAAAGCTCACGGCAAACCTGTTGTTGTCCACATGCACGACTACATTTCTGTATGTTCTTTGTCTAGTCTCTATAATGAGACAGAGTCAAGGGTCTGCGCCAAAAAAGGGACATTATGTTCTCCTAAATGCGTATTCTCCTTTGAAAAAGCACATGGCCGAAGTATCAGTCAAACAGTTGGTTCTATGTTTCTAAACTCGACTGTGGGTCGTTATCTTCCAAAGCTCATGACGCTGGCCGATGTTGTGATCTGTGTTTCTTCCAAGCAGAAAGAGTTGATAGTGGAAAGAGCATCGCTTTTTCGCGGCAAGACGCACGTCGTCTATAATCCTTATCCAGATTATTCGGATCTTGAAATTAACGGTGATGATTTTGGTTATTTTGGAGGCCCAGACGTTTTGAAAGGTTTCGGGGTTTTGTATAAGGCGGTCAGTAAGATTAATGGCGATAAGCCCAAGGTACATTGTACGAAGTTTAGAAGTTCTAGCCAAGAATTTGAACGGCAAATTAGTGATGTGGGTTTTTCTTTGTACAAATGGTTGGAAATACCAGAACTGGAACAGTTGTATCGCAAACTAAAGTCGATTATAGTGCCGTCCATTTGGAATGAACCTTGGCCTTACGTTGTTGTTGAAGCGCTGATTCGTGGAAGATTCGTGATCGCGTCAAGAATTGGTGGAATGCCCGAGCAGCTAGAGGGCTGTAAAGGTGCAATTCTTTGCGACCCAGGTGATTCTGAAATGTTGGCTAAATCAATCCAGTATGTCCAAGGCTTAACTATGGATGAAATAGTTGATTTAGGCTATCAGAATAAGGAGAGCTTTCTACGTAGGTTCAATAATGATTCTAGCATCAAAAAATTCATAAAGTTGTGTGAGAACTTGACCTGACATCTTGTATCGGAGTGAACTGTAATGGATCAAATTAGTTTAGTTGTTGTAGGTTGTGGTTACGTAGCGGATGGGCATCTTCAAGCTTGGAAGAAGGTTCCTGAGGCCAGAATTGTAGGGGTTTGTGATCTGAACGAAGGGTTGGCTCAACAAACTGCCAAGAAGTGGGGCATCCCCAACTACTATAAAACTTTGGGAGAGGCTCTTGAAAGAGGTGATATAAATCTAGTTGATATCGCCACGCCCCCGCAGGTTCATGCGCCTTTAGCAGTAGAGGCTATGAAAGCCGGAGTTAACGTTTTAATTGAGAAACCGATGACCATGACGGTGAGTGATTCCCAGAAAATCGTTGATACCCAGAAGGCAACTGGAGTGAAGGCGGCGGTACTCCATAACTGGCTGTTCGATCAACCAGTGGTTTTTGCAAGGTCATTCGTAAAAGGAGGCTACCTAGGTAAAGTGTTTAACGCATCCGTCGAGGCGCTTAACACAAATCAGGATTCGATGGCTGCAAATGAACATCATTGGTCTCACAAGTTTCCCGGAGGAAGATTCAGTGAAATGCTTGCCCATCCGATTTATTTACTCCGAGAGTTTTTGGGCACCGACCTTGAGGTTGAAGACGTTGAGGTTTCCAAATGGGGTGATTATTCTTGGATGAAATCTGACGAGTTAGTGGCCACTTTCAGTGCTGGCAACAAACTTGGAAGGGCTTACGCATCTTTTAATTCTTCGCGCGAAGCAATTTTCGTTAACCTTTATGGTTCAGAGGGAATACTGAAATTGGATATAATAAACTCTACAGTTAACATTCTTCCAAGAAGAGTGACTAGTAGATTTAGCAGGGGTTTTGATTCCCTCAGGCAGGCGGGTCAACTTGTGAAATGGACCGCCAAAAGCGTGGGCGAAATCGTTTTCAAGCGGTGGCAAACAGGGCATGATTTTTATATCAAACAGTTTGCTGAATACCTTTTAAAGGGAGGAAAACCGCCCGTCAAACTTGAAGAAGGATTAGCTGTAATTCAAACCCTTGATGACATGTGTAAAATAATTGTGTCAAAAGAGGCGAAAAACTAAGTTAAAGCTCTTTTTGCTTCTTTCTTCTTTTGCTCAATCTTAGAACGCTATTTTTAGTTTCTTTTAGATTTCATTAGTGAATCTGAAAGTTATTTTCGGACGCAGAGGCCTTTTTTGTTGGGTTTCTTCTCTTTTTGCTGATGGAGTTTAAGGTCTAGAAAAAATTTTTACATAAAGCTATATGTCTTTGAATGAAAAATTAGGTTTTAGAAAATCGCGGATGAATGCAAATGACAAACGCTGTTTCGCCTCGTCAATATTACCTTGTTGCGGCTTGTTTCTTAGCTTTTTCTGTTGTGGTCTTGTTTTCGATGGGTATGACACAAATTGCACCCGTTGGAGATTTGACTCATTACGATGCTGCTGTTTTCAATCTGATATACTATGTTCCCGTAAGCATGTGGGTCGGGATTTTTGGTCTCTGCGGTTTGTTTATCTATCTTTTCAGGCGTCCTAAGAGTGTTTCACCTGTTTTTGCGAATGCTTTGATGCTTTTGATCATGTTTATTGTACTTGCTACCTTTTTTGGTCTACCACATTTGGTGGAGCCTAATCCACGGTTTGTGGATAGCTGGGTTCACGGAAAAGTTGCGAAGGACATATTTGAACGTGGGATAATAGCTCCTGAAAGAGACCTCCTCTATTTGACTTATCCTTCTTCCTTTACGTTTCTCGCTATGCTTTCAAGTGTTTCTGGTGTGGAACTGACTGTTCTGATGCGGTTTTTGCCAATTGGATTAGTTTTGATGTTCTTTATGTTTTTGACAGTTTTATTCAACAAATTCCTTAATGACTTACGGTTATCGATCACAGGAGTTTTCGTTTTTGGTCTCTCGACTTTTTACTTTGCTTTTCATTTCTCGCCTGAAATCTTTGGTTGGTTATTCTTTATCTTGCTTTTCACTTTCTTGGCCAAAGGTATCAGTCAGTATAGAGCAGGCAGGTATGTTTCTAAATCAGACACTTTGATAGTTATGTTCCTTATTGTTGCCATAGCTTTGACTCATCCTGTTACGCAATTCACGGTTCTTCTTCTTTTGATAACGTTGTTACTTTTTGGGGCTTTAACTAGGAAAATCAGATATGTGAGTTCTAACTTGGTGTTGTTTGCCACAATAGTTTTTGTTGGTTGGGCGATGTATTTTGGTTATATATATTTTGACGTTGTTATTCAGGGATTTGAATCAGCTTTTGAAAGGATAATTGGTAATCTTTCGTCTTCTATAGCAGCTCGGGCTATTGCAGAATCTTCGCCGGCGGCTGTCGCGGATCTTTTACTGTACAGGCGGATTTTGTATGCTCTAATTCCTCTAACAGGGTTTTTTGGTGGAATTTTGTATTTCCGAAAGAACCGGTCTGGTTTCAATTTCTTGTCAAGTCTTCTTGCTATAAGTGCCTTTATGTTGCCTTTGACGTTTTTTGGTATTCTTCCGTTGGAGCGTCCGATCAAACTTGCTTTTCTGCCCTTATCAATCTTCGCCGCCTTGTTTATAGGCCATAGAAAGAAATTCGGAGTTATTCTTTTGGCGTTCTTACTGTTCACTATTCCAGTTAATTTTGCAGCAGTTTATTGGGGCGAAACCTCAACTATGACCCATGATTGGGAAGTGAACTCAGCTATGTTTGTGAGCGATAATTTTCACGGTGTTCTACTTGGAGAATTCAAGACAACTAGCATTATGGATTATTATGGGAATTTCAGCGCGATATTTGATGACTATTCACTTTATGGACAACGACCAAACATATTTAATGTCACTTTTATAGAGCTGAACCATGTAGAAGTCGTTTATATAAGTCAATTGACTCTGGAAAGAGCTGAATTACTTGGCATAGATGTTGATCTGAATTCTTTCATGAATTCTACAGAGTTTTCTTGTGTGCATTCAAACGGGTACTCATATGTATTTTTCAGGGAAGACAACGCTACAACTTCGCTATTGCCATAGGTTTTGTCCGAGTTTGCTTGACTGGTTCTCCCAAAGTGTGTAGTTATTCTTATCGTGTTTGCAACAGAATAACAGCGTAACCATTGATGACCAAGGCACTGTTGGCATCCACTTGCGAAGTTTGTATGCTCGGTGTTATGTATGGAACGTTGTCGTCTATCTTAAACAGGTTTTGTTGTCCGGTTAAACCCTGCACGGTTAATATTCGGGTTTCGTCTATTTTACTTATTATTAACGTGTTTTGGGTGTCCTCATGAATCCAGGATAGAATTCGTACGTCACTTGAGGAGCTGCTCGTCTCCACTAGTGTGTCTCCAACTGCCAAATTATGCCCTATCAGATATTGAACGTAGTATGGATACCATGGTTGGTTATCGTCTTGGTTTATCATGCCAAAACCGAAACCTCCAGTTGCTTTGTTTTCCACTTCCCAAGATCTGCTGCTGGAGAACGAGTAGTAGATGTTGTATTGGACATTCTCTAGGATTTCCATTCTCAGCGCGAGTGCCAAATGTACCGATCCCAGAACTTGTTGAAGTCTTGGGTCGGTTCCCTGACTGCAAAATGCAGCCCAGTTAAATTCCGAAGAGATCGCGGGTAGGTTGCTGCCCCACAGCTGGCGCGCGTCGTTTACTCCGTAGTAGTAGCTGTCAGAGATGAAATAGCGGCTTTCTGCCCTTGATAATGGCGTGCCGTCGGCCATAGATAGGTTGTCGCAGTCATACTTGTGGAAACTTAAAAAATCTAGTTTTCCTCCGTTTGCCTTCCAGAAATCCAGAAATCTCCGGTGCAAAGATGCATCGTTTCCTACAAGTATTTGGTCGTTTTCTGCGTGCATTTCATCATAACACTCGTTGAAAAATGACAGGAAGTTTTGTGCTCTGTTTTGGTTCCAGTTCCAGTTTGGGTAGAAATAGTACCAGGCCTCGTTCATGACTTCGTAATATTTCACGGGCAGCCCAACCTGCTCGAAGTGTCTCACCCACTCCCGGCAGTAGGCTGCAAAGGCATCTGGATAAGGCAAGCCAGTTGCTGGGTTAGTATCCATTCCTGGTGGAATTAAGATTGAGCTGGAGTCGATAAATCCTGCAGTTATCAAAGGTTGAGCTCCAGTATCAAATATACTTTCGATTAAAGAGTCGACTCCTTGCCAGTTGAATGTGCCTGTGTTTGTTGCATCGTTCCATGAATTGCATGGTTCTAATTCATGTGTAAACACGCGGATCATTCGTGCATTCATGTCTATTCCTAATTGCTGAAGCGCAGACCGTGATAACCAAGTGCTTCTCTCATAATCGTGGTGAAGGTTGAAGCCTAAGGATAGGTTGTTTGTCCCTATGCTTGTCAAGTAGTTTACGGTTAATGTTATTGATGGGAAGTTGCTTATGTAGCCCGTTGAGGTGATTGGGTTTGTGGCGAATAAGGCGGCCCTTGTTTGTGGGCTCAGTGAAATTAGCATTATTGCAATTATTGTAAGTATGGCTGCTTTTTCAAGGTTTTTCGATTCGAACCCACCTTTTTGGTTTTTATGTTTAATTTTTTCAGCCGCTTAGTTGGATATTGAAACGTAAGACTTAATAAATGTTAGTCTAATCGCTTGTTTACGAGAATATGTTCAACAGAAAAACACATTTAGTCACGTTGTCTCAAGCATAGGCGTTTGAGATAGGTTACAAAGTCCATCTGACTTGAGTTTGCCCCTGCTAAACCAGTCAGTTTCCATTTTATAAAGCGGACATAATTTTTCTTGCTGCTCATTATTTGGTCACAGCATTTTTGCGGACAAACCGCCATCAAAGTTCATTTTTAGCCTTTCAGGCCCCTAAAACTAATAATTGTTATTGTGTTAGGGCAGTCACAACATCCCCAGATCGCACTGAAAAAGAAAGTCACGTCCCAAAACATAAGAAACCATCCAACAAGCATACGACATGACAACCCCGCAAACATTTTCGTTGATTGCCCCATTCCATGTCACCTCCTCGAAAATTTCATTTTTAACACTAACAATAAATTACGCTTAATATACTAATGGGCCGTAACAGGAAAAGATTAAAGCAATTAGTTAAAAAATTCTTAGATTTAAGCGGCTACTCTATCGGCTACTTGATAGTTGAGGTTCTCTGGGACTTGGCAGAACTGGCGATAGCTGGCATTCTCGCTATATTTGGGTTAAAGGTTCTTGGAGGCGACTGTTTCAGTTTTCTAGACAGCAACTGAATAGCATTGGGTTGCTTCGGAACATAATCCAAACTCGTTTTTTATCTTTTCAAGTTCTTCACCACACATCGGGCAATTCGCTGGAAACTCGTTTGTAATGTTCGTTAGCGTGAACCTGCACATGGCACAGGTATATGTTGCATTTAGGACAATGCTTGAAGCCGCCACAGATGGGCTTACCACAGGCAAGTCATAAAGAGAAAGTAGAAATTGCTTTTTATTGCTTTTTCCTTGACATCCCTTAATTAGTTCTAAGTTAAATAAAAAAGAAAAATTAAGACTACCGGCTGAAATAAAATATTATATTATTATTCTATGTTTAATGCATATATGTTAGTTCTACAAATCTTAAATAGCCCTTCAAGAAGGGCATTAAGGTGAGAGCGATAAAAATCCGCGTTAGTTATTTTAATAATCTCTTACCGCTCCTGTCAGGGAGGGTTTTAACAGAGATTAATTTGTTAAAAAAAGAAAAATATTTGTTCAAGAATTTGGTCGCGAACAAGATATTTCAATATGAGATTGACATGGACCCATATATATGCGACAAAAACATAATCTTGAAGTATACATCCTATTGATAATTATGTGAAATAAACTATGGTACCAAGTAATCTTCTATGTTTGGATGCATTTTTATGACAGATTTGAAATTATGTCTCTTGGCTCCTGAGTTTCTACCAAATTGGGGAGGTGTGGGAACTTATTGCATTGAATTGGCTAAAGCTCTTGCAGATAAAATCGAACTGCAAGTGGTAACTCTACAGCGAACACAGAATCATAAACCAGTTTACTCGAAAAAAGAAATGGAGAATTTCTATGGGAATTCTATTGATGTACGATTAGTAGCTACTTCGCCGGTAGAAGATACTTTTCTTTACAATGCAAAGTTACAGTTGGGTGTACTTCATAAATTCCCATCGATTATTAAAAAGAACAAAATAGATATTATTCACACCAATTTTCCGCATATGCCTGACGTCTGGCTAAAAATTTCAAAAGGTCATGAAATTCCGGATATTACAACGATTCATACAACTATTGAAGGCCAAAAGCAAGGAACGAGGGCTTCTGGTCTAAGTTATTTAGGAATGGATCGTTCTGAACAATCTACATTAGTGCTATATCCTATGCTGAGGGTGCTTGAAAATCTGTATCTTAGAAAATCGCGTAATTTAATAACAGTCTCCAATTGGATGAAAACCCAAATTGGAAATAATTATCCTTTTGTTCCCGATATTAACGTAATTTATAATGGAGTAGATACTGCTAAGTACTCACGTGAAAAGGAGTCCGCTTTTCCGCTATTGTCCAGAGAAATCTCAGGCCCGATTGTACTTTTTTCTTCTCGTTTGACCGCTGCAAAAGGATTGCATCATATGATTAAGGCAATTCCAACGATTTTGAAGGAGAATAAAGATGCTCATTTCGTGTTCACAGGTGCTGGATTTGAGGGTATATGGATTAAGCTTCTGAAGAGTCTGGGTGTCAGCGAGGCATCTTATACATTCTTGGGTTACGTTGATTATTCTGAACTTCCTGGGATCTATGCTAATTCCGACGTTTTTGTTGTCCCTAGTTTATACGAGAATTTGCCAATTCGGATACTCGAGGCGATGAGTTGTAAATCTGCAGTTGTAGCTACCAGAATTTGTGCTATTCCCGAGGTTATAACTCATTTTGAGAACGGTTTGCTAGTTAAGCCTGACGCCGTCGAGGAATTGGCAGATTCGATATCTATTCTGCTTTCAGATCAAGCGTTGCGTACAAAGCTTGGGTCAAATGCGAGAAAAACGGTTGTTGAAAAATTTGACTGGAACATAATTGCAGAAAAAACTTTGAAGTTTTATGAAAAGGTCATAGCTAATTCAAACTAACTTCCAAGGTCTCTGAAGTTTTAGAATAAATGAAAGTGCGGTGTAACTTTGAATATTTGTATGATTACTAGAGAATTTCCACCTTTTTCAGGTGGCATTGGATATTATATCTACAATCTTGCCCAAACACTTCTTCACAGAGGCCATGTTATTAAGGTAGTAACGAGGGGGACTGCAAATAGAACTGTGCGACGAGAGGTCGATGGTATAGATGTTTTTTATGCGACCTTTTTACCTTTGTATCCGTTTCATTTAGGAATTCACGGGTATTTTGTAAATAAAATCGTAAAATCGTTGGCATGTGAGGTCCAAATATTTCACCTTCATTCTCCTTTACCCCCTCCAGTTTACACATCGGTCCCAATAGTCACAACCGTTCATACGCCTAGTAAAGTTGATGCACGATATCATGAGATCGTGGATTTTTATTCCTTCGCGGAGCGCCTGCAATCAGAGATATTCTATCCCCCCGTAGAGCAGAAGTTGTTTAAGCTATCAAACTTGATTACAAGTGTTTCCTCTTCTGTTTCACGTGAACTTGAGGAGTATGGTTTGAATTCTAACGAGATAAAAGTGGTAGGAAATGGAGTTGACGAAAAAATTTTCACTCCTAATCCAAAAGTGTGTGATAAGAAAAAGTACATTTTGTTCACTGGTGTATTGAGAGCTCGCAAAGGCATATTTGATTTCATAGAATGTGGCGCTTATGTTTGCAAAGAAAGGCCAGACGTAAAATTCGTTATATGTGGTGATGGGCCATTTTTGTCAAATGCTATTGAAATGGTGAAACAAAAAAATCTGCAGGACCGAATAATTTTCCTCGGTCATGTCAGTAGGTTGAAGCTCATCAAAACCTATCAAAATGCTTATGCTCAAATTGTCCCTTCTCATTATGAAGGATTACCCACTGTAATGTTGGAAGGAATGGCATGTGGTTTACCTGTGATAGCAACAAAGGTCGGTGGTAACAGTGAGGTTATAGTTCATGGCCAAAACGGCTTTTTAATTCCTCCACGAGATCCTAAGAATATGGCACGTTATGTCTTAAAATTGCTTGATGATTCTCGACTGCGAGAAAAGATTGGCTCCTCCGCGAGATTGACTATTGAAAAGTTTTTTTCTTGGAACACGATTGCAGATAATATTCTTGACTGTTATGAAAGTGTCTTGTGACTTCAACAAACGATTTCATGGCAGAAAATCTAAAAGCTTAATTGTGAGTTCATCGAATAGCCTTAACTTAAAAGAACTTTTGACAAGGTTGAGTAAGATTTTGAAAGAAACCAAATCGAGTTTAAGAAGAATCGGAGTGGTGGGTGGCTCTGGATATATTGGTTCTGCCATCGCAGATCACCTGAGCAATATTTACGAAGTAAGAATAATAGATACAGTTCCTTTACCCTTGAAGCTAGAAGGTCGAGTCTCCTATTCAAAGTGCGATATAACCCAATATAGGGAAGTTCAAGAAGCGCTATATGATTTGGATTTGGTAATTCATGCAGCTATTATTCAAATACCTTTGATTAATGAGAGTAAGAGGCTAGGTTACGAAGTAAATGTTTTGGGTACCCAAAATATTTGTAAATGCGTTGATAAATCGCCTTCGATTAAAGGTTTGCTCCTTTCAGGAACATGGCATGTTTTTGGCGAGAGAGGACTGAGTGGGAATATTGATGAATCTTATGGTTTCCGACCTGATAAAGTTGAAAATAGAGCTCGTTTATATGCTATGGCCAAGATTGCACAGGAGGTCGTTGTGAGATTTTACGATGAGATGTCTGAGAAGATTTTTGGTGTTATTAGACTAGGAACAGTGTTAGGTGAAGGGATGCCTGAAAAAACGGCGGCAAACATATTCATATCCAATGGTGTGGGAGGAAAACCTCTGACACCTTTTAAGAATAGCATGTATAGACCTATGCTTTATGTGGATGTGAAAGATGTTAGTGCTTGTTTTTTGGCCTACTCCGAGAAAATTTTGAGTGGAGAAATAACCAACGGCACGAACAGTCTCAATCATGTTGTTAACCTTTACTGGCCCGAACCCATTACTATACTTGAACTTGCCGAGATGACTGGGGAAATCATCGAAAAAGTTTCTCAAGGTAGGGTTAAGCCTACTATTGACTTGGTTGATAATGGACAACCGCCTCTTTTTGAGCCTGATGCTAAGCTGAGAATTAATGCTAACATCGAAAAATTGAGTCAACTGCTTAACTTCAAAAGTCTTACAGAGCCGTATAAATCTATTGAAAGACTGATTTTGAAAGCTTTTGACAATACCAATAAGACCGACGTTAGTTGAGAAGTTGAGACGTGTAATCTGTAGCTTTCGATTAAGTAATTTTTTTGTGGTGGTTATGATGCCGGGAGTTATGGCGGGTATATCCAGATCGGGTCAAAAGCTACCTGAGAAAATAGTTCAGGAAATGGTGGCTTCTATGCGGTATTCTACATCTTCTTTTGTTGATGAATGCGTTGAGGACTCATATTTTATAGGTGCTGTTGAAATTGCCAACTTGTACGGGAAAAATAGTCTCCTTTATGACGATGGGAAATCGTTGGTTGGCGTTTCAAAAAGTGGTATTTTTAACAAAGAAGAGCTAAAGCGTGATTTAGATATTGCCTCTGGTTTCTCCTGCACAAATGATACACGTTTCCTTGTAGAACTATATGAGAAGAAAGGCATCGACTTTGTTAAACATGTCAACGGATTATTTTCATTTTTAGTTCTTGACAGAAAGAAAGATAGAATCATCATGGCAAATGATAGATATGGGTATTTTCCGTCTTTTTTTGGAGCAAATTCAGAACGTATAATTTTGGCTTCAGAAGCCAAAACGGTTCTTAAGGGGTTAGCTGAACATCCGAAATTGAATGAAGAAGCCATACCTGAATTCTTCGCTTTTTCTTATCTTTTGGGCGGTAAAACCTTTTTTGCAAATGTTAGAAAAATTCCGCCTGCCACTCTATTGATTTATGAGGCAAATGAAGATAACCTCCATTTCAGCCGATACTGGGACTTTAGTTTAAAAAAATATGATCGTACGATTCCACTTTTTGACTATTTAAAAGAATTTAACAGGTTAATGATGAGGGCAGTTAAACGTAGGGTGTCAGATTGTGAGAAGGTGGGAGTTTTTCTAAGTGGTGGGTTAGATTCACGCGTTATTGCTGCATTTGCAAGTGAACTTTCGATTCCTGTTGTCACATATACCTTCGGGGTCGAAGGATGTGAGGAACAACTAATTGCATCCGAGGTAGCTGATGCGCTTGGTTTGGAAAATATTTTCTTAGAAATACCTTCTAATTTTATTTCTGATTTTGCTCGCTTCATAGTTTATGGGGGAGATGGAATGATACGTATACGTGATAGCCATTTCATAAGCCTTTTGGAAAGAATCCAAGGGCGAGTTGACGCTGTTTTGCTCGGAACTTTTGGAGGAGATATGACTTGTCGACCTGAGGGCCGGCTGCCTGACAAAATGCTAAAGTTCAGAAACAAGAAACAAGTCATTGATTTTCTCTTTAATTATTACACAAGTGTAGTTAGTAATGTGTTACCTGTATCTGAACAAAGAAAAGCATTTAAAGAGCAATTTTTCTCCAAAATCCAAGGAAAAACTAGAAAGAACTTTGCGAATACTTTCGCAGAAATCCCGTTTGATTCAGCGACAGATATAGGTGACTATTGGGAATATAGAAACAGGGAGCCTCGATACATATTTCATGCTTCTCAACACATGAACTGGTTTCTTGATACGCGGCATCCTTATATGGACAACGATTTGGTAGAGTTTTTTACATTTAGATTTCCTATACAGTTAAGAAGAAGGGAGGTGTTTGGTGTGACTTTTGAAGATACCTTCCTTCAAAAAGCTCTAAATCTGAGATTTCCTCACCTTTCCCAAATTACTTGGCACAGCTTCAAACCTGAATCTAATTTGCTACAGGTTTTAGCTGTCAAGGGAATACGTTTTATTCAGCAGAATTTCGCTCATTTCTTGGAGAAGATCATTCGCAGAAGAGTACCCACCTTAGCCATCGATTTCAGAGGATATAATGAATGGCTTAGAACAGGTTCAAGAGAATTCGTGTTGAACACATTGTTGGACAAAAGAACTCTCAACAGACCCTATTTTCGCGAAGATTTTATAAAAAAAGCTATAGCTAACCACATGAATTACAGAGTCGATAACAATCAGCTTTTGTGTGACTTGATAAATTTTGAGTTGATGAACAGGATTTTCTTTGATAGTAATTAGTTGTGTGAGAAAAAGTTATTTTTCCCTGCCCACTACTAAACATGGGAATGCGCGCCCAAAAATTGGATTGGTGACCTTTGGTTTCTAAACAAAACGAACAGTTAAAAAGTAAAAAGAGGATAATATGGATTTCTTTTCTAATCTTTGACATTCTATTTCATAAAACATCTCGTCTTGAAATGTTGAAGCACCTATCTCGAAAAGGATATGACGCGAAACTTTTAGGGGTAACATCCCAAAGAAAATTCAAGCCAGATATGCCGGAAATTGAGTTGCAAGCGGTTCCTTTAAGGTATGTGCCCGTTTTATCTCCTTTTTTATTTGCGCTTTTTCTTTTTCTTTTCTTACCTTTTCATCTTGTTAAGAGTAACTTCGATGTCGTTGTAACCGAACCAGGTGTTTCTATCTTAGGTTTCAGTTGGCTTCCTTTATTGAATCGTTTTAGACGATTTAAAATTGTTCTTGACATTAGGAGTACACCAGTGGAAACCAGCGGTGTGAGTGGATTACTGGAGAATTTCTTTTTTCAAATCTCAGTTCGTTTTGCTAAACGGTTTTTTGATGGACTGACCATTATTACTGGGTCGATGAAGAAAGAGGTAAGTGAGCGGTTTTCACTTAATTCTGATCGTGTGGGCGTGTGGACTTCCGGAGTGTCTCTTGAGTTATTTGATCCTGAGGAGAATTTAGTTTTGGGTGCTGAGCTTCGAAGGAAACTGTGCTTGAATGGAAAATTTGTTGTGTTCTATCATGGGAATTTTGGGATCATGCGTGGTCTTGATGATTGCGTTAAGAGCATGGAACAGTTGAAGGCGTTTCCAGATATTGTGCTTTTCCTTCTCGGAAGCGGCAAGGCGCTTCCCGTTATACAAGAGGTGATCAAAAAAGGGCATCTTGGAGATCAAGTTATCATTCATAATCCAGTTAGCTATTCTGATGTGCCCAAGTATATATCCATGTGTGATATTGCAATAATCCCTTTACCTGAATTGCCAGATTGGAAAAATCAGTGCCCCTTAAAACTTCTTGAGTATCTCTCTATGGCTAAGTGTGTTTTATTAACCGATATTCCAGCACACAGAGAAGTTGTCGGTGAGAGTAAGTGCGGTATTTATCTTAATTCTTCAGATAAAAGTGGAATCGCTGAGGGAATTAAATATGCTTATGATAACAGAGAAGCGCTCCAAGAATTAGGATCTTCTGGAAGGGAAATAGTGAAAAAAACGTATTCATGGGACAAGATAGCGGCAGATTTTGATGCATATTTAACACGTATTAAGGTAGCTTGAGATGATGACGCTATGCTAAAAAAGCGGCTCGTTTTCATTTTATTATGCTTATCAACGATTTTGTTAGTATATTCTTGGCTACAAAGTTATCCTCTATCTATAAACTCGCCAACTGATTTCATTTTTAATCACGTTTCTTTGCTCTATTGGATAGGTCTCGCCATTTTTCTGGGGTCTTGTTTTATTTCGATCGCGATTACAAAAAATCGGGTTATCATTCTGATACTTTGTTTGTTAATTTTTTTTGCTATTTATTCACTAAGATATTTCTATGCTACAGTTCCCGGCTCGGACGCTAACACCTTCCGAGGACTTGTTGAGTATGCTATCGATTTTCGAAATCTTGATTCGTTACAACCCCATCACATGTATTATCAGTGGCCTGCCTTCTTTGTTTTCAATACTGTTGGCACATTGGTGACGGGGCTCGACCTTATTGCTTTTGAATTCATTTTTTTTGCGATTCTTGGTGTTCTTTACGTCCTATCTCTAAGTCTCTATTTTTCCAGTTATTCTAAGAATTCGTTTTGGATAGGAATCGTTGCTTTTTTTATCATAATGTATTGGTTTCTGAATTATCAGTTCGCACCTTTTTCCCTAGCTACGGGTCTCTTATTCGTTCTTATTATGATTGAAACCCATAGCACAAAGACATTTGGCATATTTGTTTGTACTTTAATTCTGTTTGTTAGCGTTTCTTTGATACATCCTTTTGCAAGCGTTTTGTACATCGTTTTTCTCGCAGCGATGTATTTAAGAACCCGACGCAGCGATTATTTGAATTTATTTGTGCTAACGCTTATTGTATGGTTAGTCATTTCTATTTTTTTTACCAAAACATTTTTTGAAACATCTCTTAGGCAAATAATTAGTTTGGGGTCTGAAGAATACCAAACAGCTTTGTCGAGAACCTTCTCGGATAGAATTGCCCTTTCTCCTCCAATCGATGTGATCGCGCAATGGTTATCTAGAATTGTTGTAATCTCAACAGGTGTTATTACTGGATTAGGTTTCTTTTTCCTAGCCTTACGGCGAAGGTTACGCAAAATTGATCTTGCTCTTTTTCTCTCTGCAGGACTCTACGCAGGCGCTGGCTTTTTTCTGCCCGTCTTAGGTACAAGAGCTTGGTTTGCCCTCGCAATACCTATCTGTATAGGGGCGATTTATGCCCTTGAAAGTAGATTAAAGAATTTTGTCAAAGTCTGTTTCTTAGTTTTATTAATTCTTTTTACCTTTGTTCCTATGAGTGAGTCTTTTATAGACTCACAGATATTCTATCAGACTAAAGAAGTCAGATTTTGTTTAGATTTTACGCTTGCAAACTACAATTGGACTGCTCATAATTCATTGCTTGCTCATTACCGTCAGATGACCTATCTGCAAGCGCTGTCGGCTAGTTCAATCACTTTTGGTAATGATTTAAGCCCCGATTTCCCCCAATATATTTCATCGTTTAACACAATTGTCTACACAGAAGGCTTGGAAAAAAATCTCTACGCATATAACTATTCTATACTCAACCTAACGAACAATCTGTTGTATAACAAAATTTATGACTCAGGGTCTTGTTATATATTAACCAGCTCTAATGAATCTACATTTATCCCTTAATTTCGTTGCGTTATCTTTTAATTAGTATTTCAGCGGTATGAGGTTTAATCGTTATCGATTTTTCCACTGGTTCTCCATTAAATGCCTGGTAAGGCTGTTGCAGCTTTATGGTATATGTGTTGTATGTGGGGTTTACGAGGATTTTGGTTTTTGTGTAATCTCTGGCATAGACGTGGGTTTCTGTTATCATATAGTAGCTTCCAAGCGGCATACCGAGCTTTAAACCAAATAAACTGTCGACATACTCAGAGTCATAATAACCATAGTTCATAAAGTGCTCTCCGTCCAAATCAACCGCAAGAAGAAGTGAGCAAAAGCCATATAGCACATATTGTTCTTTCGTGCATTGAGTTGGAAGAGCCGGATCCTCTTGATCATACGGTGCGGCATTGTAACAAACCGGAAGAAACATCTTATTATTTGTTAAAAAGTGGTTTTGAAGCCATCTTATGAAGTTCAAGCCGTCCAGCCACTCGCTTTCTGGATTCCATTTTGAGTTTTCAAGTGACATGAGCCACCCCTCACTTACAACCCCATCTATTTCCGACTGGTTTAACAGATCAATGTAACCTTGATGATAATTTTTATTAAAGAATCTTTTTCCGTTAAAAATTCCGTTTCCTATGATTTTTCCATCGCCAATTATGCTTTTTATTTTATTAACCAATGATATAATTGCATTCTTGAATTCAGAGTTTGTATAAGGTTGTCCAGTCCTAGGGTTTATTGCTGAAGCCGGTGATGTACTCCACAGTATCTCGGTGCTTGGCAGACAGTTATCTATGAAAACTCCATCATAGCCATAATCATCAATGTATTTTTTTATCCAGTTTGCCACCCAGTCTTGATAGCGCGAGTTTCCTACATCAACTATAGTATAGCCGTATGTTTTGCTTTGAATTAGGGTGCCATTTGCGTCTCGCAAAAGCCATCCGTTTTCAGAAAACAGTTCATACTCTTCTGGATTACTTTCATGGACTGCACGTATGTTACGATAAATAAGGCAGGTTATTTCAGGATTAATTGTGTGTATTTTTGGGACTCTAAAAGCAATCTCATAGTGGCTCATATATATTTCAGCGACCTCAGCTATTTCAGAGATAGTCCAATGTTCCGAATCGTCAAATATCATTCGCTTAATTTCTAAATCTACGTTTTGGATGGTTCCCGTTGATGCTAATTCTGCTGGCGGATAAGAGACGACGACTGGTGTTTCTATAAAACTTGTTAATACCAATAGTGATATAATCGAAATTATTGCAGTTATCACTATTTTTTTCATAGTCGGCGCCTGAATAATGTATATTAAATATTACGATAAGATAAACATATTGCTTTTTAAATATAAACCCAAAATAGAACTTTTTCCGTAATATTCCCATTGAAATGATAAGCAATTTAAACCTCTTTCTCGCCGAGTTATAGTATAATAGGTGTAAATGTTGATTCTTAACACCATTGCAGATATTCTACATTCACATCCTAACTTATACTTAGATAACAGAAAACTGAACGAGATGCAACTACGGAAATTGAGAAAACTCGTTTTTTTTGCTTATAATTACGTTCCTTTTGTTAATAAAAAGTTAAAAACTGCACACCTGCGACCCGACGATATTAAAACTCTAGATGACTTGAGAAAGATACCTTTTACAACAAAAAAAGAACTTCAGGAAACTCCCATGAACCAGTTGATTGCTGGTAACGTGCGTTTAGCTAACTGCATTAGGAATTTTACAAGCGGATCCACTGGATATCCATTGTCGACTATTACCGGAAAGAGAACAAATGATTTTGATGGCTCTATGTGGCTTCGTGCTTCTTTATTAAACGGCATGCGACTCCGCGATAAAATGATTGTGGTAAAGGATTTGTCAGCTCATCCTCACAGATACCGGAGCGCATTGGAGTATATAGGGTTAATGAAAAGAAACTATGTCTCTGTATTTGAGGATTCTGAAAAACTTTTAAGATATTTTGCCCTTGAACAGCCTGATATTTTGCAAGGCTATCCCTCATCCTTTGTAATTATGAGTTCTTTCCGTGAAAGTGTATCTAAGGTAAGACCCCGATTGATTTTCACTCTTGGAGAATTTTTGAATGAAGCGGATGAGAATTTGATTAAAAATGTTTTCCAGACCGAGGTTTACGATTATTATGGTAGTTCTGAAATTGGTCTGATTTCTTGGGAATGTAAACAACATTTAGGTTATCATATCAACGCAGATAATGTTATTGTAGAATTTGTCAATGATAATGGAGAAAATGTGGCGCATGGTGAAAAAGGTGAAATCGTTTGTACTAATTTGTTTAATTACGAGATGCCTTTGATAAGATACAGGCAAGGAGATGTCGGAGCTTCTATTGCTAATAAGTGTGACTGTGGCGTACGTCTTCCTATGATGGATCTGAGAGGTGGTAGAAAAGACGATTTTCTGCGTACAACCAGTGGACAGGTAATTCCACCCACGATTTTTTTTCCGTATCCCTTTGAAGATTTCACAGAAATAAAGCAGTTCAGAGTTATTCAGAAGAGAGAAAATGAAATTATTATTCAACTGGTGTTGCGTAATTATATTAATCCAGATATTCTTACTGTCGCACGGAAAAATATCAAAAGAGTGTTCGGACAGGATATGGAAGTGGAATTTGAGTTTTTAGATTTTCTAAAACGCGCACGTAACGGTAAACTTAGAAAAATTATTTCGCTCTTTTGAGATCTGTGCTGGATAAAAAATTTTGGTGATTTGTGCTTAGGGTTTATATGTAGTTGTCACAGATTTTTATTGTATCTGCGTAAATTGCGCTAGTATAACCTGCGTCGTTATAGGCTATTCCTATTCTGACTCCTGTTATGCTATTCTCTCCGCTGGTGTTTATTGAAAGGGAAGCCACTTGCGCACCGTTTACGTATAGTGCTAAAGTATCCCCGTAACTTGATTTTTTAAACATTGCTTCAACTGTGTACCATTTATCTGGTTGGGGTCCGAACGAAGCAAAGTTGGTTTGGGAGCCGTACATGCATGCCCATTTGGTTGAAGTTTGATCGGTCTTGACTCCATAGGATGCTATTACCGAGTTGCTTGAATCAACAAATTGGATCGTCCATAAAGCCTTCCATTTGTTGAGTAAGAGACCAATATCATAGTTGATTGTGGCTTGGACATATAACGTTGTTTTGCTTTCAACCTCCTTATAAGCGTAGGCTCTCGCGGTTGCGTACTGTCCATCGGTTCTGAATCTTGCAGAGTACGCGCCTTCAAAGACTGGAGCGCCCCATGAGGCTCTTGAGATGTATGCAATTTCACCTGAGGTTGTTATTAGCTTATTCCATTTTCCAAAGTTGTTTGACTCAAAGCTGTCTGAGAAGAGCAGTGAAGATGATTGTGGTTCTTCCGAACCTGCTGGTGCATCACTTAGGCGTTCAAGTATTCTTCCAGTGTGCGGGTACATTGTTATACTTGAGCTTACTGTTTGTCCCTCAGAAGTTCGATATGTCCCGTCTAGATAGACCGTATATGTGTTGTATGTGGGGTTTACGAGGATTTTGGTTTTTGTGTAATCTCTGGCATAGACGTGGGTTTCTGTTATCATATAGTAGCTTCCAAGCGGCATACCCAATTCTATTTTGAAGAGGGATTGCGGATAATCTCTGAGCATGTATTTTCCGAAATTGATGTATGTGCTTCCGCTTTTCGTTGCCGTTAATAGTAGGGAACTAAAACCGTATAGGGCATATTGTTCCTCCGTAGTTCCTAACGGTAGACGTGTGCCTCCTCCATCATAAGGTTCAACGTTTTGCATTGCAGGGATGAAGATTTTGCCGCGCGATAGAAAATTGGTTTCGAGCCAGGCTGCGAACTTTATGTTTGCAAGCCATTTGCTTTCAGAGTACCAGTAAGGGTTATCGAATGTCATAAGCCAGCCTTCACTTACTACACCGTCTATCTGCGAGTTAAGTATGATTTCGTCATAATCTCGTTGGAAGAATCTTTGCCCCTCGTATATTCCGTTTCCGATAACCAGCTTGTTTCCTAACGTGGATTTGATCTTGTTTATCAAGGATATCTCTGCTTGTTTATGTTCCTGATTGGTGTATAATCGTCCCGTTCTCAGGTTGATTGCCCCAGTACCGTATGCAGGTG
Source organism: uncultured Candidatus Bathyarchaeia archaeon (assembly GCA_964544495.1). Taxonomy (GTDB): domain Archaea; phylum Thermoproteota; class Bathyarchaeia; order Bathyarchaeales; family Bathycorpusculaceae; genus SG8-32-3. The sequence continues at coordinate 43,599 of CAZJBY010000003.1, forward strand.
TACCCCAAAGGTTTTCCCCTACCGTCGGGTATACGGAGCAATCTAGAAAGACGCCATCGTAGCCATACAGGTACACATAACTGTTAATCCAGTTTGCCACCCATTGCTGATAAGTCGATGATCCTTTGTCTACAATGTACTGAGAGGGATTTGCCGTGGTATGGATTAGGTTACCCTGAGCGTCTCTAAGTATCCAGTTGTTGTTAAGGAAGGTCTGAAACTCCGAATCATAGCTATTCACTGCGCGGACGTTCCTATAGACTAGGGTGACCTGAGAAGGTTTCATTGACTCAATGCTGGGTATTTTGAAGCTTACCGGGATATGACTAAGGTACATATCAGACTTTTCTACGACGACGCTGTCAGCGTGGTTATCGGTTTCGAAGAATGCTCGTTTTATCATTATTGTGGGTTCGACGGAGCTAGCAGAAGGGATGGTTATAACATCTATTGAGCCTACAAGAACTATGATGATTAGGATTCCAAGCGCTATTGTGGGAAAGAGCTTTGCAAGTTTTATTTTTCTCTCAAGGTTGCTGATTTTTGAGAAGATTCTTCGTCCGTTTCCTTCACTGCTTTTTCTCTGTATTTGGGTTATCATGATTGATCAATTTTTAAATCTCGTTTTCTCGCAACTAGTTTATAATGTTTCTTGCGAAGAATAATTTGCAAAATAGTAAAATTATATTTCTACAAACTTTGGGTCTATTGTGATCGTAAGAGACAATTATGTTTCATGAAGTGTGTTGCATTCAATTTTAATCTAAACTTGTATTTTTTTACGTTTTTTCGGCGATGAACATGAAGGAACCTGCAAGGTTTATCGAGTTCTTAATTTTTCTGGCTTCAGTTGGGTAAAGAGTTGCGGCGGCTTTCCACCAAAATGAGTGGACAATTTGCAGGGGTGCAAGTATTAATTGAATTAAGGCGTGAGGCATTCTTGGAAATAATCCCATTCTTGCCTGAGCAGTTAGTGCATTCCACTTTTGGTCAGTAGATATGAGTTTTATTTTGAAATTGACAGACTCAAGGGAGTTTATTATTCCGAGGTGTGTAAAATGATAATAACTATTGCCATGAAAGGGTTCGAGAAAGGCTACAGAACCTATGAAAGTTGCTTTCTTTTTGAGGACTCGATGGACTTCTGATAGTGCGATAAAAGGGTAGCGTAAATGCTCAAGTACCGCTATTGATAAGACGAATTCAAAGGTTTCATCTTCGAATGGTAGGGCGTGCGCATCGCCGAGTATGGTTGATTTGCCAGAGTCAAAATCTAAGCCAACGTATTTGAACCCAGCTTTTTCAGCATCGCGTTTGTTTGGGGTGGAGCCACAGCCGAGATCGAGCATTAAGCTGTCGGAATTTTTGCCTTTTGGGAAATAGCTTAGTAGTTCAGGGGATATGCATCCTGATCCTTTGTTTGGACACTTATTTCTTAACTGAGGATTGGGTGAAAGGTTTTCGATGATGGTGTATTTCGATGGCGTTTTGTCGACCACATCAAAAACCATTGAACATTTTTTTATTCGACGAAGTCGAAGATCAAGTTGTCCCTTTGATGATGATGGATATTTATCATGACATTTCAGGCATTCTGCTCCGTAAGCCGTTCGTTTCAGTTCGCCTTTGCAGTATGGACATCTTAAAACAGTCCATATTTCATCTGGAAGCTTCCTTTTTTCAAGAGAGTGTCCGTTTAAATTACTTTTTGAGCGTTGGTTTGATGATTGTGCTCGTTTTTCATTCTGGGATTCCTTTGATGCCTGACTACCTCGCGAACGTAAGTTGCCAAGAGTTTGATGTGGATTCTTGAATCCTGAATCAATTTTTACATTGGTTTTCAAAACCATATAGCTCGGAACCTGAAGTTGTAGGATCTTCCATCGTAGTTTGCATACCTTTCCTTAAAAGAATATCTTTCAGCTAAGTCCAAAACTTTATTTAAAGCAATGCGGTAATTATTAATGCGGTTTTGTTGATTGCTGAAGGGATGTTTCTGATTCAAGGTGTTGCCGAATGCTTCGAGTTTTTAAGGTTTAGGAAGTGACTGTTTGGTGAGATTTAACTATGGAAAGACTTCTAAAAGGATTGTTGTTGCTTTTCTAATTCTGTTACTAGAGTCTGTAATTGCTTCCTTTCTTGTTTTGCCTTCTGCTTTTTCCTTGTCTGCAAATAACCCAGTTGGCGAGCCGTTGACTCTGAAGTGGACTGTAGATCCTGTTAACTCGCATACAATGTATGGTGCTTTGGCCGCTAAGCTTATTCCTGGCAGTGACGGTTTGCAACTTATAATCACCGGAGGAGCTGATTCCATAACTGAGGATCCTTCTTCTCAGGGAGACGTTTTGGCGCTAAGCGGCGCTACTGGTGAAGTTTTGTGGTGTGCTTCCGATTATCGGATGGGAATACATAACCCGTTTCAAATTGTGGATTTAGATGCTGATGGCGACTTGGAGGTTGTGATTGCGGCTTGGAATCGAACAGTAGCATTGAACGGTGAGGATGGAAGTTTGTTTTGGAGCGTCAACGCTGCCTCCGACGATCTTTTACCTGTTTGCGCGGATGTTGATGGAGATGGCTATCCTGAGGTTTTTGTTTCTTCTGGCAACGGTCCTTATGCAGGTTCGGACTGGATTTCGATGATCGGTCATGACGGCAACATTCTACGTCAGGCTTTTTCTTGGCATCCCTGTTTCGGTGGACTGGCATTGGGAGATACGAATGGTGATGGAAGGTACGAGCTGTATCAGGGTGACCGAGCCATAAGCTATGGGGAGTGGGATGAACCTAATCAGGGAGGAGGTTTGGGTGTTAGAGCGTTTGATGCTGCTACTCTTACGCCTTTATGGAATTTTCCTTGGCCTCTTTCCAATAGTCACGCTCCTGTTCTTGTCGATGTTGATTTGGACGGCGTTATTGATGTGGTGACGGCTGATCAGCAAGCTAACGGTACTGTTGTTCTAAACAGCATTGATGGTTCAGTTTTAACTACTGGTGGTAAATATCGTATGGGTTGGACTAACATGTCCTCCCATTCGCAACCCACCGTGGCTGATCTTAACGGCGATGGATTTCCCGAGATCATATCCTGCGATTATTCACAAGTGAAGATTTGGGATTTGTTCCATTGGGAAGCTCTTCCTGGCTTGTCGGATGAGTTGGGGAATCCTTTGATTGCTCCAGAACCTCCCAAAGTCGGCAATGTGACAGGAGGGCCCTACCTGAATATCATTGCTGCTGCTGATCCCGATGGTACTAATCCTTACGAAAATCAGCGGTATCACGTTTACATTTATGAATACAACGCAACAACTGGAAATTTCGATATTTTTCAGAAAATCGAGAACAGTTTTTGGGAAGGCGCTCGTAACTTCAGTTTGGTTGCCGATGTGGATGAGGATGGTTTAAACGAGCTTATTCTTACAAGTACTGGGGGTCGAATTTGGTGTTTCGATACCTCTGCGGCCGCTGACTCTAGAGTTAGATCGGACACTCAATTCTACAGCCAGATGAACAGGGGCGCGGGGGAGCCTGTTCCTTCTTTTGTTCCTAAAGACCCAGTAATAGCCGCTGAGATGCCTAAAAACGGGGCTATTAATGTCGATTTGAATCCAACGCTGTCAATAAACGCGATAGATTACCAGCAGGATACGTTAGACATCACCTTTAGCATTTATACTTCTGATTCTTGGCGGCCGATTGGCTTCCTTAGCAACGTTTTGCCGGGAATATATGGTGTTGATACCACAGGCATGGGTGAAAAGGGTGCCACTTATCGGTGGAGAGTACAGATTTCGGATGGAAGAAAACCGCCGGTTAGCGAAGAATATGTTTTTACCACAACCTCGAGCGACCCCACTCAAGAGGCTCCTGAAATAATGTCAAGAAATGGCACGGTCATCTGCAGTAGTGTCAACTCAACGGATATTGATGGGGACATGGTTTCTAACATTTACTCTTGGACCGTAGACGGGGAGCCTTTTGCGAGCCTCCAGTTACCTTTTGACACACGCACGCCAGTGAATCCATTTATAACGGAGCAGCTGTCTTTTGATGGTTTTGAGACAGGTCTAACGAATTGGAACGGCAATAACAGTGCAAACTGGAATTTATCCAAGGCTCAAAAACATTCCGGCTCTTATTCAGCGTATGCTTCTGTTGGAGACGCTGCGTTGACCTCGTCAAACTTAGATACTTCTAATGTCGAGAGCTTAACCATATCGTTTTGGTACAGAAACCATCAGGTTTCAACAATGAACCTACAGTTGTGGGATGGAGTTTCATATAGAAATGTGGTTAATTTAGGAGCGTCAACTCCTGACGACAAATGGCACTATTATGCTCTTCAAACCTATGATCCTGAATTTCTAACAACAGACTTCAGAGTTAGACTCTCACCAGGAGGAATTATGGGTCAACACGAGGAGTTTTGGATCGATGATTTCAACGTTTGCAGATCTTTCAGTATTATGGACTATTCTGGTCATGCCAATCAGGGCACTATTCATGGACCCACATGGATCAGTGAGGGCGTGGTGGGAGGCGCCTACAGCTTTGACGGTGTTAACGATTACATATATGTCCCGGATGACCCAAGCTTGTGTGGTGATGGAAACTCCAGTGAGCTGAGTATCGAGTTCTGGGTGAACCCGTCAGAGTTGCGTGGTGGGTCGCGTATAATAGTTAAGAAAACACCCTCACAGAGTGCCGGGTCCTACATGGTTGGGTTTCAGTCTTCTGGTTCATGCAACACCTTGTTCTTTGGAGTGATGAGCACTGTTGATGAACAGTGGCATGAGGTCTCGGATGATAACTTGACTAATATCCCATTGGATGTGTGGAGCCACGTTGTATGCACATATAAGAGCGGTGAAGGCTTAAGCATTTACATAAACAGTGAATTAAGAGTTAACTCGCCGTTGACGGGAAACATTAGCATTGGCCCTGAGAGTCCAAGTTCTATTTATGGGCGGCCGGTTTTCATAGGTTTCGATGGTTCATGGGCTAGTTATCGTTGGTTTGCTGGTTCGTTAGATGAAGTGATGATTTATCCAAGAGCTCTGTCCTCGTCTCAGGTTCTCCAGCGGTACCTTGAAACAAAACAGGGGTTAAGCAGTAACTCTACCATAGTTGCTGAAGGAACGCTTGAGACAGGAACTTGGATTTGCAGAGTGACCCCCAATGACAGTTACGGTGATGGCCAAACATATGCCACTGCCTCGATTACTGTGTCTCCGGATCAATCTACGCCTCCATCCAACTCTACTGGCAACACTTCTTCCAATTCCCCAAACACATCTTATACTCCTAAACACCCCTCTTCAAGTTCACCTGAAGAACCAAATCAAGAACCATCGTCAGATAACGGTTCAGGCAACGACTCCTCAGATAAAGCACCACCCTCTAATGAAGATTCGGATGACGGAACTATCGATTCAACCAATTCCTCCCCGATTGAGATTTTGGCAATTTTTGCTATTATAATTATATTCATTTTTACTTCGATAACGACGCTTATTGTGAGAAGAAAGAAATAGCGAGTTTCTTATTGCAATGGGTGGCGCGCGTTTTTTACTTTTGCTGGAGTAAAAAAGATAAGCGAATCTTTCCTTTGTACTAATGTTCATTACCTCTTTGAAAGATTTCGCCAGACGATTGGTAGGTAAAAATTATGCAGAAAAACCATAAAGAATTGCGGCGTTCGTCTTTCTTAGGGGGACCTATTGTGTGGGTGATTGCGAAGATTTGTGCAATTGTTTTTGGCTCGTTGGCTTTGTTTTTCGATGATTTTGCATTAATTTTTTCGGATGCCTTCCAAAAGGTGACATCAATATACGTTATCGTTATTCCATTCACTTTGGTTTATCTGATATATCGCAGACGGAAAATGTTGGAGATTGTTCTCTGTCTTAATGGCGAAAGTCAGCTGAGACGATTTAAGTACATATTTTTAATGGCTGGAGCGCTGCTGTTGCTCACTGGGGTGTTGTTGTATTGGCACGGTTCTTACACTTCTGTGGCGCTCGCGTATCATATGGTTGCCCTTCCCACTTTTGTGGCAGGTTTAGTCTTGTTTTTATTTGGTACCCAAGCCTTAAGACTGCTGGTTTTTCCTCTGGTTTTGCTATTTTTTATGGTTCCTCCCCCTTCGGCAGTCTTGGCAGGTGTTTGGATTCTTATGCTAATCGGTTTCCTTTTTGTTATGTTTCGCTTGGAGAAGATCATTAAACCCAGAGTCTCTGTTCACAAACTAGCCACTTGTTCTCAATGCTCTCCGATTAAAAGTGGTGATTTATTTTTATGTGTTCAGTGCGGAAAAGTAATCGGCGCAGAAAGCGTTGCTTCCATAAATGAAAAATTCAAGTTGATTGTGGTGATAGCAATGGTGCTGTTATTGTTGTTTGTCCAAGTACCGTTTTTAGCGGTAGCTCAGACATCTGATGTGGTAATAGCAAACTCCCCGATGGGTCGGCAAGAACCAACCAAACCTCTGCCGGAAGTATTAGGTTACAGTTTGCAGTTTTCCTATAGGGACAGTGAGTTCGAGGAGTTTTCCAATGTGGATATGGCACTAGCTTATGTTTACACCCAACAAGAAGAATCCAACAAAAAAATTTGGGTTTCTGTGGAGGCCGCCTCCGAGCTTTATCGCCTTCATCAATGGGAAACAGATTTGATTACTATTCCCTTAAGTCAAAATCGGTTGCCCAGGGTCGTCCAGTATGAATCGAAAGCTGTTTTGATATCGGAAAATCCTGTAACGCCTGGTCATTTTTTTGCTTTTCAGTATAGAGCCACAGGTCAAAAACAAGCTGTGTTGTACTGGTATGACGTAGCTAGGTTCGCAACAAACTCAACATCAGAGCAGAAAAACGTGGGAATAAGCCTTGTTGTATATCCTAATAGCTGGGAAGAACTGCCAGAGGTTGAAACTCAGTTGAAGACATTGGCAAAGCCAATTGTTGATTATTGGCAATCGCTGAAGATGTCTTCTCCAATTAACATAGCAATAAATCAAAATGGTGCTCAATTTGCAGGTGTAACTTTCTTGATAACGGCTATGCTACTTGTTTTCTACTTTATAGAGCTCAAAAGACAGAAAAGAATAGCGGAGAGAGTTTATCAAAAAATTTCGAGTGCCAATAAGCATATAGTGAAAGTGGTCAAGGAGACTCAAGACAGAACAGGTTCGATATTATCCACTATCGTTGACGTTTATCGAAAAGGAGCATCGAAAAAGGTGAGTAGAGATTATTTGCTGGGGAGACTTGAGAGATTGGAGAAAGTAGGAATAATTAAAAGTGAAATAGCTTACATTAATGATGAGCTTGTATTGGTGTGGAAAACCTGGATCTAAGGGTGTGTCGTTGATGAGTGGGGATAACGCTGGGATCTTTAGTTAGTCGTTATGAGTAGTTAAGGAATTGCATGATTATGGATCAGGCAAGATTAACCTATCTGATTTTGCTGTCAACGGGAGCTGCGGTTCTTCTTATTTCGGCGGTCTTTGTTTCTTCATTCCTTGCTTTTATTGGTCTAGGCTTGGTTTTTTTGGGGGTGATATTTCCTTATATCAGGACAGAGGAATACACAAAGAAAGCATTATTCGACGCAACACTGCATTCTCAGCTAGAGTTATTACATCAAGCATTGAGATGGTTGAAATTAGACGGTGATGCAATTTATTTACCTCCTAAGTATTTTTCGGATCCTGATACCATTAGGGCTTTTGTTCCGGGAGAACAAGAGGTCTTGGATTTTTCGGCGCTGGGAGTGGCTGGAAAACAAGAAGTCGATTCTAACACTCAATTAAGCAGAGCTATGTTAATACCTCCAGGATTTGAATTGGCTAAGCTTTTTGAAAAGATTCTCGAAACAGACTTCACAAAAGTTGATCTTCAATATTTACGCGACAAGCTGCCAAAGCTCCTGGTTGAATCATTAGAAATTGCTGAAAAGATGGAAATGAGAATCGAAAAGTCTGATGTTTTCGTTAGTTTAAAAAACTTGAAAATAAAATCTCTGAGCGAAGAAGTTGAGCAGCTTCCACTAGGGTCTATGCTCGGTAGTTCCATAGCCTGCGCCATAGTGAAGGCAGGTGGGCAGGCTGTTAGAGTTAAAAATCAGCATATCAGCGAACAAGGAAATGTGCTTATACATTATAGTTTATTGAGTGAGGAAGTGGAAAGTTGATGCCTATCCCTCTAACCATAGGGGATCTAAGCCTGTTAGCCGCTATGCTTTGTATTATACTTCTGGTGACCTTTGAGTTTTTCATTTTTCAAAGGGGCAAAATAACTCTATTGGTAAGTATGAAAAGAATTAGAAATTCAGCTATGCTGCTTGCAATAGTATTCTTAGCCTCCGTTTTGGTCAGGATAATAAGTTTGGTTTAAGATTTTTGAAGGCAACGGTTTGGTTGATTTCAGTTTTTTTGGTTATGTGTCTTGAGTTTGATCTTTGTGTCTCACCTGTGAAGTACTTTTAATTGGATTGAGGTAAGGGGGCTGCAGCAGTTTTTGTTTAGTTGTAGGCTATATTTTGATTTGTGTTGATTTGGGGTTATTCTGTTATTTTTTCTGAGCGTTTAATGGATATGTTGACTTTTTCTTTTTATTAACCGATTACATGTTTTCGAGTTTTGTTAGTTAAGAACTATTTATTGGGCAGATATTTAATAGATGAGTTGTCGAAGACGATAATTCAACGTCTAAATTAAGATTAACTTTGGAATGTTCGGTGAATCGTTGAGTTGAAGATTCCATCGCATAAAAGCAAACGAATTGGTTCATGGGGTGCAAATAATGGGGAAAACTAAGCTCGAAAATCGCATTCTTCAGAAACCAAAGGACTTCATGAGTCATGTTAGGTCACCTCGGGTCCTGTGGTATTGGATAACTATAGCAATCTCGTTGATAACTGTCACTATTATTGTTTTAGTTCCTGAAAATCTGCAGCCGTTTAGTTTTCTCAGGTATATTTTGGGAGCAGTGTTCGTTTTTTGGCTTCCGGGTTATTGCTGTGTAAAAGTCCTAGTTCCTCGGAAAATTTCGAGGTGGTCTTTAAAGTATTTTGAAGCAATAGAAAAAATTGTTTTGGAAATTGGCATGAGCATAGCACTTGTTACGATAGTTGGTTCCTTTATCTACTACATTTCCGGGGTGGTGAGCTTGCTCGCTATTGTTCTTTGTTTAATCGCCTTAGCGGTGGTCTTAGCCACTCTTGCCGTTGTTAGAGACTATTACCTATATGAAACATCTCAAGAAACATTTTTTACAAAACTTTTTTCCAGATAATTAATCCGTACTTCAAGATCTATCCGTATAATTCGTTCTGCACTAATTCTGTTAAGATCTCGATTTGCAAAATTAAATCAATGGCAAAAATACGACAAAGCAGGCAAAGTACAAAAACGCCTGTCGCTTTGTTCTTGCTGGCGGGTCGTCGTTTTTAATTTCAAAAGGTAGTTGGTGCGAAATAGATGGTGATTTGTGAACTTCAATATCACTTGCTGACAAAAAGTATATTTCGAAATTCGGAAATTGATATATAAGTAACTGGCAAAATGAATAATAGGATGAGGAATATTAAGAGAGAGTGATGTTTGTGACTCCGAAAAAAAAGTTATTAATGGCTTTCTCCATGACTATTTTGGCTCTATCTTTTCTAATCGGTTGTTCAAATGCTCAGGATGAAGATTCTATACAGTTGCCCCCTTCAGGAACTGTTGTTATTCTCGAGGCAAGTAACAGCACTCAGGCTTATTTCAATATAACCCTCAGCGAGGTCCCTGATGGTTTTGATGTTAGAAACGCAACCTATCTTGGATGGTGCATCGATCGGTCAGCAGAAATGACAAGGTCTACGCCGCATACAGTGAACCTTTTTTCGAGCTTTGCTCCAGAAGAGAATGTGGAAAGCGCTAATTGGACCATGGTAAACTACATTCTGAACCACAAACAAGGTAGCGCTCAAGACGTCCAGGAGGCAATTTGGTATTTTATCAACTTTAACGGTACGTTCTCGCCAGAAAGTAGTGTTGCAATGGAGATTGTGGATGATGCGGAAGCCAATGGAATTGACTTTGTGCCAGGTGTAGATGAAGTTGCTGCTGTTGTTGCTTTTCCAGTTTATATTACAGACCCAACACCGGTTCAAATCAGTATATTCGAAATCACGGTGTCCTCTGGCGATTCAAACTCCGAAAGTCCAGGCAACGGCGGCTCTCCATCAATTCCTGAAGATGAGGCCTTTGCCGCCATCGCTGTCATTGCGATCATAATCGTAGTTGCGTTAGTGGTTCTATTTCTGTATACCAGAATGAGAAAGTAATTTTCACTCCTTTTTTTACTTCTACTCTTATCGATTCCTATTTTAAGGTATCATAATTTGAATTTACAGAGTACATCTTCCAATCTTACTTTAGTAGCTATTCTCGCAGAGTGGTTATGAGCAAATGAGGGTAGTTGCTGTCAAAGGCATTCGGCACATTATTCTTTTTTCTTTTTAAGACTCTACTTCTGAAGAGGGATTTTTTAATACTTGCTTCTTAACTAGTTTGAAGCCCTTGGGTACAGAATTGATGTCCGCCCGATGCTTAACAATCCACGATGCTTATAAAGCATTTAACAAAAATGTCATGAACCTTATGGCAAACTCTAAAAAGAACGTTAAAAACTTAAGCTATGATAATTTTTGAGACAACTATTGTGAACCGTAGTCTATCATTCCGGTTGAGGGGACAATAACACTGTTTTCCAAGAGTGAAGGATCAGGCGTGGGAGTTGGCGTTGGCGTCGGCACGTCGGATTCGCATGCCTCAGACATAGCCCTAAAAACGAGAAGAAATCTTGGATAGAAGTACGCACCCACCGTGGAGAATGGGTGAGAAGTATGCCAATAACAACTGCCACCTGCATCATAAGGGGCTATTTCTGAAGCCATCTCACAGAGCCAGCTATTGACACCGAAACTATTTGCATCAGCAACTGCCATTCCGTTTCCTCCCGATCCACCTATGTTTAGCGACAAGGGAAAAGAGATGCCCGTCTCAGAACTTAGTTCTCGGATACGGGAGTGGACGAAATTTGCAATTTCGTAGTCAGCGCCGTAACTACGTAGATATGCTCCGCCGCCGTAGTGTAAATCCATGAAGATGTAGGGTCTATATGTTTGAAGAGCGTTCCTTACAGCTTGAGTTTCCTTCTCGCTTCCTGCGTAGTCTCCGCGATAACTATTGGGAAAACCAGTATTTGCAGGAGCAACATAGCTCCAACCAGTGATGAAATTACGGTTCAGATCTACGCCATATGCATCGGTTTCATAATTCCGATTTTCTCGCTCGTAACTATCGACATTGACAACTGGAACAAATAAAATATAATTCCGGCTCAATATCCTTTGGGCTTCCGAAGTTCCGCTTGTAAGAAGCCAGTCAGCAATTAAGTATTGAACCTCGCTACCCATGTCTTCCCAGCCGTGAAGAGCTGAAATCCACATCACTTTGCCGCCGTTCGGATTGCCTATCTTAAAGAGAAAAATGCTGTTGCCTTCGTAGGTTTCACCTATTATCTCATAGCTTGCGACAGATGGATGACCATCACATAGAGTAGTGAACATTGAAATTAGTTGATCGTGGGTATGGAAGGTTGGAGCTGAAAACACGGGGTTGATTAGAAGGACTAAAAGAGAAAGCATTGTAAGGATAAATGTGGCTAACTTTCTAATTTTAATCATCATTTTTATCCCAAATTGGCGATAAACACATAGTTTACTCTTGGATTTGAACTAACGCTGCTGTGATCAGGGCCGTCTTTAAGCCATAGCGAGTTTGGCTGATGATGTTTTTGTTTTTCCCGCCCCTGCATATATTGTATACAAAGACGCAAGTATTAATAAACATTATTAATTATGACTACAGCAAGCATCGAAAAACACAGCTTAACAAAGTTACAAATGAAATCTCGCATCAACAATGTCGCCCTTAATAACCGCAAAGAACCCACTAATTAAAATAAAGTGGCGTTTAGAGCGTGATCTTGGTTGTATGTGCCTAGGATTGCAGTATTTTTGTGGAAGACCCGTTTCCTACTATGACAATTTGATTCTCTTGTTTTTTATTGCAAAGATCCCGAAACCTGTCATCAAAGCGCTGATCAAACCTATAGTGCCCAAGGTATTCTCGGGAATAACAAATAAAGGGCGTTCAGGGTCGTCTGTGGGTTCAGTTTCTCCGGTTGCTGTTTGATCGGTGTTTCCTTGAGTGACGCTTGAAGATTGATTCGATAGCGCAACAATAGCCATAACGGAGATTATTAGGCATATTGCGACAGTGGACAAGAGCAGTTTTTTCTTTTTTGGCATTTCAATCAATTAACAAATAATCGGTTCAAGTATTTATTTAATTATGTAAAATTTCGACAGAACACTGTTATAGAGAACTGCTAGGTTTTAAAAAAAATCGTTTGAATGATAACAACTTTCTTTGATAGTGGAGCACTGGTTTAGCAATTATCCAAAGTAAAGGAATTGTTTGCAATATATGTGATATTTTTTGGATCTCTTCTAAAGTTATTGCTTTAGTTATTGGGAATAACGAAATATAGCTAATTAGGTAGAGGATGCCGCCTATGGTTACAGTTAATGCTGTCGGCAAATTTGTGAAATTTAGAATTGTCATAGGAATTATAGAAGATACAACAGAAATAGCGTAGATCTTTAACAAAGCTGTCTTGTTGTATTCTATATCAAATCTCCTTCTCGCGTGGTACAAGGCATAGATTTGACCAGCAGCACTTGAAACTACAAACGCAAGGATTAATCCTGTTACTCCATAGAAGTTTGTTAAGGGTATGGAAAGAAAAAGCATTGAAACGAAAGTTATTAGGCTTATTCTCAAAGTTATTTTTGTTTCTCCAAGGCCATTGTATAGACTGGCGAAGGTTAAATATCCTATCCCGACCAGAAAGTAGAGAAAACAATAGAACCATAGATAAGTCGAAGCAGATTGATATGTTGACCCATAAATTAATTGGACTATTTGGTTTGAAAATAGTATCACTAAAGTAGTGGCAGGGACGACTAGTGCTGTCGTGTATTTGTTAGCAATTTTGAAAAATGCCTTCACTGTGTCTTTTCCTCCTGAGCTTAGTTTTGAGAAGGCGGGCAATAGCGCAGTTGTTATTGGAATTGCTAGCGTAGTCATAAGTGTGGCAAAGTTAATTGCTGCTTTATAATTGCCAACTTGTACATCTGTGGTAAAGAAAGCTAGAACTATGTTTTGTATAACTGGTACGAATCCTGTTAGCAAGATGGAAAAATATAGTGGTGTTCCGTATTTTAGCAGGAGCTGGATATTTAATCTGAAAACGGTGTTATCCCCAGAAGTCTTCAATTTTCGTATAACCACATAAAGCAAAACTATACCGGCAACAGTTGAAACAGCGTAGCTCAATACATGCCCCAGAATTACCCCCGTTAATGCGAACCCAAGTATGACTAGTGTCAATGATATAACGGTTTTAGAAATGGCTTGGATATTGAGTGCAATCGCACTGTATTCTGTTCGATCTAGTCCCACAAAAGTTGATGCCGCTGTCGTGAAAATGATTTGAAAGAGGATTGCAATTGCCCCTATTCTGAGATAGAAGGCAAGCTCGGGTCTATTAAGAAGCAACAAAGCAAAAAAGTCTGCAAGAATGAAGTTGATTAAGAAAATGGCAATTCCGATCGCTGTTCTTATGAGCAGGCCGTGTTTTACTAGTTTTTTTATTCTGTTGCTTTCGCCCCTTCGAATCATTTCGGCTGTGAATTTAGTTATTCCCTCGTTTATGCCAAGTTCAGTGAACAAATACATTAGTTGTGGAACTGCCATCGCCAGTGCATATTGTCCATACAGTTCAGGACCTAGAATTCGAGCAATTAAAATTGACCCGACTGCGAGCACAATGGTGGAGATAGCGGTTCCTGAAAACAGGAAGAACCCGCCGCGTGCAGAATCCCGGGCGACATCTTCCAACTTGCAATTCACTTTAAATTACACCATATTTTTTGTAGATTGCATATTTCGATAATCCCTGACTAACACCACTAAATCCAGAAAGACTATAACCAAAACAATACTAAGCATGATTGAAGTCAAGAAAATGCCGCCGGGCACATAGCTCAGAAGTAAACCTATCATCGGAACCAGAGCCATGCTTACTCCAATGCTTAACGCAACACGTTCTAACAGTTCAAGATTTTCTTTTGACTGCGATTTCGTCGTTCTTTTTGGAAATATTAATTCCATTAACAGATAACCGGGTAACCAAAAAAAGAGTATAGCCGCAAAAACTTGTCTTACAACTGATAGAGGAAAAATGGCGGGAAAACAAAAAACTGCGAAGGGAGAAATAACTGCGATCGAAAGGGTAGCCCAGAACCATATTGCATGGAGGCTTTTTAGGTAGCCAATTAATCCAGTTGAAATTGTTTTCTTCTCCTGTTAATTTTTGTTTCGAAATTTTCGTTCCTATTAGGCGAATTATGCTTTCTAGCTAATTTAAATTGGATCTAATTTATAAAAGATATTTCACCTTAAAAGTAAGCAAGGAATTCCTTTCATGTGGGGCATGGGATGGAACTCCGTGTCAAGTTACGGAATTCGAGATATGCTTACAATTTAGTCATGTATGTATTAAGTCTAATGAGAATTTTTTAGGTTTTGCCTTGGCAAAATCGTTTTTTTAAAACAAATAGACCCTAAGGCGCTAGCTCAGTTAACTATTTCGTTTAACATTTTTGTGGGACATTTTGACAATTGAAGGCAGACAACCGCCAAATCATTCGTAGTTTCTAAAAAGTTTTCGCCGTATAGTAATTTCAGAATGTCGCAATACGTCTTTAGGAAGCTAATGCCCTTTTTCGTTGCTACGAAAACCCGTACGTTCTTACCTGCCCTTGCGATGCGCTGCTTCTTAATCAGACGCTTTTCAATCATAAATTTCAAGTAATCGCTTATTGTCGAATTGTTTGTGTTGGTATATCGCACTATGCGAGATATATTTGAAGGCTTCAACGCCACGGCGATTATGGAAGCTAATATCTCTATTTTGCCGCGTTTTCCCGAACTCAGCGCATCAGTCTTTTCGTTGTCTACCATAAAATCCCCTGTTTTCCCAATGTCTACGTCTAAACTTTAAAACAATTACGGTTTTAATGACAAAGGTTAGGCTGGTTACGTGCGTTCTCTGAACTGGCCGCGACATGGAAACTGCCACTTCAAGATCGCATCCGATTTTCACGTGAACCCGTATTTGAGCCTTGTTTTCTGACGTTTGTGTTGATAGCACATTTTTAGCAGTTTCTTAAGTCGTTCATAAGTGCCCTCGTCAATCGAATTCTCTTTTAGAAGCGCGTCTAGTCTTGAAAGTTCCTCGCTCAGGTCCTGGTGCTGTTCACACCTTTCTTTAAGGTAGGAACGTCTCATTTTTTGCAGTTTTCGAGATGACCAATTGAACAGGAACAGCCCTCTCCTTTCGCCTACTAATCTTTAGCTTATTTCTCAATAACGGGTATTTCCTGTTCGAAATATTTTATTTGCCAAGAGGTGCCAATGTTTGAAATAACATTTTTTACTTGTCTAACTCATCAGAAGTTTAAGGGGAAGGCAAATATGGCAAATTGGGCAGCTTTGTTTAATCTAGGAGTCTATGCCTTAGTCGTCATATTGATAGCGGTGGTTGCAGGCACTGTTTTTTGGTGCAAATACTGCAAATGACCTATTCACTGTTCAGCTATAATCGAATCTGAACAGCTAACTCTACTCTTTTTGAAGGATAGAATCAAAAAATAGTCAAGGAAAATAAAATTTTAAATCCCCGAAAGTGATAACCAAACTTTTTAAAATAAATGAAAGTCAGAGACACAAATATCTCGAATTTTAAGCCGAAATTCAGAATTTTCAAACGCTCAAGGATGGATACCCCTACAGGATGCGGGCTAAGAACGGGTTTTCCATTTAATATTGATAAAGACACAAAGCATTTCTTTCACCCACATAGTATATGTTGTGTACACTCCCCACAATTGCTATTCATCCAAGAGGAATTTCTTCTGATAAATCGCGTTGGGAAGGAGAGAAGAGAAGACTCCTGAACAACTAACTCTCCTTTCCAACTTATGATCCAAAAATCCGGCATCGCATAAAAGAGATATTTCAGCATTGAAATATGCAAGATTGAACCTTTTCCTTGTTTACGTTATTTTAGTGGTTACTTTTACTTCGTTGAGTAAAAAATAACTGCAATTGTTCATTTTAAAAAAGAAAAAAAGAAGATGGAGGTTGTTGTCAGGCTTTTTGTTTTGCTGTTAAACGCCAACGTTTAATGCCAACGTATCCTATGAACGCCGTGCCCATACTGCCTAGTAGCGCTATTGTGCCGAGGGGAACCTCAGGAACCACAAAATGGCTTCGAACAACCTTGTATGGTCGCATCATTTCGTTGTCTTCGTGATCTAGTATGTGACAGTGCCAAACGTATCCAGGACCGAGTGTCGGATCAAACAGGTAGGGTGAACCATCTTGTGCTTTAAAGCGAATTCTTATCGTTGTGACTTCTCCAGGGTTCATCTGAATTGTGTCTTTCCAGCCTTGCTCATTCGCTGGCGGCGATATTGGAGAACCCATCAGATAGTCTGCAGGGTTGGCAACGTTTACTGTTGGATTTGTTAGCGCTTCGTGCAGTTCGAGGTCTGGTAGTTGATCACCGTGACCGTTGGTTGTCAGCCAGTCAGCGAAGTAAGTGTCGACGTCGAAGGCTTGCCTCTGAACCAGTTGGAATTGAACTAGGTGAAGATGAATTGGGTGTGTGTCAGCGGTTGGATTATAGATCACCCATTCTTCTGTGGTTCCCACTTTAGGGAGTTCAGAGATTGGGGCGCCCCATTTTTGACCGTCAAGAAGAACCTCGAGAGGCCCGCCAGGACCAATAACTTCAGTCAAAGTTAACACTCGGGTCTTTGTGCATGTTGGAAGATTGGGGAAGTCGCCTGCAAGCGTTGGATTGAGTAATGTCGGCAGTGCTGCCTGTGGGCATCCTGACTCGTCGACGACGGTAAACTGCATTATCTGACCTATTGTGTCTGGGTTTACAGGATCACCGTCTGGGTATGGTCCGTTAGCGTCATTTAACAATCTAATTGTGGTTCCTGGCTCAATTTCTGAGAAGTCAACAAGTATTTCGGCGCGTTCTCCTGGAGCAATCAAAAGAGACGTCATTTCAACGGATTCCTTCAGGAACCCGCCGTCGGTTGCGATTTGCGTGAAGGACATTCCGTTTTCAAAGGAGAGGTTGTAGAAGCGAGCGTTTGAGCCGTCTAATAGTCGGAATCTGTAGACACCTTGCTTAACGTTCATGTTAGGCCATACTAAGCCGTCTACCATGCTGACTTCACCGAAGAATTCGGGTGACCAGTAGGGGTGAACATCAGGGTTTGTTGCTTCGTCCGAGGGGAAGTAGAATGATCCGTCTTCAAGGAAATTTCTGTCCTGGAAGACCAGTGGCATGTCGTATTCTCCGCTTGGCAGTAGTGGTGCTACTTCCGAGTCACAAGGGTCTCTTAGGAGGTAAAAGCCAGCTAAACCGGACATTACGTTGATGCGGGTGATCCCTAGAGCGTGGTCGTGATACCACAGTGTTGCTTGTTCTTGCTCATTCGGATAATAGTAGACCGCTTTGTTTGGGTCTGTTGGCTCTGCTGTTGCATAGTCAGGTCCGTGTATTCCATCTGCGGTAAACCATTGGTCAGGACCGCCATCGTAATATGATTGGGTTTCACCGCCATGCAAGTGCATGACCAGTGGCACAGGGCTTTGTGCTTCTTCGTAGCCAGGAGGATATTCCTCGAATGGCGCCGTGGGCGTTTCCATGCCGTTGGGGTTAGCCCAATGGAGGGTTGGGTCAACTGCGAACATGTGTTCCACTAAATCGCAATCTACGCCTTTGAGGTTGTTGACCCAAGTCACTTGCACTGGAATGCCTTTTGTGGCTTCGAAGCTAGGACCTGGAGAGTTACGTGCGTAACCCAAGACTTCGCCTGTTACGGCATCTTTTACGATGCCACCGTATCCCCAAACTTTGGTTTCACCTAATGGGCTTCCGTATATGTCGGTTGGTGGTAATATTTGTTGATAGAATTCGCTGGCGTCGACTATGTATTCTTGTCGGACGAGTTCGCCGTCGCAGTAGATGTCGGTTGGTACGTAGACGGGTGGTGGACCAGTCAGTTGTGTCACATATTTTGGAATTGCCAAGGGGTCTAATAGAGCAGGTTGAGCAGAAGCAGACAGTGTTAAAGCGCTTGAAACGAGCATCAGAGTCATAATAGCTATGGATATACCTGATTTTATTTTTCTCATGTTTATTCACTCACTCTTTTTTAAAAAAATCGAGTAGTAAAACTTCGGTGTTTTCAATATTTAAAATAAGTAGAATTTTCTTTATAGAAAAAAAGGATAAGAGTTCTACCTGTATGAGGAATTTATGCAAAGAAAGGTACGATAATAACTGTAGACATTGATTTAGAGACATGTATGAAAGATTTTATAAGAAAATATTTTGAACCGCTAACGGGGGTCTATATTGCACGAAAAAGATTCTTAGGAAATGAGGACTCTTGACAAGAATAAACATAAAAAAGGGTGGGGACTCACTTATATAGTGATGTCTGAAATCGATTTTTTGATCAAATGGGTTTCAATGTTCTTTTTCGTAGCAATGCATACATTGCGAAAGCGCTTAATGATGCCACGGCTAATGCTATTGTTGTGCCTTCGGGAATCACGAATCCTGGCTGTGTAGGTGGAACTCTATTGGAAAACAGATCACATCCTTCAGCTTTGCCCAATGCGTATACCATCATTCGGGGGTCGGTTGATTCTAGCGTGACGGTGAATTCTTGCGGAGTTTCTGATATGGGGTTTGCTAAGAACGGTTCAAAAGCCCAGTATACGGGACCATCTGTGTCTAGATGATCTTTGAGTGATGCAACTGTGTAACCTGTTCCGCTTGCGCAACCTGGCGGGATTTTATCCCCATTGTCGTCGGCTAAGGTCCAGCTTGTAATGGTTAAGTCGGGTAAGCCGCCAGCACCCCAGTCAATAGTAACATCGGAAGTTAGACCTTCATAACATGATTCTGTCATCACTAGGAATATATGCGGATCAGTAGCGTCGGGACCAGATTGAACATAAACGGTGAAGGTTGCTGGGCTTTCAAGCATTACCGCCTCAGGATAGTATGATCCATGCGGGTCAAGACGAATTAATCCGTTGCCTGCTGCGAGTGCAGTTCCAATCATTAGCGTTGCTACTAAGAGAACTGTCAAAGTAACAATTGACTTTTTCAAAATTGCCTTTCTCCTCCTGTCAAATATTCGGCATTCTACGTTTAAATACTTGCTGACGTTTAACTATAGAATATTCGAGTTGAAGTTCTATTTTTATAGCTGGAAGATTACGGCTGCGATTCTCATAGCAACTGTAAGTAGGAAAACTATTGAAGCTGCGATCCCTGCTTTTTTAAGCTTTTTTTTGTCTATAAGTATGTTAATTTTTCCATGGGACATGGATATAAACTCGGATGTAGAAAGCAGCAGGAGGGAGATAACTGCCACCATGAGGTTTATGTCCCAAAAGCTCAGTGGAAAACTCAACTGCTGGTCACCACATCATCAAGTATGCTGAATTCGACAGTGAAGTCGTGATTATTTGTACCTATTTGAGTTTTTTCGATTCTAATAGGCTGACCTGTAGCTTTGGTCAGTGAACATGCTATGGCACTGGTGATCGGATTTTCCTTTTCGGGTTCGGTTTTCAGGTGTTCTGGGGTTGCGGATGAAGATGTGTAGATAGAGTTTGTTAGTTCAATTGTTATCTTTCTGTTTTCGATTTGCATTTCAAAGTTTTGAACAATTTCAAGATTCTCAATTAGAAGTGCAGGCAGTTCCTGTTGGAGGTATTGAAGATTCACTTTTGTGAAACTCGTTTCGAGTTGCTCCTCAAATAATTTGAGGAGCCCAATTCCAGAGGGCGTAAGCAGAATACCTGAAGGAGATGTTATGAAAAGTTGAGATTCCTGTTTCTTGACAAACTCCAATGGCGGAAGAGGTGACCCAGTATCTCGTGGTATGTACACTTTGCTTGTTTCGGCATCTTTGAAATACTTCGGAGGCAAGTATATTGGTTTTCCAGTGAATGACGATTGCTTCAGAAATTGGTCTAGTATTAGTTTTTGTGAAGATATCATTGAGTCCATTATGGCCCTTTTAACATAGTCATCGGTGCGCACATAGACAAAGATTAACCCCCAGAAAAATAGACCAATACCTATGAAAGCCAGAATCGAGTTTGTCAATATTATCGAAAAAGCTATGGCGACGACGGCGATAGCGACCAAAATCGGCGAAACGAGTTTGATCGCGGTTACTTCAGCGTTTCTTTTTCTAGCACCATAAAGAGTAAGTAGAAAAGAGATGAGAGCTGTCGAACTCGAAGCAGAAATAAAAATTATGATCGCTCTTGCATAGGTCCAGTATATTTGAGCCCACGCATTGTTAAATTGCAGACCATAGTCGTACAGGGTGTAATTCACAAGACTGTCGATGTTGTTGAAGAAATATATTGATAGAAATCCAATAGCTGCTGCTGCCATCATTAACAGATAACTAAACGACTTGACGAGTTTTGAACGATTTCGTGAGTAAACTAATATCAAAGGGACGGAGATACCCAAGAGAATTACCGCAAGTATGAGAGAGTATACAAGGTAATGGGAGTTGTTCCAGACTGGTGTAGCCCAGTCGAGACTGAAATGAAGCCCATATTCATAAAGTTTCCCATGGATGACGCCTTCTATACTGTTGAAGAGAAAAAGCGATAGACCATTTACTATGATTCCTACAATAAGGAGCGCGGTTATGGCTCGTAGTTTAAGTTTTGGCTCTACTCGCATATGTTCTCACTCGCTGATTTTAGATCCGGGCTGCAATCCTTTGTTTTGAAAAGCGAGTGCGCTCTTCTCAGACCTTCCAGATTTGTACAGGCTGGTCGTTTATATTTTTGATTTGCCCTTCTATTATACGTTCTCTTTCTAGGTCGCTGAGCGTCTGGAACAGTTGCTCCTTCGAAATTACCTCGTTTGTTGCTGTTTGATGAGCTTTCCATATCCTATCTATCGTAGGTGGCGCTTCCTTCTGCGTTTCCCTGATCGCATCTATTATGTCTCTATTTGATTTTGATAGTTTAGTGTAAGAGTTTCTGTTTTTCTCTCTTAACCGTTTTGTTTCAATCAGATAATATGCTATCATGGCTACGAGAACAGCGGTGACTATGCCTGCCAAGTAGCCTCCAGCTTGTGAGATTGGCAGGGTTGCGTACGTCCACAATTTTATGGGCTCCCAATAGCTGATTATAGAATCAGCGATGGCTAATTGCTCATTCTTGATAGATTGAATCTCGGCCGAATCGTCAGGATATCCGATTATGCTTATTTTCACGTGTTTCTGTTGTGTAGTTGAGTTTGTCTCAAAAAAGGCTGATTCGTACCAATAAAGCACTGATTGTAGTTGATTTGTTTCAGGTGTTTCAAAAAGGAAGTAGCGACCTATTATGAGCGGGTTGTCAGAGATTTGTATATCGGTAAGCTCTATCTTTACTGCTTTGGGTGCGGCACCTTGACTTAGAGGGTACTCAACTAGACATAATTCCCATCGATGCAGCGCGCTAAGTTGAGATGCGATTTCGAGGGTAACCCAAATAGGTTTTAAACCGGCTTTTTCGGGATAATACAAGTAGGCTATTGACATATCTTGTCCTGCTATCTCTTCGAATTCAGTGTCTCTGTAATCGAATTCCAACTGGTAGTTTTGGAGAGTGGGAAGAATTTCTGTTGATAATGTTTCTCCAGTAGGCGCGCTCACAACAACGTTAGTTGGTGTTTGAGTCAAAGCGAACGTAGGAGCTTGTATAGACAATAAAACCGCTACAATAATTGCCAACGCAGCGATTTTTATTACATCCTTTTTGTGGATGCGGGTGTTGGCTTGCCTAATTACTCGGCTACAGGTGAAACAGATTTCTGTGGCTTTTTTTGTTTCTGGCTTGCATTCAGGACATGGTTTATCTTTTTGCCCGCGTATTTTAGTTTTGAATATTTTTTCAGAAATGGCGAGAAGCAATACTGTTCCTAGAAAGATGAGGACCCAGCCGCCAAAAGAGTGAAATGCTTGAAGGGCAATATCCTCGCCAAAATGATAACCTAAACCAAGTATGATTGTTATCCTAAGTATGTTAAGGAGATAGATTAAAGGAATGCCAGTCAGTAAAAGAGCAGCTTTTTTCCATGGTCTGTCGCGGATAGTATACGCTATTACCGTAGCGAATATGACGAATCCCATGAGGCTGTATATTCCAGAGCAAGCGATATCGACAGCAAAATTCAATTGAGAACCATCTGGTCTTATTATTGCAATTGTTGGGCTTCCAAATTCGTTTGAAAGGGTCGAGGGTATGCCTGTTGCTCCAATAAGTGAGTTGGATACTATGGAGCTTAAACTTGAAAGGGTGGCACCAACGGAGTATAGAATTTCGGAAGGTGGTGGCACCAAAAAGAAAAGAAAAACTATCGGGGCTGCAACCTGCCGAAGAGTTTGAGTATTGAAGAGTAATAAGACAAGCGCTGCAGTAAAAAGTGGCAGGGCAGCTACGTGATATTCCAAGGGAGTGAAAGTGTACGACCCGTGCCAGTACAAGAGAACTGCTATTACAAATAGCAGTATTCCCGCAATTATCGAAAGTCTGCGAATTTTTTTAGTTTGGTTAGTATTTTTGATTGGAATAACAGCTCTCAACATTTTTCGTTTGCGGTAAATCATATATATCAAAATGAAAGGGATTATGAGAACGTAACTTGTTGTTTGGCTTTGCAGGGCATCAGAAAAGATTATTGATAAATCATTGGAGAACAAAGCCAGCGTCATAGCTAATATTGATATTGCCCGAACTGCTATTGAAAGAGTGGTATCGTTTACCGAGAATAATTCGCCTTTTTTCAGCTTTATTCTATTCAAAAGCGGTTCCTCTTAGTTGTGTTATTTTTTTCCCTCTTAAAGGCTATTCCAAGGTTAGAATATGACAGACATATTGTATTTATTGTTGACGATGTTTGCGCAAAATTCTTTTCTTATTCTTGTAGAGGAGAATTGCCGTCATCGAGGAGATTACAGCAAATGTGATTATTATTGGAATTAGATTTTCGCCCTGTATTTCGTGATCTATTTCGTGCGGATCTTCAGAAGGATCAGGGAGGAACAGGTTCTGATCAGAAGTTAGTTCAAATAAATTGTTGGTCATATTGGATTCGTTGGGCAGGGGTTCGACATAAGCACTTATAGTGTAGTTACCCGGTGGAAACATAAGGGTATCCAATTCAAAATCCAACGTTATTGACGTGTTCGGGTTCATGGTAACGGAACGATTTTCAATTTGAATTTCATTGGCGTTAAGTTCTAAATTGAAAGTTTCCTTATAGTTACCGTTGTTTAAGACTTTAACTTGAAATTTGACTATTTTACTTTGATTTGTAGAAGTCCAAGAGTGCGTAATGTTGGTAACGGCTATGTCGTGAATAAGAGATTGCTTTGGAGCTGAATTGTGTGAAGATGCTGATTGTGGTGGTGAATTGGAGGGAGTCTGTTGGGTTTTCTGTTTGTTCTCAGCTGCTTTGGCAAAGGCCAAAAAAACGGGAAATGCTCTGGGGTAATATATATTCAGCCACTCGACCAATGTAGGTTTCAGGTTTTCCCAAGTGGATAATTCCCAAAGCCAGCCTGAGGCTCCAAGGTTGTTGTCAGGGTCAGCGGCTATAGAGCCGCTACCACCTCCACTGAACCTGATGGGGTATGAGTAGTTGACATCATTTTGCTGTTGATATTGAGCGATAAATGACACTATTTCCTGCTCGAACGCGGTATTCGAGTAGGCAAAAATGACTTCGGAGCCTATATGTGTGTTTACGTATATGTCGGGCAAGTATTTTGCTGCGGCATTGTGGTATGCCATTGTTTCAGGTTCGCTACCAGCGTACAAACCCCTGTAGGAATAGTCGTCCTCGGGATTTGAACTGCCGCTGTGTCCCCAATTATATAGGCTGTTGCGATTCAAGTCAACACCATATGGCACTTTTATTATTGTGCCATTATCAAGGACATATTCTCTCCGCATGTTTTGCCTAGCGTTTGTGTCCATATTTAGTATGGGAATTATCAGATGGTAATTGTTTTCCAGAATATGATTTGCGAGGGATTCGTTTGATTCGAGTAGCCAGCTGCAAAATTTGTAAAGGGTTTCAGTGCCTCCATCTTCTGGACCATGAGCTTGACAGTCGTACATTACTTTTGCTCTGGAGGAATTGCCTATTTTGAATAACCATATTTCTCTTCCTTGAATTGTTTCACCGATTACTTCGTATGATGCTGAGTTTGGATGAGCGTCGCACAAAGCTTTCCATTGAGCGATCATTTGTTCCTTCGGAGTGTAGGGTGCCCAAGTGCCTCTTCCAGGATCGGCTAAGGATAAATCAGTGCTTAGCGAAAAGAAGCTAAATATGAGAAGAATTGTTAGCAGCAGTGAAAGACACTGCAAAAAGTTTTTTTTTGGCATTCTTTGTAACTCGGTAACTAATTGTCAAATGTCCGAGTCAGATAAGCATTTTGCATTTCAGAATTCTTTGAAAATACTTAGTGGATTAGCTAATTTTGAGTTCATCATGCATCAAAAAAGATTTGGGTGTAGCATCTCCCTAAGGAGTGCATTTGAATTCATTTTAGTCGTTATGCTACCGCGAAGCTGTCAGCGTAAACCGTAGTCGACGAACAGCTGTAAACTTCAGGCAAACCGAACTCCACTTGACTAACACCGCCAAAAGCAGCCGTATTAACACCCGTCAAAGAACACGCCAACTCGCCATCCACGAACAGCTCAGCCACACCGCCAACAGCGGCGCCCTTCCAGTGAAGCTCAACATCATACCAGCGACCAACCACAGGAGAAGAGCTAGAATATGCATCCGTCCAACCAGTACCATCTCTTATCAGCAGGTTCCAACGAACCACGCCGCCACTCACGCGCCAACCAGCAAAAGCCACAGGGTCACTTCCAGCTTCTAAGATAATAAAGTAAAACCGGTCACCACTCTGCCCCACACCAGATCTAGACACGTACACCGAACCCCCTGCAGACAGCTCATTCTCAACAGACGACAGCGACTCAAAAGCATAAGCGCGCTCGTAACCTCCGCCACCATTAGAACTGAACAAGCCAGCATACGAGCCTTCACGAGTAACACTGCCAGAAACACTAGCCGACTCGCCAGAAGTCACAGAAGTTCCACTCCAAGCACCAAAACCAGACTCAAAGCCATCAGCGAAAACCAAAGAACCAGACTGGTCTAATCCTTCCGTATTGTATGCTACCGCGAAGCTGTCAGCGTAAACCGTAGTCGACGAACAGCTGTAAACTTCAGGCAAACCGAACTCCACTTGACTAACACCGCCAAAAGCAGCCGTATTAACACCCGTCAAAGAACACGCCAACTCGCCATCCACGAACAGCTCAGCCACACCGCCAACAGCGGCGCCCTTCCAGTGAAGCTCAACATCATACCAGCGACCAACCACAGGAGAAGAGCTAGAATATGCATCCGTCCAACCAGTACCATCTCTTATCAGCAGGTTCCAACGAACCACGCCGCCACTCACGCGCCAACCAGCAAAAGCCACAGGGTCACTTCCAGCTTCTAAGATAATAAAGTAAAACCGGTCACCACTCTGCCCCACACCAGATCTAGACACGTACACCGAACCCCCTGCAGACAGCTCATTCTCAACAGACGACAGCGACTCAAAAGCATAAGCGCGCTCGTAACCTCCGCCACCATTAGAACTGAACAAGCCAGCATACGAGCCTTCACGAGTAACACTGCCAGAAACACTAGCCGACTCGCCAGAAGTCACAGAAGTTCCACTCCAAGCACCAAAACCAGACTCAAAGCCATCAGCGAAAACCAAAGAACCAGACTGGGGGTTTGTTGGTGGTTGAGTTGGAGGGTTGCTTGGGGGTTGAGTGTTTGTCATTTGAAGTAGAATGACTGTGTAGCCGTTAAGGTCTATTGTGTTTGTTGAGTAGACGCTTCCAGTTTGTACATTTGGGTTTTCCCAGGATATTGCGTTGCTGATTTTCATGTATGTTAATTGTCCCTGTATTCCTTGAAGGCTGACGGCTCTCTGTTGGTTCACTTTGTTTATTATTAGAATGTTGAGTTTTCCCTGGTTTATCCAGCCGACAATGTTTATGTCTGACGAAGAACTAGAGGTTCTGATTACCGAGTCGCCGACGGCTATGTTGGTAGCCACCATTTTTTGCACGTAGTAGGGATACCATGGCTGGTTATTATCTTGATTTATCATGCCAAAACCGTATCCTGTGTCTTTGTTGCGGCTTTCCCAGGATCTACTGCTTGAGTAGGCGAAGTAACACAGATAATCGAATCCGTTTTCTATGCCGCCCTCCAGCACCAGTGCGGCCCACACGGCGCCGCAGAGTTGTTGTAGTCTTGGATCAGTACCACTTCGAGATGATGCTCCAAAGTTTGCTTCTGAAGCTATAGCTGGCAGATTTTTCCCCCATAGTTGGCGGGCTTCGGAGATCGAACTGTGATAGCTGTCGTATTGGTCGAAGAATTTGTTTTCAGCTGCGTCTAAGCCTTGTTCATCACTATAGCTAATGCCCCAGCTGTCATATTTGTGGCAGCTGAATAAGTCAAGTTTTCCGCCGTATGTTTTCCAGAAGCTTAGAAACTTAGTGAACAGTGATGCGTCGTTTCCTATTAGTATCTGGTTGTTTTGTGCGTGCATTTGGTTGTAGCATGTGTTGTAGAGTGTTAGGAAGTTTTGTGCATTATTTTGGTTCCAGTTCCAGTTGGGGTAGAAGTAGTACCACGCTTCGTTCACGACTTCGTAGTATTTAACGGGTAGTCCTGCTTGCTGGAAGTGCCGGACCCATTCTCGGCAGTACGCGGCTAAGCTGTCAGGATAAGGCAAACCTGTACTGGATAATTGCATTCCTCTAGGTAGATCAATTCCACTGCTATCCATAAAGACCAAAGTTATGAGCGGCTCGGCACCTGTTTGGAATATTTGCTGAACAAGCGAGTCCACGGTTGCCCAGTTAAAGGTACCAGTTTTGGTGCCATCGTTCCAGTAGCTGCAAGGTTCAATGTTGTTGCTTATTATGCGAACAATAGAGAAATCTGCTTCTTCTCCAAGTTCTCTTAGGTCGGAGTTGCTACGCCAGTAACGCCAGTTGCTGTCTAAAGCAAAACCAGTTGAGAGTCTATTTGTTCCAACAGTATCTCCAGGATTGATTGTTACGTTTACTGGTGTTGCTGCTGAAACGGATATCATAGGTAGTGATGAGATGCAAATGAGTATCAAAAACGCTAATGCAAGGACGCTTGAGGATTTTCGAGAGCTAATTTTTTTGGAGATAAGATATAGCGAAGATAATGTTTTTTTGTTTATTGTTGTCACATTCCATTTGCTTAATATTCACTCAGCGATTTTTTTTCTCATTAGTAATCCTATGTTTTTATAATTTCTTGTGAAGGCCAGTAACGCATTTAATGAAATCGCGTTCGCATAGCTCGTTAAGGCGGCTTCGCAAGCTGCAAATCCGCTCATTCTGGTTTCAACAGTTCATTTTGTTTTGTGAGACTTAAAGAAGTTAAACAGTTTGAAAAAGGTAAAATGTTGTCTTTCTTTTGTATAGACTCGTGAATTATGCTGTTTTTGGCTAAAAAAAAAGGGAAAAGCTATATTTGATTTATAGCTATGTGCCTATTGGCGCTTTTTATATTGTGAAGTCGTCAACGTATACCGCTGTTGTGGCGCAATCGTAGGCTTCTGCCAAACCAAAGCACACCTGATTAGCTCCGCCGAAAGCAGCTGTGTTTACTCTTGATATCGAACAGATTAGATGTCCGTCCACTAAGAGTTCGGCGCCGCCGTTGTTGGCATCATTCTTCCAATGTAAATCTACGCGGTACCAGAGATTCAAAGCAGGCGATGAAGAAGAGTAAGCATCGACCCATCCGTTTCTGTTCCTGATAAGCAAGTTCCATCTGATGACGCCGTTAACCATGCGCCAACCAACATAGGCAACGCTTTCATCGTTTGATCTGAAGATTGTGAAGTAGAATCTGTCATTATTTTGTGCTATGCCAGATCTTAAAACGTACACGTAACTTCGCGAATGAAGTTCAGCTTTATCCGAGAATGTTTCGTAGCAGAAAGCTTTCTCGTATCCTCCGTTACCATTGGAAGCAAATAAAGCACTGTAAGTACCATCGTATTTCTCTGAAGAAGTTACAAAGGCACTCTCGCCAGAAGTCGTTGTTGTGCCGTCCCAACCGTTGAAATTGCGTGATTCGAAACTTCCATCGAAACTCGTGGATGTTGATAGGCTTGTTGAAGGGATTGTTGATGGCGTTTCTGGTGGCGTTGGTTGTGTTTGTTGTGTTCGTGCGTTTTGGACGCTTTCGAGTGCTGCGAGTATGACGGCTTCTATGTTTGGGTACCATTTGCTTCGCCATTCGCTCATGGTTCCGGGTAACTCATTCCATGTCTGCGTCTCAAAAAGGAAGGCGCATGAGCCTAGTTCGTATGCATCGCTCGCTACGAAGCCGCCGCTGGCTGACCTCGTTCTAATGTTGTACTGTTTTGTTAATCCCCTTGAACTAACTTCGGCGTTGTATCTTTGGGTTATGCTTGATCCGATTGCGCGAGCCGCTGAATTTCCTGCGGAATAGCCTATCGTGTGCATGCCTGTGTGAACGTTGAAGTACACTTTGGGATTATACTTTTGTTGGGCGTATCTGACTGCTTGTGTTTCGGGTTCGCTGGCGGCGTATGGGCCATGATAGGTCTCTGATGAAGAAGAGGAGCTGCCTGTGCCCCAGTTGTAGACGAAGTTGCGGTTTAAGTCAACACCGTGCATGTTGGTTCGTCCGTCTGAGCGGTCGTAGTTGACGTATGGTATTACCAGCCAGTAATTGCCAGCTACGATGTTTTTTGCGCGTTGGCTGGTGCTTTCTACAAGCCACTTGGTGAACCAGTACGAGGCTTCTGTTCCGGTGTCTTCACAGCCGTGGGTGGAGCCGTCCCACATTACCGCTCCGCCGTTTGGATTGCCTATTCTGAACACGTATAGGTCGTTGCCCTGCACTGATTCGCCTATTTTTTCATGCGTAATCAGGTTTGGATGCTGATTCTCCAGAGTGAACCACTGCTGCATCATGGTTGCACGAGACGTGTAGGGTCTACCTATGGAACGGACAGATGCTTCAACGTTTGTTGCAAACATTGGCAAAGAGATCATAAGCAAGAGACTTAGAACGATTGCGACTGTAGATATTTTCAGATGTGTCTTTTGTTTGATGGCGGTATTTCTTGTATTGTTTACTGAATTTTCTGTCACTTTTTTCCCCTTGATATTTTCGACCTCAGGGGTTTGGACAAAATTTAACTATTTTTGTGAAAATGCATTGGCTATTTAGTGAATTGTTTCTTTGAGGGGATTTGGCAATTTAGTGAAGTTTATTTAACCTGTTTTTTTATAAGAAAGCACGTACAACAACATGCGGGGAATTTCTGCTTTGTGGCAGAGGAAGGAATTTAGTAATATGCCTAATGGGATGGTAATTTAGTTGGAAAAACCTGTCAGCATTAACAACATTTACAACAATAAATACATACCAAATGATTATTTTCAGGTAAAAGTGATAGATTGGAAGCTGAGTTCGCCGCACATAAAACCTGACATTTTGTTCTGCGATGTTGGTGGAAGCGCTGGGACAGATGATTTTCTATACGTGAAAGCAGGGGCAAAGTGTGTGTGTCTCGACGTGGACCCCAATGTTTTGAGAGACGGAAAAAGAAAAGCTAAGCAGGAAGACATAAAAGACAACATTGAACACGTTCGGGGTTCGGCGAACCATCTGCCCTTTAAAAGTCAGATTTTTGATCTAGTGACGTCGTATTCAGTAATTGATCACCTGCCAAACAAGAAAGCTGCCTATGAAGCTATCTGCGAAATGTCAAGAATAGCGAAGCGGGAGGGTCATGTGGTGATAACTGTTCCAAACAAGCTGTTCGTTATGGGAACGCTGATGATGGCAGCCAAAATGTTGCTACAACCAGACGCTTTTTTTGAACAGCGTTTCACCTCGAAGGAGATGATGCGGCAGTGTAGCAAAGCTGGATTGCAAACAACAAGGTATGGTTCTAAATATCCGCTAAAAATTGGTCAAAGTATCCTTAAGCATAATGCTCCCCAGTTTTTGCAAGGATTGCCCAGAAGCCTAATGCGAAGTGTTTGTCTACTAGCGGAGGGTGCATTCACCATTGCGGAACGGGATTTGAACTTGCGCTTACTTGGCGCAAGATTTGGATTAGACAGCATAAAAACAGCTTAAGCCCAATAAGTTGAAGCCTAGTTAAAGAGAGGACGTGGACATACGCCTTTCTTGAGACTTAGTTGAGATAGTTTTAAGTGAGGTTTTTCTGAATATACTCTGGTGGTTTGGTTTGGATCTGTCGACGCTGATTGGATTGGATTTATCCGTTTTAGTTGGTTTGGCTCCTTACATTTTGATTTTCGGTGGGATAGTGGCTGTTTCGAAATTGCTTAGCTTTCTGATTAGAGGTTCTGCAGGTAAGATTCTAAAAGGGCTTGGATATCTCGGGATTCTCGTTGGAACCTTGCTGTTGGCTACAGGAGTGTTGGTGCTTCTGGAGAATACTTCAAGCTTCGAAGTTTGGGGTTTGCTGTTTGTAACGGGTTTGGGGTTGGTACTTAGACCTTTGAATCGAGTGCCTTTTAGTGCTTTGTTGGGGTTGATAGTGGGTTTGGCGTGTGTGGGGCTATTGTACGTGTATTTTCCTTTGCCTCCGACTGTTTTGGGTTTTTCGTCTCTTTGGATTTATCTGGTGGTTTTTTTCATTCCGGCTTTGATTGTTTTCATGATTTTTAAGTTTGTTGAGGATTTAATGAAGCTTTTCGGGATGGTTTTAGGTTCTTGGCCGGTGTTGACCGTTTTAGGGTTCTTGTGTATAGCTCAGGGAATTTTGTTGCTGTTCAACCAGAGTCTTCTCTTATTGCTCGGTTAATCTTGTGCCTTTAGTGTAGATTTTCTTAAAATGGGCGATAGCTGAAGTTTCTGAGGATAAAAAAGCCGATTTTTGGTCGAATATCCTGGTGTTATGAGTGAAATTTACGCGAGTTGGAAAATAGTGAGTATATTGTTTGCAGCTATAAACGTGAGCAGAGTTAGAGACGTGAAATATCCGATTTCTAAGAAACGCGGTCCATAATTAGGTCCATCATGAGATGTCTCTGCGATGCTGGCTCCTTTGTAGAATAATACTCCGGTTAACATGACGGTTGATGCTTTGATTACGAGGAAAAGCATGATGTTTGTTTGTATTAAACCTGAAAACAGGGGATTGACTTCTGTTGCGCCGAAAAAGGCTACGCCTACGATTGTGGTGACTAAATCCAAGAAGCCGATTAAGATAAGTGGGAAACAGAAAAGCGCTTTGTTGCTTATTAGATATTTCAACAATGATTGACCCACGTTATAGTATTAATGTTGATGTCTTAGATACACGTTTAAATGGACTGTAGGAATTACTGATATACGCGTCTACAAGTAGTTTTACTTGAAACACGCAATATTTGGTGTTAATCTAATAATAATTTAAATGTTTACTTCAAAATGGTTGTTTTTGTGTCCAACAGAAAAGAAACATTAATCAGCCGATGGCTATTGGATGATTTCTTTGAAATTCCGTTAAGTGAAGCCTTTTTTATTTTAGCTTATTGAAATTTTGAGCCGTGTTTTCGTATCAAGGAGGGTTTATGGGCTTTTTTTGGAAGGGACGGGGTATCTGTGTGCATAAATCTTTTATCTGTAGACTGTTCACAGAAAAGGTCAGTTCGATTAGTAGTGGGATAGGCGATATCAAGGTGCGAACAACTCGATCTTGTAACAGGGCTTCCACACGCATTGGGAAAGGACGGTTGATGAAGCTCAAGTTTAGGGCCATGCGCGCGGGCGTATGGTTCAAACGTTTATCGAGGATTGACAGAGTACTTGTCGATTTGACGATCAAAGTTGCTCACCGCTTTTGCAGTCCTTCGTTGACCAGTTGTCTCTTGTCAGTGGCGGAGAAGTTGGAAGAGTTGTGTAAGAGTGAGTTCGTGCTTGCTGTAGGAGAAATAGGCGTTCCGCTTGCTTGTAAATTTAGCTTGTTAGCGTGGAAGTGGAAAAACAAGATTGCTGTGGCGTGGGTGAGGAATTTGGATTTCGCAAGGTATTTAGCAGTCATGAAACTTAACAGTTAGCAAAGTGAATGTGTTGCTTAGCATAGTTGAGGTTGTGTTGATTTTCGCGTTCTCGGCTTTCTACGTTGTGTTACTGTATAATCTGCCCGTTTTGGTTGCGGGTGTCCGAGATCTCCGAAGAAGCGGGGGACGCGTTGCTAAGAAAGCGCGTAGAGAAAATGCAACCATGCCTAGTTTTTCGATTGTTGTGCCTGTAAAAGACGAGGAAAACGTTGTGGGTAGAATTTTAGATTCGATATCTCGCATAAGTTATCCCGTTGAGAAGTTTGAAGTTGTGATTATTGATGACGGTTCTGTGGATGGTACATTGGATATTTGTAGACGGTTTTGCGCTTCACATGGGAATTTCAAGGTTTTGCGGCGGTCTGTTTCTGGGGGTAAGGCTTCGGCTGTTAACTATGGTTTGAAACGGTCCACGGGGGAGATTGTCGCCATTTTTGACGCGGACAACGTTCCTTCTGATGATGTCTTGTTTAGAGCAGCTGAGTACTTGAAGGATCCGAGTGTGGCGGCTGTCCAGGGTAGGATTCACTCGATCAATTCGCGTGAGAACATGCTTACACAGTTTTTGGCGTATGAGGATGCAGTGTGGTGTGAGGCTTTTCTGAGGGGTAAAGAGGTTTTGGGTTTGTTTGTTCCTTTGAGGGGTTGTTGTCAGTTCATCAGGAGAAGCGTTTTGGAAAATATTGGTGATTTTGACGAGGATTCCCTTGTGGAGGATATGGAAATGTCTGCGAGGATGATAGAAGAGGGTCAGAGGATTAAGTATGCGCCAGATGTTTGTGTGTGGCAGGAGAGTCCTTCTGACCTTAAGGGTTTTTTGAGGCAGCGGGTTCGTTGGTGTAGGGGTTACATGGAGATTGCGATGAGATATGGGCGTTTGTTGAAGCGTTTGGATAGGCGAACTCTTGACGCTGAACTGACGCTTTTTCTGCCGTTTATGGCTATTGCGTCGTTCTTGTTGTATTCAATTACGTCTTGGGGAGTTTTGGCGGCTTTGCCTTTCACGGGTGTGCTTGATGTTTTGATGATTTTTTCAGCGGTTACCACGTACATGTTGGCTGTTCTGGCTGGAATTATTCTGATTTACCATTCTAAACCCAAGCGATTGAAGAATTTGTTGTGGCTTCCTTTTGTCTTCTTGTACTGGAGTCTTCAGGCATTTGTTGCGTTGTACGCTGGTTTGCTTATTCTATTTCGCCGCCCTCGCAGATGGATAAGAACGCAAAAGTCAGGTGCTGTGGCAAGTCCTGAGTTTGAGTCGGAAAGCTTGAAAACTGTTATTTGAAGAATTTTGAGTCCCCGACTAGTCAGCCATGGTTTTGCAAAAGTGAGTATTTAAATCTGTTAGACTTTGCAAAGGGCGTTAGCCAACTTCACAAAAAATCTTAACAAGAAAAACCCATTAAATGTGTTTTTGGAGTTTACTCTATATGAGTGATATAATATACGTGCTCGTTGTTGACGGCGAGAAGTCGTATAGAGAAAGTCTTAGAGCGATTCTTGAGGATGCGGGTTATGTTGTTGACACGGCGGAAAATGGGGAAAAAGCCTTGGAGAAAGTGCGGACTAGCCGTTTTGATGTTGCGTTAATTGATGTTGAACTTCCTGACGTTGAGGGTGCAGAGCTTTTGTTGAAGCTTCCAAATAATGAGGAAATGATCAAGATAGTCACTTCCAGTTTTTCTGCGGTGGAGCAGGGTATTAAAATGGCGGATTGCGGCGTGGATGATTTTTTAGTTAAGCCTTTTCGACCTGAAGAGCTTATTAACGCTGTCAGAAATGCGGTGCTTAGGTTGTAGCGTTGAGCTATGTTGGGTTGTTATCGTCATGTTTTTAGGATAGTTGAGTTTATTAGTCTATGTGCTTAGGGGTTGTCGTGTGTGGTTAACGCGAAAAGACATGTACTTTTGGTTGATGATGATAGAAGCATCTTGGAAACGTTCACTGCGATTCTGGAGAGAAACGGATTTGTTGTTGAGACTGCGGAGAACGCGGCTGAAGCTTTGCAAAAATCAGGTCAGGGATGTTACGATGTTGAGTTGATAGACATCAGGCTTCTGGATGCGGAGGGCACGGATTTGCTGTTGAAGCACTCTGATACGCCGGATATGGTAAAAATCATAATTACCGGTTACTCCTCAGTTGAGTACGGTGAGAAGGCTGCGGATTATGGAGCAGACGATTTTTTGGTCAAGCCTGTGAAGGCTGAGGAGCTTCTTGAAACTTTGAAAAGATTGACTCCTGAAGGATGATGCTGGAAAGAGGCGCTGCCCCATATGTTCTTGTTTTTTCGCGAGTGATAGTAAGTGTAATTTCACATTTGAAAGCTATAGCTTTTGGGTGATGCAGTGTTCTATATCTGCAATAGCATCGAAATATTGGGGATAATCTTTGAGCATTCGAGAAAGATCAAAGTTAGAATCTGGTACGTCTATGCTCTTTAGGTCTGCGTTCTCTGTTTTGATTATGGTTAGGTTAGTTACTCTAGGGTCGATGCTCCATGCTCTTGATCGCCATTTTTTTACTGCTTCCCCTTTTCTGTTCCAGAGTCTAAGCATCTTCTCCTTTCTCCTCTCGATCAACAAGGTTATGTCATGTCCTATTAAAGTGGTTATTCTGAAACGATTACGATAGTTATATTGGATATATTACGGCACTGAAATAGTAAGGAACGGTTGAAGTGGAAAAATGGATTAGCATATGTAGCGTGAATTCATAAGTGATAAGTGTCTAATTAGCTTTTTAAT
This sequence comes from uncultured Candidatus Bathyarchaeia archaeon, assembly GCA_964544495.1. GTDB lineage: Archaea > Thermoproteota > Bathyarchaeia > Bathyarchaeales > Bathycorpusculaceae > SG8-32-3. The sequence goes on from CAZJBY010000003.1 coordinate 78,849, forward strand.
TTAGCAGTAGTTTAATCGCATTTAAATGAGATAAATAAAGGAGAACTATTCATGGCAACGCCTCCAAAGGAGATTGAAACCGAACTCAAGAAATGGAACAAACAAATTGTTCTTTTCCGTTTGCTACATGTTGCTCTTGGAATGGTTGCAATAGTTAGTTCTTTGCTAATAGCTGCAAGATTGACAGTTTTTGAAATACCTACTGAATGGTTAGCTTTCGCGGTTGCCGTGTCAATAGGATTAATGTTAGCTTTGAATCTTGGAGCTAGAGCTAATTTAATGAGGAGAGCCTGGCGGTTATTGAACACTGCGATGCTTACATACAAAAATGAGACAAAACCCGACGTGAATGAGCTCATCGAAGCCTACGCCCAGGCAGAGGCTATTCTGGGAGACGTAAAAGCTGAGCTATGATGAACGTGAACTTTTCCTTATTTTTTTGAAGCAACGTATATTGTGAGAATTTGTTTTCAGTTCTTGGCATCAATTACAGTGGCTTTCCGCGGAATACTCGGGGGTTTTGACCCTAATGGGTTCAGAACCTTAACTTAACAGTTCTTTCAGTTTTCGGTAGGGCATTTCCAAGCATCAAAGATTATCGATCTTTCAGGTCAGAGCAAACGCTACATTTATGACAGCAGAGTTGGAGACTTGAAAAAGGGAGGAACAAAGCTCATCAAATGTCCGCCAGATTGAGGCTTCAAAAGAGATTTCGACGTCTGCAGCCACCAAGTTCGGGCCGTAAACTACGACCGACTAATCTGGAGACATGTTCTATTTTTTTAGAACAGCGGAGGCGCTTGTCTTCGACCTTCTTCTGAGATAGGTAGAACTTGCCTCAGCTCTCTGAAGTATTTGAGTCTCTTTCAGTTATCCCGTAAGCAACCCGACGCTTTCCGATGGTTTTTTCTTCCACGAGTTTCTGTTTTATTAGAAACTCTAAATACTCCTTGAGTATACTGCAGTTAACATTAGCCTTATACATGAGATGGGCTAATTTAAGTGGTCCTCGATGAGCCAACACCGTTAAAATGTCTTCGTACATTTCAAGCTTTGAGCGTCTCATACCTGACAACTTCTGCCATTTCAAACTTTACAGTTGATTTTGTTCTGTTTAGCACCTTCAGCCTGTTTTCGAAAGCTGTGACAATATCGTCTATGAATATTTCCTGCAGTTCTGTTGAAAGCGTGTGAATCTCCTCACCGAAAACATTTGCCATCTTAAGTTTAAGCTTGTTCCTGTTTGTAGAAGTCGATTGACCTTCCATGATTATTCCCCTGAGCTTGCGTAAGATATGATGGAAGTGGTTAACTGCTTTATGATTTCAAAATAAATATTTTGATTTCACGTCTGCAAGAAACACTGTATCTATCAGTTTTAGGTTAAGTGTTGAACAGTTTGTCTTTCGCCGTGTTTGACGTTATTTTACACGGTAAAGCTTTGGTTTTTGCCCTTTTATTGGGTTTCTTGATATGCTTTGATATGCCTCAGGTATGCATTAACGTTTATATTGCTGTTTAGGGAGTAATAAGCCATAATATAGGTCTAGAAAAGGACATATTGTATACTTGTTCAACACAAATACAAAGGAAGGACGAAAAATGGGTAACATTCAAAAAGAAGTCCAAACAAAACTAGCCAAAGGACTACTAGACCTAATAGTTCTACAGTTATTGGACGCCCAACCGATGCACGGCTACCAGGTAATAACAAAGATACGCAGGTCTTTCGGCGTGTATTTCGGACCAAGCACGGTTTATCCCCTCTTAGTCTCGCTAGAGAAAAAGGGTCATGTGGAAAGTCACTGGAACATGGAAAATGAAAGACCGAGAAAAGTCTACGAACTAACAAGTGAAGGAAAGAACTTGTTGAGTTTTACCGAGAACTCGTTTAATCTTATTTGCAAGAAAATGTCCACAGATTCAACCAGAGCTGTTGAGCTGGCAGCTTCAAAAAAAGCAAGGAATTTGGATTTCTCCATAAGAATGCCCTAATAAAAAAAGGGTGGAGTTAATTTAGTGCACCCATCCGCGGATTTCGCCATCGGGTTTTGGAATAAAGTTTAATCTTTTTCGCAGTCACATATATAATAAGAAGCTCACCACGATAGTGCTCATAGTTGGAGGTGACTTTTTGTCTGAGCGTGATATCATCCCTGAAAAGATTATTCCTGAACCCACGATTATGCCAGATGGCATGTTCCAATGCCCACGATGTAATCAGACTTTTGCAACCAGAGACATCTATGAAGACCACTTTACAGCAGAACATACATAACGCTGTCCATAACTGCGTTAGTTGGAAGTTTCTCTTTTGGAGATGCAAAGCAAAAATTGTTAACTACTTGCCAGTTTTGCCAATCCTCATCACCTTTTCCACCTCAAAAACAAGTTCCAAAAATTATCTTCTTAGAACTTTAAGGTGTGTCATTTCAACTAAACCCCAAATTTTTTAGGTTTACGGCAGAAGTGCATACTGTTCATTTAGTCATACTTAACGAAACCCGATTGGCATAGCTGCTTCATTTCCTCTGAGAAAAGCCAAAAAGAACATAGACAATTAGGTATTCCTACCGTGGAACTACCAAAAAATAAGAAAAGTTGGATGAAATGACCCAGAAGAGACCCAAAGAGGATAAAGCAGCTAAAACGACTCTCTCAAGATGCAAAGAAATTTTTAAAGAGATGGATAAACAGCCAGACTATCTTGATTTTAAGATTAGGAAAAAACCTCATGTTCTTATTCCTTTCAAGAAGAATAAAAACAGCTTATTTTGAATAATACATGCGCATTTCAAGCAGCGCCGGGTCGTCGTATAAGATCAATTTTAAAAAGAACCGGGTAATCATCAGAGGCTATAAGAAAAGTAAAACTAAGCACTGTTTCTTACTTTTCTTTATTCCTTAATGCTTATAAGATGGGATGTTTTTGCTGAGCAAGATGTTAACAACAAAATAGCTTACAAGAAAACATAAAGGCGATGATACTAACGAAATGCAGTTTTGATGCTGATGGTTTTTACAGGACGATTGGAAAATTAACGTTAATTGGTGTTTGTTCCGCGATTGGAATGTACCTTCTTATTTTGTATACGACATTTTTTGATACACATAAATTTCTAACAATTTTGTCGACGCCAGCAAACTTCAAGATAGATGTTTTTGGAGCTATAGTTCCTTTATGTGTGGGTTTAACCTGTTTTGCACTGTACTTGAAATACGGATTTTCAAAAATGAATTATGGTATTTGTTTTCTTTTTTCATTAGCCATTTCATTTCAGATAAGTCATGTTACAACTGGAGGTTTGATGAGCCTTCCCGGCATTTTTTCAGTTTTGATAAGCTTTGTAATTGTGCTCGAGGTAACTATCTTTAGAAAGCTTAAGAGGAAATCTATTTGGGAATTAAACGAAAGTTACATTGCACCATTGTTGATGGCTTCTAGTTGCGCGCCTCTTTCTAACCTTATCGCCGATCTATACTTTGTTGGTGTTTTCCAAAATGCAGTAATTGGAGGAAATGGATTGGCAGATGGAGTGTTGCTTTCAACAATGTATTCGCCTCTAGCTGTTACTTTCGTAACAACACTTCTACTGCTCTCTTTACAAATATACAGACAAGCAAAGCCAATAATAAAATAAAGTGTAATCCCTCTATATGGGGCACGCACATAAACCGTAAAACACCTAATTTCTGACAGAACAAACCCAATTCATCCAACCCTACACGCCACAAACCGCCTTTTTGCCCCTCATCCAACAAAAAACCCACGAAACATCCACCAAAAACACCCAAGTATACGTAATGGTAGTTCTTGATGGTGTTCTCTACGTGCGCCTGGCGTGTTGTCGCGGTTTTAACGCGCGGTTACAGCGCGACAACGTCACGCGCGGTGTTAGTGGAAATGGTTTTTATGTTGTCACTCTTGAAAGTCACATTATTTTCCATTCTTTTGGAGTTGACTCTGCACTTCTTGCTCTGTTTCTGAAGTTTCAGCTTAAAGGAAATTGGTGAGTTCGCTTTTTACCTTTCGGAACTTCGTGAAGAGAAAATAGGGTGTTCTGGAAAACTTTATGTCTGGACTTTTTTCCATTTTACGTGATTCGAAGTTAGTTTAAACAGAAAATTGAAGCATTTCCTGTGATAGAACCCTGACCCCTTTCTTGAGATTATTTCGCCTGCTTTAATTTCTCCTTTGCAGAAGAAACATAGCGGTTTAGAGCTTTTGCTAGTGCTTTCTAACTTTGCAATAAAGATGTTTGTTACTTCTGTCATTTGACTTCACTTAGGTTAAGCCCGAAACTATTTTCTAATGGGACTTAATATACGATTACTAAATTGCGGGAATATCTCGAATTTCGTAACTTTGTTTTGTTGTTGCTCTATTCTCGATTGGGATAAGTCTTTGACTGATGAAGAACAAGTGGGGATTATGTGGAGTTTTGAATGAGGTCTTTTGTGGTTTGTCTTACGGCTTGGTGGCTGTTCATTTGTGGTTTCCAGCCTATTGATTTGATTTTGTTGATGTCGAGAAGCATGACTTTGACATCGCCTTTCCAACCTCTTCCGCCTTCGACGCCTCCTGTCAGTTTCGTCTTGGTGTTTTTTAAGCCCATTTCTTCGATTACCGTTTGTCCTATGGTTTTGACGTTGATTTGGTCTTCCGAACCCACGTTGTAGATCTCTGAATGGTTTTTGGTTTTATCTACACCGAATAGCAATCCTGAGACGCAGTCTTCCACGTACAGATAGGATTTGGTTTGTGTTCCGTCGCCGAGGATTTCGAGTTCGGTTGGGTTTTTCTGGAGTTTTTTTATGAAGTCGTAGATGACTCCGTGGTTGCTTCTTGGTCCTATTATGTTTGCTAGTCGATAGATGACAGCTTTGAAGCCGTAGTTGTGGGCGTAAGCTATGATTAGAGCTTCACATGCTAGTTTTGTGGCTGCGTAAATTGATATTGGTTTTAGGGGCGCGTAGAACTCAGGGGTGGGAATTATTAGTGGTTCGCCGTAGACCGCGGATGTTGAGGCGAAAATAAAAGTTGGGTTTTGTTGAGTTTCGCGGATGTATTCTAAAAGGTTGAAGGTGGCTAGGACATTTTGTTTGAAGTGGATTTCTGGGTGGGTTGCGCTTACTCTTACTTCGGGGTTCGCTGCTAAATGGAATATGGTGTCAAATGAGAGTCTGGGAAATGAATTTGGCGTATTTAGAAGGTCTTCTTTTATGAAGTGGAAGAGGGAATTTTCTTTCCATTGTTTTACGTTTTGCAGTTTTCCGTTGCTAAGGTTGTCAAGCACGTAAACTTGTGTGCCTCTGTTAATTAGGGCGTCAACTATGTGGCTGCCTATGAAGCCTAGGCCGCCTGTGACTAGCGCCGTTTTTTTATTTTTTTGTTCTGAAGCCATTTTGCGTTTCACTCTGTTAGTATTGATTTAGTAGGGGAATTTGACGCGTTAAGACTTTTTGTAGGGATCAGGAGAGGTGTACTCTATGGTTTTCGTTTATTTTGGGGTATAAGTCTTCTGTTTTTTGTATTTTTATTAAAAGTTAATAGCTTGAGTGTGAGTGTTTTTTCTTGTTTAATTTAATTTTACCTAATATTATGTGGTCGTTAATTAAGGGTAATTTGAGAAAATAAACTTGAATATTGCTTATTTTAAAAATTTTTTGTTTTTCTCAGAGTAAGAGCAAGGTTTGACATTTTTTTCATTCTCTTTAGCAGCATTACCTTGTAAACAGACAAAGACTTCTTTCATCCTAGAAACAACTATTTTTTCAACCTCCAGTGGGAGGCTGTGCGATGCAGATAATCCAAGCTTAAGGCAAAATCTTATTACTTAACTTGTACAAAATCATACACTAGTTTTCGAATACAGGTAAAGGTGGTGAGTTGATTGGTCAGTGGAGGAAGAGGAAGGCTGTTCAGGCGGAAAGACGGAAAATACTTAATTTACTTGCCAAAAGACCTAGCGGAAGATAGCATGTTTCCATTCAAGGGAGCCGATTCGATCTTTGTCAAGGTCGGCTTTAAAATGGGCGATAAGAAGTTGCTTGTTGAGAAATGGGTTCCGCCGCCAGAGATGGAAGAATAATAAACTATGAGTAGAGTCCATTTTCACTTTTTTGTTGCTGTGGTGCTGTAGCCACAAGTTTTCTTATAGCAAGACCTTCTAAACTATAGTTGAGCACCAAGTGTCGCAAAGCCGCAGCAGCAAGGCATTGGCGACCGACGCTGAAAAAAACGCGAAGCCATCAGAGGCTCACATTCCCCACATGTTTTCTACTTCGCGACTCAAAGCTAACAGGTCGCCAAAGCCCTCCTTTTCTAAGATACGGAAATCATTATGAAGAATTTAGCTTTCATGAGGTTCTGTAGCACATAAAACACAGTTAAAGAACAAGGTTGTTTCTGAAGAAGTCTGCATTACGCACTTCCACGCCGTCAAGCATATTGCAGCGAGATTTAATTTGATTTAAAATGTTACACAGGTCTCGTTCAACAATTATTAGCTTGCAATACGGAAAATAAAGCATGTGGAGCAAGTCTGCAATATCAGGTAATTCCTTTGGCTGCCTATTGTTAAGATAGTGCTTGTGGTAAACGTAATAAGCAAAGAGTTGGATTGAAGGAAATACTTCGGCCGTAAGGAGGAGCCTGTTATCATTAAGTTTTTTCATAAAATCAGGGTAACTTCCTTTTAACCATTGCACCGTAACCATCCAGGTGAAAATTTCAGCTTGCTCTTCATTGTACTTGCCTCGGTTTGATGGCGGGAAGTTGGATTTGACGGATTCGAGATACTGCTTTATTTTTTTGGTGTGCAACAGTTGCTTTCTCTGAGCCTCCTTAATTCTATTTGAGATTAGCCAACTGGTAATGGTCTCCTTGCCCAGCTCTGAATTTGTAGGTCGAAGCAATGTTTCTGTGCGCAGTTTCGGATATGATTTTATTTCTTCTTCAATGACTGCTTCAAAACTCTTAATCTTAGCAGAAGGTAATATTGTGAAGAACGTGTTGAAATCGGTTTGGCTTCTTGTTTCTTTACTGAGTTCTATAAGCAAAGCGTCTGAAACCGCGATGCACAGGTGGTTTTTAAATAGAAAATTGAATAGAGGACGATACAACTCCGGGTGCTCAATGGTCATGCTGATTATGTTTGTATCAAAATAGGCGCAATCAGGATAATCGCGGCTTTGAGATATTTCGAGACCTCGAATGAACTCATTGTCGAGACGCCTAATAAGCTATCCTTAATCAAAGACATATCTTTCTTCTATTGAATTTGCGCTTCAAGCTTCTTCAATAAGCAATTACAGTGCACCCTTACGTTACGTCGCATAAATTTAAGCCTCAAAAGTCGCGACAAAGCCTTATATTCCAAATGCATCAATCCGTTTTCAGGCGTGAACTTGAAAAATGGACGTTTTTGAAGCTATAGAAAAAAGGAGATCAATCCGCAAATACGAAGCCACTCCAGTTCGGCAGGAGAAGCTGGAGAAGATTCTTGAGGCGGCGAGACTTGCCCCCTCAGCGAGCAACGTTCAACCGCGACATTTCATAGTGGTTGCAGGCGAAGAAAGAAAAAGAGCCCTTTCAGCGGGGATGTTCGCTGGGTTTCTGAAGCAGGCGCCTTTGGTGATTGTGGCTTGCGGTGACGAGAAGAAATCTCCTAAGTGGTATCACATCGACGTTGCTATTGCGGTGGAGAATATGGTTCTTGCTGCTACAGGGGAGGGGTTGGGCACGTGCTGGATCGGCAGTTTCGACGAAAATAGAGTGAGGTCTGTCTTGAAGATTCCTGAAAATCTGCGGGTGGTTGTTTTGCTCGCTGTGGGCTATTATAGCGGAAAGGAAGGTTTCGGCTCCAAGGTCTTTCGGTTGGTTAGAAAACGCAAGTCGCTTGATGAAATTGTCAGCATTGAGGAGTACGGTAAACCTTTTCGACCATCTCTGGAGTGACCTTTGTGAAAATCGATACAGTTTATTCGGAAACCCGTTGCACGAGTTATCAGGCATAGTTTTTCGCCACTGTTCAACCATTCGCGTGCCTTGATACTCATAAAAAGTGTAGTTGACCTCGACAAAATTGAAAACCCAAGAATACGCCTTCAGCAAAGCTTTGCCTGGAACTTTGAAGTAAGCCCAGCCGCTCGTCCCGACAAGATAGTCAGTCAAAGCCACACGCTATCATTAATCTATCGTTGGAAAATGGCGTTGTTAACTCTTCAGGTTTAGCAACACATAAACACCAAAATAGCCATGGCCGTCAAGTCTCTGGAAGACGCTGCGACACTTGAAATCGTTGGCTCGGTAGTAGTTTGTGTGGGAAGAAAGGTCAAGTGGCAGCGTCTTCCCACGACGTTCCTCTTTTCAAATTGAGCGGAGGCTTGAAAGCGGACGATAGCTTTCTCCTTCAATTTATATAAGTTTTGAGAACCTGTAATTTTGAGTTTTACTTAACCTCATTTTGAACACTTTAAGAAAGTGTAGGAAAGCAGTTTCGGCGACCTGAATGTTAAGGGACGCGAAGAAACATTGCTTGCATTTCTTTTTCACTTTTACTGTATCGATAAATTTTTTGCGCCAAGTCAACAGTCACTTATAGTACTTGTCGCAACCAAATTTTCCAGTTGCGGTTGATTCTCGGGAAGCCAGTGCCTTCCCATGTCTTCGAAACGCGTCCGCAGCGCAGCTTTATGCATCTCCAAATGCTCTCTGTAGAGCTGGCGCACTTCATTGTTTAAGTCTTTGAAGACTATCCACCAATTGCAAGACGGGCATCGTTTGGTCGTTTGATTTTTTATACATGGTTTCTTACGCGGTTTCCTCGTAAGCATAACATAGGAAAAAGCAGCAACAACCATAATGGTCATTAATGCGAGCGTTGGTGCAATTATCATCAGTCTTCACACACTAGTGATTCGGACCTCACTGCTGTAATTGGTTTGTCTCTCTTCATTAGGTCCCCCGTCTTTTTAGGACGGGAATTCAACTTAAACTTTTTTGCGAAGTGAACTTTAGTGGTTAGTAAAGTTTGCCAAAGAGTAGAACGTATGAAGCCCAAGAGTGGAAGAGCTGCATGCGCTGTCCCAAGTGCAACATCTGTGCTTGATGTGCACCACGCGAAACCACACGCAACAGACGGGCGCAAACAAAAAAGGGTTGCGCAGGTGATATCTCCACTCGATCGGGGTTCAATTCCGACGTGTAGCTAGTTACCGTGCGGATTCAGTCTGAATCTAAGTCTCGGAGTCTTCAACGTTTACGGCAAGAGGACCAGTGCCGACGAAGGCTATTATGACCTGCCCCGTCTCCTTGCCTGGGGTTTCCCGGTGAACCACACCGGCGGGAACGTGGAAGAAGTCGCCTGGACCTGCCTCTGCTACACTTCTTCCGTCAAGGCCATACTCAAACCTTATCCTTCCAGAGACCATGTAACCGTATACGTCGTGTTGTGCATGGTGATGCCAGCACTGAGGGTGCGCCTCCGTTGACAGTTGTCGCCCTAGCGAAGAGGAGGTTTTCTGTTTTAAAAGCGACTTCTCTGAGGATTCCTGGAGTTGAAGTCCCGGCTTGGAAATCGTCTTTCTTGACGATTTCTATTTCAGTCATGAATTATGAGATACTTGCTAAGTTATTTCAAGATTTGTGGGTTCGAAATGTTCCAATATCATTGAACAAGTATGAAATTCATATTGAAGACAGCTTCAGCGATGAAGATTGTTTGTGCCTTAAAGATATAGCAGAAACTCATGACTCGGGAATCAAGTCAACCGATAAGACCCTTATAATCTACAAAGGAGGAGATAAAGACGATAAGTTTGTTCAGCTTAAAAATTGACTTTACCCGTGAAATGTTAGTTTTCACCAATACATTTCTCCCCGCACATCGGGGCGCTTGGCTGAAAAATCGTTTTGGTAATCATAAAGTAAGGTTGCACATAAAGCAAAGGTGGATGTTGCATTTAGCAGTGTTGGCAGCCTCCGCCGACGGGTTCGGTACGAATCCCTATACTAACTAAGCATAGATGGGATTCAACCCTACCATAATAGAGACATCACCCGCGCAGCCTTACTTTTCTTTTTGTGTCGCTGTGGAGTAGGCAAATAAAACAAATAAGGGAATTGATTATCTTCTTCTTGAAGAAGGATGAAAAATGACTAGGGCAGTTAATCTCCCAGAAGTTATTTACGATGATTTAGCTTCTATATCTCAAGATCTAACATTACTCGCCAAAAAGCCTATTTCTCCGGCGATGACAATATCGCTGCTAATTGCGGTTTACCGTGCATACGTAAGTGAGCCTTGCGCAAGAGACGTGTTTAGGCAGAAAATAGCAACATCTGATTTTATGTCACCTGAAGCCTTCGAGAAAGAATGGGATACCAAACCTTCAAAAACGAAATAGACGTGATCCTTCAGATTTTATCTACGGCCAAATTTCTTGAAAACGGTAAGATTGGGCAATAGAAAAGTCCATCAAAGTGGTCGAGGTGACCTCTTTCGCTCTTTTTTGGGATTCTGCAAATATAGTTTTTAATCGGCTAACGCATATTTTTTCCTAATCCTTATATCACACGACCTGTCATCTCAATTAGGTGAATTTTTTTGTCGACAACACAACCACATCCAGGACACGAAAAGCATCTCTGCTACATGGTAGAAAAAGAAGTCCCAAAAGAGAAGCTAAAGCCCCTAGTAAAGAACGCAAAATATATCTGCATTTGTTGTGGCCGAGCAGCGGCAAAAGCGGAAAACCTCTGCGCCCCAGAACCTCTCTAACCCTTAATTTATGTCTAAGTGGAGATTTCTCCTGCGCTACCTTCTCTTTTTTTCTCTAATCTATTTGAAGAAATCTTTCTACGGAGACCAGGGTTTATTTGAACCATAACGCAGCGAAGAAATCGCCCGTACAACCCTTTTTTCTTTGTCTGGATTCTTCAGCGCACGCTGAGGCTTCCTTTTTTATAAGAAGCACGCTTATTTGTTATTAAGTTTGGTTGGAAAAGAACGTAGTCTTGGATTAGTCCTCGAGGCTTCGATGATAATTCACAGCAAACCTGTTTTATGTGATTAAAAGAATAGAGAAAGAATGTGATATTATGAGTCAAGAATCAACTGAACTGCGTTCTGCATGGAGTTTTCCCATAATTGAACGTGGAAAAGAATACCGTTTGACTGCGAAATTGTACAGGTCGAAAATGGTTATTGAGGACAAGCGTGGAAACAAGATTACAGTTAATAAGAGAAGCAACGCAATTCTGATTGAAAGAAGGGGAAAGGTAGAGTGGATTGGAGAAGTCCAAAGCCTATAATGTTTTTCAAACCCAAGATTAACGCCGAACCGTTCTATTCTTTTTGTGAAATGGCAGTCTGATTGCTTTTTATAGTTCTTTTTCCATTTTTGGTAAAATAACCTCTAAAACTCCGTTCTTGTAGTTGATTTTAGCCTCTTTAACGTTGACTTCAGCTGGCAATTCTATAGTCTTAAAGTTACTTTGGTGAAGTTTATTCACGGTAACGGTTAAGAAGTCGCCTGCTCTATGCAACTCTATGTCTTCCCTTTTAACGTTGGGCAGTTCAGCTACAACCACAACTTCGTCTTTCTTGTCAAAGACGTCCACTAACGTTTCCCTCTGTTCTTTAACTCTGTTACCGTATCGTCGTCTATCAACGTTAGCCCTTCCTTTATGATTCGCTCTTAACATGGGATCTATTCTAATCGAGAAGGCGTAGACGCGAGGCCTAATTTTTTTGTTCTTCTCGTGAGCTTGCCGCATAATCTCATCCATAATCTTCTCTATTTCCTTTAACTCCTCAAATATGTCGAAAGGGCGTCTTCCACGTCTGTCTTTCCATTTATCCCTCATTAGATGTCTCACCTTGCATTGTTTTTTCGTGAGCCAAACAGTTACATCTTGAGATATCCTTTGCTTCTAAGCCATTCCGCCTGATTCCGTCGGTAACGCCAGAAAATGTCACCACGCTTGTCCGCCTGAAAATCCCAAGGAGAAACCAAAACAATATCACCCTCCCTAACCCAAGCGCGCCTCTTCATCTTGCCACGAATACGACATAACCGCTCTTTACCGTCCTGACACTTCACCAGAAACCTTTCAGCGCCCAAAACTTTGCTGGCTACGCCTAACACGT
>CAZJBY010000004.1:0-90549 GCA_964544495.1 uncultured Candidatus Bathyarchaeia archaeon
TAAGGGGGCTATAGTCTTTTCCAAGCGCTAGAGAACACAGTTATCCAGCTCAAAAACGACGGTAACGTTTATTACCCGAGTTTGTCATTGCTAAAAGACGCGAAGCTGAAATACAATGGGACACCGAAAAACTCACGCCCCAAAACATGGTTCACTCGCTTATCTGCCTAGGAAACGCGCCAAAAAACCAGTCGCACGAATCCGCTACTGGCCAAAAATCAACGCGGAAACTCCTCGACTCCTAGGCTTCACAGGTTACAAGGCAGGAATGACCTACGTCTTCACCATAGAAGACCGAAAACGCAGCCCCAACTTCGGACAAGAAGTCGTGCGCCCTGCCACGGTAATAGAAACCCCTCCAATTCTCATAATCGGCATACGCGCCTACACAAAAACTCCCTATGGACTTAAACACTTAACCGAAGCGTGGATGAAAGACCCACCTGCAGACCTCGACCGCACACTCGTCCTACCAGAAAACTTCGACACAGACAACATGCTGCAAAAACTCCAAGACAACCTCGACAAAACAACCAACATCCGCCTAATCACTGCAACACAACCCAAACAAACCAGTCTAGCCAAAAAGAAACCCGACATAACCGAAATCGAAATCGGCGGCGCAACCCTCCCCCAACAACTTGAATACGCAAAAACTCTTCTAGGCAAAACCGTAACCGCCGAAGAAGTCTTCAAAGAAGGGCAATACACAGACATCGCCGCAGTCACCACGGGCAAAGGATTCCAAGGCCCAGTCAAACGCTGGGGTGTTACCATACTCCAGCACAAAGGCAGAAAAACCAAACGCGGAATCGCCACCCTAGGCCCATGGAACCCCCACCACGTCATGTACAGCGTCCCACGCGCAGGCCAAATGGGCTACCACCAACGCACAGAATACAACAAGCGCATACTCAAAATTGGCAAAGACGGCAAAGACATAACCGTCAAAGGCGGCTACATCCGCTACGGGCAACTGAAAGGACCATACCTCCTCATGGAAGGAAGCGTACCGGGCACAGAAAAGCGTCCAATACGCCTACGTAACCCAGCACGGCCACCAAGGGAAACACCTGAAACGCCACCGCAAGTCACGTACGTGTCACTAGAGTCAACTCAAGGGAAATAACGGAGACAAAACAATGCCCGCCAAAAAAACCGCCAAAATCTTCGACCTCCAAGGAAAATCCATAGGCAAAACCGCACTCCCCACTGTTTTTGCGACACCCTTAAGACCTGACATCATAAAACGTGCTGTCCTCACCATCCAATCCAGCAGACGCCAAGCACAAGGGCGCAATCCGATGGCAGGAAAAAGAACAAGCGCAGAATCACGCGGCACAGGAATGGGCATAGCACGTGTTCCCCGCGTAAAAGGTGGAGCAGGTAGAGCCGCTTTTGCTCCCAGCACTGTCGGTGGAAGGCAACCTCACCCGCCTAGGTCCGAAAAGAAAATCGTGAAACGTTTGCCCAAAAAAGAAGCACGCCTTGCTTTGCTATCGGCAATTGCGGCTACGGCTTCTAAAGATGCTGTAGCTTCAAGAGGACACCAAATCGAAGATGTTCCTGATTTTCCCCTAATAGTCACCGACTCAATTGAGGAGCTAACGAAAACTAGCGACGTTGAAGCCGCACTAACGAATTTAGGCGTTTTATCCGACCTCTACCGTGTAAAGACCAGTCGAAAAATCCGCGCTGGAAAAGGCAAACATAGAGGGAGAAAAATGAAACAAGCCGTAGGACCCCTTATCGTGGTGGTTGAAAAAAAGGGTCTGTTTGATGCGGCAAGTAACATTCCAGGCGTAACCCTTGCCAAGATAAGTGATCTTAACGCAGAAATGCTGGCGCCAGGCACACATCCGGGCAGATTAACCTTGTGGACGAACGGTGCCATTGAGCAGTTGGGCCGTCTTTATGGTGGAGGTGCGGAAGCGTAATGGATCCTAATGATGTTATATTTTATCCGTTGATGACTGAGTCTGCAAGCCTCATGGTGGAAAAGGATAACAAACTCATGTTTATTGTTAATATTAAAGCTGGCAAGAGCGACGTGAAAAGAGCTGTTGAGCGGCTGTACGAAGTGAAAGTGGACAAGGTTACTGTGCTTATAACTCCTCAGGGAGAAAAAAAGGCTTTCGTTAAACTTAAACCAGAGTATCAAGCGTCGGATGTCGCTATTAAACTTGGTATCTTGTAAAATCGCATGGAGGCATGATTAATGGGTAAAAGAATTCGTGTTCAAAGACGTGGACGTGGCGGCTCAACCTACCGAGCTTCTACTCACAAGAGGGTTGCTCCTGCAAAGTATCCGCCAAGAATAACACCCAAGGAAGTTTATGATTCTTCAATTAACGGCGTCATCGAAGCGTTTGTTCATGATCCTGGACGTGGATCGCCTTTGGCGTTTGTGCGTTTCGAAAACGGCGAATCATGTTACACCATAACATCTGAAGGCGTTTATCAGGGCCAGCAAATTAGCCTAGGCGGAAAGGCTCCAGCGGAAGTGGGTAACATTATTCCATTGGGGAAAGTTCCTGAAGGCACTTTGGTCTGCGATCTTGAGCTTCGACCAGGCGATGGCGGCAAGATGGCTCGGTCTTCAGGTGCGTACGCCACGGTTGGGGGTCACACGCCGCAAGGCACTATGATAAAGTTGCCTTCTGGGCGCACACGGTACGTTAATGATCATTGCATGGCAACTGTAGGCGTGGTTGCTGGCGGCGGCAGAACTGAGAAGCCTTTCCTTAAGGCAGGGGAAAAGTTTCATTTGATGAAGGCGAAGGGGCATAAGTATCCGAGGACTCGTGGAAGAGCTATGGTGGCTGCTGTGCATCCATACGGTAGCAGCAAGAGAAGTGCGCGCAAGGGAACAACTGTTTCTCATGGTGCACCGCCAGGGCAAAAGGTCGGTTTGATTGCGGCTAGGGGTGCTGGGCAGAAGAAGAAGCGAAGAACGAGATGACAGAACGTTTATAGCGTGTGAAGAATTTAAAATTGGGGTGAAGAAAAAATGCCGAAAGAATTCCTGTATCGCGGTCACAGTCTGGACAGTTTGCTAGGCATGTCTATGGATGAATTTATTAATCTGCTTCCGTCAAGGCAGAGGCGAAGTCTGCTGCGAGGTTTGACGCCTGAACAGCGGACACTGCTGGAAAAGACGCGAGAAGCCAAAGAAGCGCAGAAGAAAGGCGAAGATGTTTCAGTCAAGACTCACGTGCGGGACATGATTGTTCTGCCAGAGATGGTTGGAATGAAGATTCAAGTGCACAACGGCAAAGAATTTCTCCCTGTGGAGATAAAGCCAGAGATGATTGGGCATTACTTGGGCGAGTTTGCCGTAACAAACAAACCAGTCAGACATGGAACTCCAGGAATTGGTGCATCGCGTTCTTCGATGTACGTGCCACTGAAGTAAACTTGGCTCACTCTTTTTCTTATTTTTGTTTCGTTGATGCTTTCGTATACGTGTTTCCAGCCTGTTTCCAATCGGGGCTCTAGCGCTCGGAAAAACTTATACCCCCTCTATATATAGCTTGAACCTTTGCTTAGGCTAAGGTAGGTTGGTTGCGTAGAAAAATACAAAAAATGGGAACGGTGTTACTATTCCCATTCTATCGTTGCAGGTGGCTTATGCGTGATGTCGTAAACCACGCGGGTGACTTCTGGTATCTCGTTGGTTATTTTCGTGGAGATTGTCTCGAGCACGGTGTAGGGGATTTTGGCGAAGCTGGCGGTCATGGCTTCGCGGCTTTCTGCGGCGCGGACTGCGACCACGTAGCCGTAGGCTCTGGCGTCTCCTTTCACGCCCGTGGCTTTGGTGTCTGTTAACACCGCGAAGTACTGCCAGAGGTGTTCCGCTAAACCGTTTTTCTCAATTTCATCCGTCACTATCTTGTCTGCTTTCTTGGCGATTCGGACTTTTTCTGCGGTTAACTCGCCGATAATCCTCACTGCCAATCCCGGTCCGGGGAACGGCTGCCTGTTAACCAAGGCTTTGGGCAACCCCAGCATCTTGGCGACCTTTCGTACCTCGTCTTTGTAGAGGTCGCGCAGCGGCTCTAAGATTTTTTTGAACTTGATTTTCTCTGGCAGCCCCGCCACGTTGTGGTGGCTTTTTATCTTGTCCGAGTGCTTCCTGAAGCCCGACTCAATGCGGTCGGGGTAAATCGTGCCTTGAATCAGGTAGTCAGCGCCCGCCGCCTCGGCTTTTTCCTCGAAAACTCGTATGAATTCTTCTCCGATGACCTTCCGCTTCTTCTCGGGGTCAACCACGCCCTTCAGCTTCTGCATAAACCTGTCCTGCGCATTTGCAATTATGAGGTTGATTTTGAATTTTTGAAACGCATCTCTGATGGATTCGGGTTCGCCTTCTCGCATGAAGCCGTGGTCCACGAAAACCGCGGTGAGTCTGTCATTCAACGCTTCCGCCGCAAGCGCCGTGGCGACGCTGGAGTCTATGCCTCCGCTCAAGCCTATGATGGCTTTGCCTTCGCCCACTTCCGCTTTTAACTCGTTAACCATTTTCGCTATTATGTCGCCCATCTGCCAGTTCGCCTCGCACCTGCAGACTTCAAAGATGAAGTTGCGGAGCATGCGCTCGCCGTGTTCCGTGTGAATAACCTCAGGATGCCACTGCAACCCGTAAATCGGCTTCGTCTTATGCCTGAACGCCGCGACCGGGCAGCTTCCCGTGTGCGCCAACACCTCAAACTCAGGGGGCAACGAGAAAACAGTGTCGCCGTGGCTCATCCAAACCTTCTCCTTTCCACCTAAGCCTTCCAGCACACCCACAGACTTGTCAATATCCACATGGGCAATGCCGTACTCCTTACAGGCTGCAGGCTCCACTTTTCCCTTGACAATTTGAGCAACAAGCTGATGCCCATAGCACAAGCCTAAAACCGGCAGGTCCAGTTCCAAAATTCGCGGGTCCAGCCTCGGCGCATCAGGCTCATACACGCTTGAGGGTCCACCCGACAGAATCAAGCCTTTAACGTTGAACTTCTCGCTCAGATTTTTAATCTCGTCTGGGGTTATGTCCTGCGGCACGATTTCCGAGTAGACGCCGAGCTCCCTGATTCTGCGGCCTATCAGATGGCAGTACTGTCCCCCGAAGTCCAGCACCAGTATGGTGTCATATTTAATCGGCATTTTTGGTTGGCTCACGCTTATTTTGGGTCTTGCTCTAGTAATTTAATATTGCTATCCGGTTGTTGTCAAACTTGAATACGCCCTGGTTTTTTACAGCCTGACCACGGTTCTGTTTTTGCCAAAGCTGCTTCATTCCATTTTCAACAGGAAAAACTAAACTTATATAAATATAATCGGTTGATTATCAGAAGCGTGTTTCGAAAAGATTGATTTGATTGGAAAAACGTACAGGGAGCTACAGTTATGGAGTTAAATGAAACCGACAAAAAAATCTTGAAGAACCTTTTGGAAGACGCCAGGTTTTCAAGCAGGCAAATAGCGAAAAACGTGGGCGTTTCCGTTGGCACAGTGCTTACAAGAATCAAAAAGATGGAGGATGCTGGTCTAATAAAGGGCTACTCCGTCATTTTGGATCACGAAAAGTTAGGCTACGAGCTTACTGTCGTGACGGAAATAACGGTTTCGAAGGGTAGGCTTGTGGAAATGGAAAACGAGATCGCCAAAATGCCCGGTGTATGCGGCGTTTACGATGTTACGGGCTTGACAGACGCCGTTATTATAGCAAAGTTCAAGAGCCGCGATGATCTTGGAAAGTTCACAAAGCACTTGCTGGCTTTGCCCTATATTGAGCGAACAAACACGCATGTTGCGTTGACAACAGTGAAAGAAAACTTCCGCCTACTCTAAACATCAGCCTCCACTTTCCTTATTTCTACGGCAAGTTGAAAAGAGTTAAACACGCCGCGTTTGTTCATTTGCGGCCCTGTGACCCCGCAGAAAAAGCTCACGAGTGGTAGTAAACTGCGGTGTATACTTAGCGTTTTTCCTGTTTTCTTCTTTCATACGCGCCATTGGATCTTGCTTATTTTATTGTGGGAAAAAATTTTTAAGATGATTGAATTGAATAAGTATAGATTAGCCAATTAAAGGAGAATAGAGAGATTGAAGAGAGTTTTACCTGTTGTATTTGCAATACTTTTGCTGTGCAGTCTAATCTTGATAGCAAACGTTGGCATCATCGAGGCATCCGAACCAGGCTACGAGGTATCATAAGCTTACGACACGGCACCAATCACTCTTGACGGAAAATGGACTACAGGCGAATGGGAAGACAGCTGGATCGAGTGGCTGAACTATAGCGCAAATGGAGAAAGATTTTGTTACAAAGCATCCTCTGCTTTAAATTATGCGCCGGAAATCCTCATAGACTCCGCTGATACTACCAATGATATGGGCGACATCTGGCAAATATGTATCGGCGTCCCAAATGGGGCAGCTCCACTATCAAGTCAAAACAAAATTGAGATTGTAGGTCACCAAAATCTAACAGTATACGAAGGCAACGGTTCAGGCTGGGACGAGATACAAACCTCCTCAGTAAAATGGGCTGACAGCATGACCATACATGACGTACCACTTGACTATGAACACTGGTGCTTAGAAATAATAATTGACAAGTCAACATTAAATGCTGCTTGGAACGGTGCGCCACCTATAGGGCTTAGAGTTGCAATGTACGACGCAACCAACGCAACTTGGCTAGCGTGGCCACCAGCCAGCGATCCAGACGTCCCAGATAGCTGGGGCCAGATAACTGGGGGCGCTGCAACGATTCCAGACAGCTTGAGTTTCGGAGTTGTGGTGTTGCTATCGTCTGCTGCGGTTGCTGTCGGTTTCTACTTTAAGCGGAAGCGGCCAAAGACTCAAAGCTACTGCTCAAGAAAAAAGGGAAAAGTAAACTATCCCTGCTGATACACAGAAGACACGCTTCAAATCCCCAATTTTTTTTACTTTTAAAGTAACAACAAAGTTAAGACAAGCTTACAAAGGTCGGCTTATCAGACAATTAAATGATGTTAAATCCTCTTATAGCATGTTTTATATAGAGATTCTAACGAACTTTCAATCTAACTCGAGCGATTTGCTCTCGAACTTCAGCTTTGAAGAAAGGTCGGGATGGAAAATGAAGGCAACACATTGGGCAAATGACGCTCCTAAACCAGTGAGTTTCGCCGCCAGAGCCTTAGACGTTACCCGAGCCAAAGCCCAAAGATTCCTTGATAAGTTGTTCATGGAGCGCCTAGCATTATGACAGAAAAATCACTGGACACTTTCACACCAAAAATTGGAAAAGCTGAAATCGCCGTCCTCATGCCCATACACAACGAGGCTGAAACAATAGAACAGTGCGTTACCGAGTTCTGCGATGTCGTAACCCCAAAAATGCCTTTGGAGCTCGTCTTAAGCGAAGACGGCAGCACAGACGACACAGAAAACGTTATCGAAAGATTAAGCGAAAAGATACCGCTGAAAGCTGTTCTCTCAACTTCACGTAAAGGCTATGCCGGCGGAATAAAAGATGGCTTGAAACTTGTCACAGCCGAATATGTGTTAATAACGGATTCTGATGGGCAACATGACCCAAAAGATTTCTGGAAAATCTGGCGCTTACGAAATAAATACGACATAGTGAGTGGTTGGCGAAAGAAAAGAGCTGATTCCCTATACAGGAGGATTATGTCACAAGTCTTCCAATGGCGAATAAAGAGCGCTTTCAACCTTCCGAATTTCATGGACATCACAGCCCCATTTAAACTCATGAACACAGAAGTAGCTATAAAAATAGCTGAAAAATGCAAGTACATGAGCGAAAGCTTCTGGAACGAATTCTCAGTAAGAGCCTACACCAGCGGCTTCATCATAGGAGAAGTTCCGGTTTCGCATCGAATCAGAGCAGACAAAAGTGCAACCCGCGTCTACAAGCCATGGAAGATACCAAAAATCGCTCTCACACAACTCATGGCTTTGTCTAAGCTCAAATCCGAACTCAACATGTAGGGAGAAATTAAATGGCTAAATTTGGACGCTTAAAAATCGTCATCCAGCTTATTGTAGGCGTTGCCATCTTACTCTGGCTGCTTCAGCTAGCGAACTCAACCGAAGTATTCGCATCAATCTTGAAAGTCAACCCCATAAACCTAGTGGGCGCAATAGCTTTCTTCCTCATCGCGTCCACTTTCGTGGCTCTTGCACTATGCACCACATTAAGGCGTTCTAATCCGGCTGCGCCGCTTCGGAAAATGATAATGGCCAGCTTCGCTGGGCAGTTGTTAAGCGATGTAACTCCCGTCAGGTCAGGTTACTTTCTGACACCTGTTTTCCTCAACCAGTTAGCCAGTATACCCGTTGAGCAGGGCATGACAGGAGTCCTCGCCACTGGAGGAATCAACTCCTTCGTAAAAGTGGCGATATGTTTGGTAGGTTTAGGATATTTCACAAGTCGCTTACCCCTTCCCGCAGAAGTCACGAATTCGTTACTCGTCGGAATCATAGTTTTACTCATTGCCGGGGTCTTCTTGATGCTGCTCATGTGGGATAAACGATTCTCCAAATTAGTTGCTAAACTTGAAAGAATACCGCTAGTCGGCAAAAGATTGAGCAAATTCACTGAAATATTCAGCAACGTGCAGAACGAAGGACGAAAAATAAGGTACTCTTTGATATTTGTGGCAGCCCTGATATTATTGTCGATACTGGCAAACGCCACAGCATTATACTTTATTTTTTACGGCGTTTGGTACCCTTCTCTTCACCTGCTTGACTTCTTTTTTATAGCTGCTTTTGCCTCGGTCTTAACATACATACCCATCACAATTGCAGGTCTCGGGGTGCAAGAAGCTGGTTATGTTCTTCTTCTCCAAGTATTACTTGGGCTGCCTCTCTCTGCTATTAATCCAAATCTTGTGGCGTTTGCATTAATAACCAGGGCGTTGTTCACTGGAACAGACATAATAGGTGTTAGTCCACTGCTCAAGATAGGATTGAAACCTAAGGTTCAAGAGCCATTCCCAGAGGTCAAATCTACTTCAAGCGATATGTCCACCTGTTCTGTATAGCCGTCTCTGTACACGAATACTATTGAATACTGCCCAACAGGTAAAAGCAAGTTTTGAATTGAAGGATTCACTTCACCCGAACCATTGCCGAGGTTTGGTTGCCGCGTCACCACATCATATTGAGCGCTCCAGTCTATCACTGCGTTATTTGGCAGAAAGCCACTAAAAACTTCTAGGCTTATCTTTTTGTTGTCAGAGGCACTGTAAATGCTTAGACTGGATGCTTCATTTGCTTGAATGTACAATGTTTGCAGTAATGGAAAGGTTTCGTTAAATGTCGTGATGTTGTAACTCTGTGAACCTTCGGATACATATAGCGATTTTATGTCCCAGTAATTGTAAAATCTTACATCCACGGTTACGTTGAAGCTTTCCGTGAATGTTTCTTCTTGGTCAACAATCAAGAATGTGAAATATCCTGCCTTGTCTATTTGCCATACGAATGATGGATTTTCAGCACTCGAGCTGTTCGCAGACGGAATAGGCCATTGCTTCCAAAGTTCCGATGGTCTTGATGGTTTTGTAACCGTTTCTGGAATTGTTCCTGTCCAAAATTCGGCACTGACCAAATGCCTAGAACTGTTAACTGACGCCATCATTAACCCTTCTCGGTAATCAACGGGAATGGACATGTAGAATCTGCCGCTAGAGGGACTCGTGGAATTTGTCACTGTCATATTAATCTTTAATTGTTTTATTGGCGGCGTAAGGTCTTCTTGTGCGAAGTACGCGTACGCGGATTCTCCTTCGAGGGGTCCAACATGATACACTGTTGTACCGTTTAATCCAACATACACGGGCGGCAAATAACAGGGGTCGCCTAAATACCTCGTAAGTATACACCATTTATAGGCAGGAGGCAGCTGGCTACTCGGGGGAGATGCCCAAGGAACACTTAGAATATACGTTACGTTCCTTTCCTCAAGGAAATCTATACACTCTTCAACCGTATTCATTTTATAAAGCGGCGCTGCTTCGCTTCCATCAAGTGAAACGACATCACGTTCAATGTAGTATTGTTTTATGTCGTAAGTTGCAATTCTGGCGTCTGTAGGCGTATTTTCGTTAATCCACTTCCATGCATCTCCCTCTTCAAACACTTGAGAGAGGTAACTCCACTTGTCGTCACCGCTTTTGGATGTGGGTTTAAAAGAGTTTATACATGGAAGTGTGGCTAAACTTGAAATGAGTATCATCGATATAAGAATTATCGCGATTGCACGTTCCACTAAAGTAGGCGCTGCGAGAAGTGATTTAGTGTTTGCAGAGATAACAACAGCTAAAGCTGGTAGAGCAATCAGCAGATAACGAATAAACGGAATGTGCACTGCCATGATTACAACACCAACAAACAACAGATAGCACGAGAAAATTAGAAGTAACTTTTTTCGCTTATCAAAGGTAAGACCAACAACCGCTAAAAATAAGATAACTGCTCCTATTTTACAACTTATGCTAATCCAATCGAGAAAAGGAACCTGCGACCAAGTCTCAAAATGCTGCATTGTGGAGCTCAACAGTATTGGATCTAAGTACTTGCCAATACCCAAAAATGGGTAAATAGGGTTTCCTAGCAATAGAAAATTTCGAATATACCAAGGCAGAACAATAAATGATGGCAATATGGCTAACCAAGTAAAGCGTTTTGCAGAAACTCTTCTTCTAATTGAATAAAGCATTAAAAGGCCAAAACAAAAAATGCCGGTGTAGCTTGTAAGCGCAGCAAAACCGCAAAATACTGTTGCAACTATTTCGTATTTTTTGCGGTCATTATTATTCGAATTATATGCCTTAAAGAAAAAAAACGCGGCCAGTGTCGCCATCAAAGTTAAGCACATGAGATAAGTTTCGCGAATGAAAAATTCCCAAAAGGTTGGTATAACACTTAATATAAATATGGCGAAAACCGAAACAGTTCTATTTTTGGTTGCAGTCATTGCAAACTTGTATGTAATTATAATCGTTGCTAAACCGAAAATTGGTTGAAGTAATCTATAATAGAAATCATTCGCGTTTCCAGCAAAGGTGTATAGATAAACAGCGAGTAATTGAACGCCTGGCGGATAACTTGCGCTCATTTCTAAGCCAATTGATGGACCTGCAATAAGTGGAATCTTGCCCATTTGGAACATAATTTTTGCGTAATTAACTCCATATGCCAGTGAATCCCATTCTATAGAAGGATATGCCAAAGTTTGGTAAATTGAGACGACCGCAAATATGCCAATAACAAATAGCAATATTTTTTCTATGAGGTTAAACTTTGGTATATCGCTATTTTTCCTTAAACCGCCATTTAAATTCGGTTTTAATCTTCTATAGAACGTAACGAATAGTAAGATAGTAAAAAGACTTGTTTGCGTCAGAATTATCGCCATAAAAGATAGGTCCCATAAAATTCCAATAAAAACCATCGCTACGTAAGTGACCCCGAATCCTAAACCAACTGAAAGCGCCATTCTTTCTGCATTGTCCACTCCATCTCTGACCAGAATATACGAGAGCAAAAATCCGTCGACAAATATGAAAACGAAACCTATCCATCCGCTGTCGAAGGGAATTGGTTCAATAGGCGCGTGAAGTATGTTTGGTATTGCTAAGGGATAAGGCGGAAATTGAAAAAAGTACAGGATGCCCACTATCACTGCAATTATCGCTATCAAACTGATTATTAATGGGTCATAGTCACGTGTGTTCCTCAGCAGCCAGTCCAGTGGTACCTTGCGATTCACGCTATCTGGGTTCCCCCTAATGATATTTTCAGGTTCACTTTTGTATCTTCAACGTATTTTTCCCTCAATACTATTACCAGTGTGTAATAACCTGATTTTTCAACTTTACAAACTAATGATGCGTCGACTTGTCCGTCAGTTATCAAATCAGGTGACATCGCAGCTACTCCACGGTACTCCCACCACTTTGTAGTTTCCCAAGGTTGAATAACGCCTTCAAAGAGTTCGATGCGTATGGCTTTTCCAAACGAATTAGTTTGAACCGTCAATGTCTCGTTTTCATTTAAAACTGGAAGATACACCATCAATGTTGGAGGGGAAGTCGCGTTTGTTATTTTTCCCTCTAAAGAATTTAATGGAATTTTTTCTTGAGACTGAAACGGTTCAGCTTCTATCTTTCTTATTATGAAATTTTCCTCATATGCGTGAAGTGCAAATTCTACAAATCCTTTTTCGCTGAAAGGAGCCAAAAACTCGTAGGTTTTCCATTCCTTTGTATTTGTCTCTTGAATAGATGCATATTCAGTCCACTCTTTTGAATACTCGTCGTATACAAGTATTCTCAATCTCTCTCTTCCTACATCAAGATAAGTTATCTTTACGCTAGTTAAATTCGAAGTGGCGACCCAGAATCTTGGCAAGACATTTCTAGCAATAACCGACTGCGTAATTTCCCCGTTAATTACCTGTGGCTCGGTCCATCCGTATGGTTTATTGATTGCGATAGGTAGAACCGAATTTGTTATTATTGGATTTTCAATAGGTCCCACCTTATAGATTGGGGAGCCAACACCATATTTTATCTGGGGGAAAAATGGCGTTCCTAGAAACTGGGACATTGGAAGTAACTCTAAGTGCCCATGTTCATGAGCCCACCAAACATCAAAAACATATGTCACGTTCTCATTTTCAAGAAAGTGAAGTATGGTGGCTAAATCAGTCATACTGTAGAGTGGCCGCGCCTCCCAACCATCCAAATAAAAGAAGTACTCGTTGCCACAGTTTTTTACATAATATATGTTGTTTTCGATAGTGGCAACTTTTTCTCCTTCAGTCAAGTTTTCGTCTAACCATTTCCATGAATTTGAATCACCAATCATGTTTTTAAGCGCAAGCCACTTGTCTGCATTTGGATTTTCTAAGAAAAATAGGTAATTGCTCTGCGGTTCATCACCAAGGTTGTCCAGCACTACCTTGCCACCCATAATAAAGGTTAGGCTAGGAAACAAAAAGGCTATAATTAGAATCACTGCGATGCCTATCTTAAGCAAATCACTTTTGCGCGGTAAAGGTATCTTTTTTCTTATCTTTCTGAAAGCGTTTTTAGAGCGTTCCTTTATTTCTCTATCGTATTTTTCACATTTCTCTATTACCTTTACAATAGGTAAAGCGCTTAAAAGAGCAAATCCCGGCAATGTAAACATGATATGCCGAGGAAAGCCCCACGTCAATCCGCTGAGAATAGCTATGCTCAATGTTAATGGCCATGCTAATATCAACCAAAACTTCTTACTTTGAGTTGGAAGCAGTGCAATTCCTAGTACTGTAAGAAAAGAAATTGATGGAAAGTGAATTTTATATGTGAAAAATATGCCAATTCTTTCCAATAATGGAACGTCGCCTCCAAAGAAACCTGATACGGCAGACCGCTTTATGCCCTCAATTGTTGTTTCCATTATTAATGGATCTATGTTTATTCCGCCAAGTATGGTGTAACCATTTGGGTAAATAGGGTTTCCGAGTAAAACCCAGTTTCGGAGATACCAAACTCCCCCAATTATCAAAGCCGATGCACCTAGTAACAAGACAATTTTCATATTTGCTCTGCGTCCGCTCTTCTTTTTAATAAAATAGTAGATCAGGGCGATAACGAGAAATGGTGCAAGATACATTGCCAAGTATGAAGTCAGTAGTGCAAAGCCGTAAAATACTCCACTCATGATCCAGTATTTGGTGTCTTCTCTGAGGATGGCGAGAATTAGAAACAGAACCGTGACAGAACCAAAGAAGGTCAACAGGGAATAGCTTGTTGCATATATTGAATACCGAAAGAATAAGGGGGTTATCGCGAGAAACAACGCTGATATTATGCCATACTTCTTTCCAGCAAGAACCTCTCCAATCTTGTAGGTTGCCAGAACCGTAAAAAACCCCATTACGGTGGGAATTACTCGGAGATAAAAGTCTTCAAGTAAACCTATTTGAACATAATAGAAAGCGCCAAGTGCAGAAAACAAGGGAGGAAAATTTGCGCTCATTTGAAGGCCAATGGAGGGTCCCGCTAATAATGGAAAGCCATGACTATTATACATAAGTACAGGCATTACCGCGTGGTAGACCATAGCATCCCAATGCACGACAACCGTTAATAGGGCATGATAAAAGCAGAAAAAGAATATTATACCAATAGCGAGACCAGCTATCAACCAGAGTCCAAGGTTGTTTGGTCTTCGCAATCCCCCAATGGGGAAATAAGACTTTAAGAACTCTCGCACTGAAGGTTTTTCTTTACCTTTTTGTCTGTAAAAATATACCAGTAGAAAACCGACACAGAGAAACAGGACTGCTATGTTTAGGGGAAGTTGAAATAGGTTCCCAAAAATCCCTAGAATAATTGTTATCAATCCTGTGAATCCAACTCCTAACCCAAGCGCGCTCATGAACTTGATAAGCGCGTCTTTCTCATTGGCTAACAACGTTTGCGATGAGATAACTCCAAGAATTAGAATTTCAACGGTAGCCAAAAAAGCTAAAGGGATTCCCTCGATCTGAATCGGCGTATAATTGACTGTTGGATTGGCCAGCCAAGATACCACTTGTTGGAATGCGATTAGCCACATTCGGTTTATGTAAACATACACTAGCCAAGCAGAAACCAGAAAAACCAAGATTCCCAGCGGTGCTAACAAGTTCTCTCTCTTTTTGCCTGCTTCTGCAACAGCATGGTTCTCCATTATCAAGCCTTCACCATTTTTCTTAAGTTAGCTAACTTGAACCGCCTGTAGACGTATATCCCAATTGCTACCATAAGAGCTGCCATTACGATTATCACCACGACAGGCCACCACAGCATGGTGGGTGTTAGCACTCTGGTGATTGCGACGTAGGCTGACCCCGCTGCTGTCGTCTTAAAATATAAGAAGGCATCATCTTCTTCGAACTTCTCGGCTGTAACCTCCTCCATTTTCCTTCCATTATACTGATAAAGCGTTAAAGTTATTTCTTCATCTTGTTTCTGTGCAGCTTTTTTTTCAACGGCGAAAACCATCGCAACATTTGTGATTTCGTCAGTCGGCTTCATCAAAAACCTAAGAAGATAATATGCACGAACAGTTTCATTGGAATACTCGCGAACAGTTTCATTGCGCGGCATGGCCGTGTAAGTCGGTCGGTCATTTAAAAGGTCTATCGCGAAACCGAAGTGAGTGACGGGTTCACGAAATTCTACTGTTATATTCTTCACAATCTGTCGAGCATCGTATTCAGTAACATTGATGAAAACAGCGTATGTGGGAGTAGTTGAGGATACGGAAATGTTAGTTTCCGTAATAACAATTTCTTGAGGAGGAGGGAGCATAACATAGTCAGCGCCAACTAACCCACAAGACAATAACAGTGAAAACACGATGAAAACAACACAAGTTCTGGTGCACATGATACGCCGCGGCTTTCTATTGCCCGTTTCAAGTTTTTCACCTTGTTTTTGCCTATATGAAGAGGACTTAAAGAGGCTGCAGCTTTTAGGCATTAACACACCCGTTACCGAGTTGCCATCAATTTCGTAGTTAAATAGAAGTTTATTTAAAACCTTGCTAAAAGTCCAAACTAACCCCAGTTTTTTGATTGAATAGCAAATTTTATTTCTGAAGCCTAAGCATAAATGTGTTAACACAAAATGAATGCTGAGCGGGTTTGGTGTTAATTGCGAAAATCTTGGTTTCACATAGCCTTACTTATCTGCATTGCTTTGCCGATAATAATGCTGTTTTTCTTGGATTATTATAATTTGGAAGGCTATAACTATCGTTATAACGGTGAAACTAACGCTTTCGAAAGCTGGCCTAATACGTTTTTTAATCAAAATTTCCTTTTCGAATTAACGTGGAAAGGCCGATTGTTCTTACTAGTATTCTTATGGATTATTTTGGTTGAATCAGCGATGGATTGGAATAAGTTTGTTGATGAAAAACCGAGAAACCGCTATATTATACTCGCTTCCCTTGTCTGCGCTTTAATTCCAACCTTTTATGTCCTAGCTATCACCTTTTTTGGGTTAGACCTGACCGTGCTGCGAATAGGACACGATGTCTTTAAGATTCTCAGTGTTAGAGGTGCAAATGAACCGTGGGACTTTTTACACCTACATTGGCCTATATCATGCGAATACATCGTGTTTGCAGCGTTTTTCATTAGCGCTGTGCTTTTGGCTTATAAAACGAAGGGACTGAAAGCCCTCTCAATTTCTTTTGCTCTTCTTGGAGGAATAGGCGTTGCATATCTGATTGACACCGTTTATCCCTTCGGCATTTTTAGACCTCTTCAAGCGTTTGCTCTTCCTACAGCATCGGTGGCCGCTGGCATTTTGGACCTTTTAGGGTATACAGTGATGTTAGTTTTCCCACAGTACAGTTCTGGATACTCACTTCCATCTTTAACAGTCCATGTAGGCGCGAATTCCGCAAGCGTGGGAATTTCTTGGACCTGTGCAGGCGTTCAAAGTTTGCTACTTTACATACTGATAATTCTGGTTTTCTTTAAAAAATCAGACATTTCCTCCTTCCGCAAACTGACCTATTTTATAATCGGTCTTTTTGCCACTTTCTTCGTGAACGTCTTCAGAATAATTTCAATCATTTTTGTCATGATAAATGAGGGAAATGCTGCCGGAATGGTTTTTCATGATTCCTACGGCGAAATGTACTCCGTCATCTGGATTTTACTATACATCCTATTAATTGGCTGTATTCAAAGATTCATGTTGGTGGAAAGGA
This sequence comes from uncultured Candidatus Bathyarchaeia archaeon, assembly GCA_964544495.1. GTDB lineage: Archaea > Thermoproteota > Bathyarchaeia > Bathyarchaeales > Bathycorpusculaceae > SG8-32-3. The sequence goes on from CAZJBY010000004.1 coordinate 16,771, forward strand.
CAAAACACGCTTTCAACAGGGTCTGGTCCCTGCTTGGAATTGCCAAAGACAAGCTTCTCTCGCGACTTAAAACAGCGAGCGACAAGCCTTCATCTTGAAGTAAACTTAACATGATGCGAACCATTTCCCGCTCATACGTTAATTTCCTTTTCTTTGCCATCTAAAGTCTATTAGGTGAAAGTGAACAGCTTAGGCTTTTTTCTTTTTGTATTTGAGGTCTGGACGGGCGATGGTTATTTTTGTGTCTGGGGCAACAGGGGATGTGATCCAAACGTTTCCGCCTATGACCACGTTGTCGCCGACCACTGCGTCAGCTCCGAGGAGGGTTGCTCCTGAATAAATTACTACGTTGTTTCCGACGGTTGGGTGTCTTTTTCTTCCTTTGATTATTTGCCCTTTTTCATCTTTTGGGAAGCTTAATGCGCCAAGAGTAACTCCTTGGTACAGCTTTACGTTGTCGCCTATTTCGGCGGTTTCTCCGATAACCACGCCTGTGCCATGATCAATGAAGAAGTTCTTGCCGATTTTAGCTCCAGGATGGATGTCGATGCCTGTCAGCGAGTGCACGTGTTCGCTCATTATTCGGGGAATCAGTGGAATTCCGCGCAGGTAGAGTTCATGCGCAATACGATAAGTTGTTATGGCTAAAACACATGGGTAGCTGAGGATTACCTCTTCAGTGCTAACCGCCGCCGGATCTCCATTGTAAGCGGCTTCAATGTCTCCGCTGATAGCCTCTCTTATCTCAGGGATTTCTTCCAAAAGCTCTTTGACCACCACCTGCGCTCTTTTTTGGCAGACATCGTGCGGGCACTCAGTGATTTTTCGGCAAATGTACTTGAGGCTCTTCTCCACTTCATTTGTGAGTCGAGTGTAGACCGAGGCCAAAGTGGCACCCAGAGAATATTTGATATTCGCTTTAGTGATGCCTTCTTTCCCCAAGTATCCTGGAAAGAGAACCGTAAACAGGTCCTCAAGAACTTCTATGACAACCTTCTTTGAAGGTAAATCTTTTCCTTTAAGGTGATCCATGCCTCCGATCGCTTCATAACTACCTATAAGATCATCAACAAGCCTTGGCAGACCTGTTTCAGGCCATTTTTCTTCCACCTTTTCTTGGTTTTTCAGCAGTGCATCCAACATTTTATCTGGGCTCCAGCAGTAAATTTTCTCACGAGTTTGTATTTTCTCCTTATTTGCTGGTTTTGACTGAGTGGGCTTTTGTTTCATTCCGCTCACTTCTTTCTTTTAAAAGAGAATAAGAAAAAGAGGGATATAAGAGAAGCGTCAGTTCTGTTGAAAAAGAGGTGTGCTGAGGTAGCGTTCTCCAGTGTCTGGTAGAATTACAACTAGGAGTTTGCCTTCGTTTTCAGTTCGTTTAGCCACCTGTAGCGCCGCGTACGTTGCTGCACCTGCAGAGATTCCTGCGAGCAAGCCTTCTTTCTTGGCTAGCAACCGCGAGGTTTGCATGGCGTCTTCATCTTTAACCTTGACGACTTCGTCCACCAGATTAAGTTTCAGCACATCTGGGATGAAGCCTGCGCCGATGCCTTGGATTTTGTGGGGTCCTGATTTTCCGCCGCTCATGACTGGCGAATTGGCAGGTTCAACGGCTATCGCTTTGAACTGATGCTTGAGCGGCTTGATGTACTCTGCGACGCCAGTGATTGTGCCGCCTGTTCCGACTCCTGCAATAAGAAGGTCTACTTGCCCCTCTGTGGCGTTCCATATTTCGGGTCCTGTGGTTTCTCTGTGGGCTTTCGGGTTCGCTAAATTCTTGAATTGCTGAGGGACGAAACTGTTGGGCATGCCAGCGGCGAGTTCTTCGGCTTTTTTGATGGCGCCTTTCATGCCTTCCGCACCGGGAGTGAGGACAAGTTCGGCACCGTAGGCTTTTAGCAGGTTGCGGCGTTCGATGCTCATGGTTTCGGGCATGGCGAGGATGAGGCGGTAACCTTTCACGGCGGATACCATGGCTAAGCCTATGCCGGTGTTGCCGCTTGTGGGTTCAATGATTACGGTATCTGGTTTTATGAGTCCTTGTTTTTCAGCTTCGTCTATCATGCTTAGACATATGCGGTCTTTGACGCTTCCTCCTGGGTTGCGGGATTCCTGTTTGGCGAGAACTGTGCATTTTAAGCCGCCGGTTAGTCTGTTTAAGCGTATGAGTGGTGTTTTTCCTATGGTTTCGAGAACGTTGTTGAAGATTTCTTTCATATGTTTGTTCACCGATTAAATTATAACGCCGTTATGTTGAGAGTGGCGACATAAATACTTTTTCACTAATCTCTCATGAAACTATCACGTTTCCACAATTATAAAGAATCTGCTCCGTTGCTGCTGGCATGTGAAGTAAAGCCTTTTAATAAGCTGCTTGTTTCTATTATCTGCCATCTTAAGACCTCTGCGCCAACAAAAATACGACTTGAGCGGGGGTTGCCAAGCCAGGTCAAAGGCGTAGGCCTGAGGCGCCTATCCTGTAGAGGTTCGTGGGTTCGAATCCCACCCCCCGCACCACTGCAAAATCTCTAATTAGAACCCAAGTCTACCTAAACAGTCTAAATAGTCTATACAGGTAATCGATAAATAAGCCTGGGGCTGCTTTTCACGGGGGATGGTGGGAGCATTCTTTAGCCTCATCAAAGATTGCTGGCTGTTACAGTCTATCCTCACCAGCTTCCCCAATTAGGGAGAAGCCCGATTTCTTTTAAACAATCGCTCGTTCCACGTCGCGGACAGAGGTTGTTTCACCAGTTTCTGGAGTTTCTTCTGGCAATTTTTCCGTCGCTCCCGTCTCAATTTCGCGATGTTCCCTAGCAACAAAGTAGTTTGAGTCCACAATATCAGAGAGCTCTTTCCGCTTTTTAGCTTGATTAAATTTTGGAGTTCCTAAGGGTAAAACGGATATAAGCCTCCACGCCTTGGGAACCTCAAGTATTTTTTTCAGCTTTCTTTCAGTAGAGTTCTTATCATTAGACAGCGAAAAAACACCCATCCAACTTGTGCTTAGCCCTAGGCTTTGGGCTGCCAAAGCCATGTTCTGAGTTGCTGTTGCCCCGTCTTCTACAAAATGGAAAGGATCTTCCTTTGGATCAACGCAAATGGCAATGCATATCGGCGCGTCCTTTATGCTCAAGTTAAAAAACGTTGAAACAGTATTACTTATGCGTTCCTTTATCGCCTCATCTTTCACAACTATGAATCTCCAAGGCTGCGAATTCGTCCATGAAGGCGCCCATCTTCCAGCTTTCAAGACAGCATTCAATTTCTCAGCGTCTACTGGAGTTGACTTGAACCGTATGGTGCTTCTTCGGTTTCTGATAGTTTTGAGAACAGAATTAACCATAACGTCACCAAAAATGAATATTCACATCTTAGATAAAAAGCACGCGCCAACGAAGCACATTCAGAACCGGTTTTCGGCGAAAAACAGCTTGGCTTGGTCACGTCATGGAAAAAGACCGCGCGTTTTGCCGTTGAATACTTATCAATGAAATAAGCTTTTTAATAATCAGCGGGAGACGATGGGGTATGAGAGAGACAAGAAAAAGATCCGTGGTTAAATCGATTTCATGGAGAATTATCTGTATCGTTGTTAGCATACTTACCTCCTTTGTCTTGACAGGAAAATGGGACTTAGCTGTTGCAATCGGAACAGTCTACAACGCCATAACGATGATACTGTACTATTTTCATGAAAGAACCTGGAACAGAATCAAGTGGGGGTCTTGAAGAATCTCACCAGTAAACTCTCACGTCATCGACACCAGCGCCGGTCAAAGAGAAAACATGGAACCTGCCAGTGATTATCCACAACAACCTCAAGACAGCTCATGCGACACGCTTTCAACTGCAGAAATTGATTTTTCTATATGCTCTTTTTCTATTCCTCTATGTGTTACCATACGCACTTTGTTCTTGGCCAAAGCTAAGGCTGATACGCCTTTCTGCTTAAGCTTCGAAGTGAACAGGTCAGCTGTTATTCCCATGTCACTAACATCGAAGCACACCATGTTTGTTTGCACACGGCTCAAGTCAATCTGGATTCCACCTATCTTGGCTATTCCCTCCGCTAAGCGTCTCGCGTTTCTGTGGTCCTCTTCAAGCCTGTTGACCATACTTTCCAAGGCTACGATGCCTGGAGCCGCGATTATACCTGCTTGACGCATACCGCCGCCCAAAATTTTTCTCATTTTTCGAGATTTCTCAATGAACGCGTCTGTGCCAACCAGCAACGAGCCGACTGGACAGCATAGGCCCTTTGACAGACAAAACATTAAGTTATCAACGTGTTTGGTGAATTCTTTTACGTCAGCGTTCAGCGCCACAGCCGCATTAAAAATTCGCGCGCCATCCAAGTAAAGCTTTAGACCATGTTTCTGGGCGACTTCGCTTACCGCCTTTATTTGATTGGGGGTTACGATTGTTCCGCCGTGTCTGTTGTGGGTGTTTTCAAGGCATATTAGAGAGGATCTTGGAAAATGGATGTTTTTTGGTCTTATAGATGCTTCAACGTCTTCTGGGGCAAGCGCGCCTAGGCTACTTTTGATTGGCCACGGTAGCAGCTCAGCTATCGCGGAGATGCCGCCTACTTCGTACCAGTAGATATGTGATTCCGATTCGAGTATGACAAGTTCCCCACGGTTTGCGTTACTCAGCAAAGAGACCAGGTTGGCTTGGGTTCCGCTTGTGACAAGAAGAGCGGCTTCTTTACCCATTTTTTCGGCAGCTATTTTCTCGAGTCTATTCACTGTAGGGTCTTCTCTGAAGACGTCGTCGCCTATCTCCGCGCGTCGAATCGCATCTAACATTTCTTCAGTAGGCAGGGTGACTGTGTCGCTTCTAAGGTCAATAATTTCTTCGGGGCGCATTCTGCTCACCTTTCAATCGATATTTTGGCTTTGTGTTAATTAGCTTTAAGTCTTCTACGAGACCAGCAGGATGGCAATTAGTATGAAGACGGCGCCGATGCCAGACACGACCGTTAAGATTTCTCCAAGCAGGACGGTGGAAATTGCCACGGCGACGATGATCTCGGTTAACAGAACCACTGAGGAGGTCACGGGTGAAATATGCTTCAACCCTTTCAACCAAATATAGTATGGAATTACCCAGCAAAGAATCGCGGTGTAAACAATTGCTAGCCAAGCATCCAACGGCAAAACAAAAATTTTCTCTACCGAAAAAGCTGCAGTCGGCAGCAGCGGTATCATGGTGAAAAGTAGAAGCCAAGTCGTTGTCTGAACCAGATTATCGCTCTCCTCAACCAAAGGCTTATTGTAAATAATGAACACTGCCCAGACAATCCCAGCGCTGATTACCAGAAAATTGCCCAAAACGTCCGCTGTGCCAAGGGAAGAAAAATCTAAATTAGTCGTCATCAACACCACCCCGATAAGGCTGACTAGCACGCCAGCCACTTTCCTGCCGCCCAAACGCTCCCTCAGCAACAGAGGACTCAGCAAGGCAACCCACACGACACTCAGATTAACGAACAGTGACGACGCGAACGCTGGCGTTTCCAGCATTCCCACGTACTGGAGCAGGTACGCCACTCCGTTGATGACTCCCAGAAACAAAAGCAAACGCTTCTTCTTGAAGTTGAAACTTGCGTTTTTCGTCAGCAGCATCACAGCAAGCATCGTCAACGAGGCAACCAGGAACCTCAAGAAGGCAAACGTGTAAGCGTCCATGTACTGTAAGCCGACTTTTATTGCTGGAAAAGAAGTGCCCCATAGACAGCCAGCTAAAATCGTAAACAGTACCGCTTTCTTTTTGGTATTCTCCGCGTTTTGCAAGAACGATACCTGTCTTTTCAACTCATTGCTCAGAACGTTTTTAAGACTTTTGCCGCAAAACAAGTCTTGCACATAGTTCGGCTACAGCATACTCCACCCTGAACACAGACGCGCATGCAAGAAGCATCACCAAAAGAAGCCCTGAAACCACGACTCTCATGCACACTCTTCTCAGCAAATTATCAGTTGAACTTTCCCTAATTTTTGCTTTTTTTACCTGAATCTTGTAATACTTGCATATAATAGTCCTTTGCATTGTTGGCGTTCAGCTTCTATGAGCACTGCTGGATTGGAATGTTGTTGGGTCTGAGCCAGTGTTGTGGTGTGACCATGTTTATTGATTGTTAAGAAGTGGGCAATGTTTCTTCGTTTGTTAGTGCCAAGTGTGGTTCCTAAGGTGTTTGGTGTGTTGTTTTTTGGTTTTTCGGCGTTTCTTCCAATTTTTATCTTCATTTTATTGCTACACTCCCATTTAATTAGTCAAATAACCATTTTAATAATAAAATTCATATTGACTTAAAAAGATTTCTGTTTGAATGGGTAAACCTTTTTATACATAGTCCACATTGGCATTACTGAGTCCGTAAAGCATGAAACATTATATGACCATAAGTGACCCTGAAGCTTTCAAATTAATGGCCGACGAAACCAGAAGAAAAATTGTATTCCTACTCCGCGCAAAAGAAATGACTGTCAGCCAAATAGCCCACGAACTCAACATCACCCCACAAACAGTCTATCACCACATACGAAAGCTTGTTGAAGGCAATCTAGTGGAAGTTACACGCGAAGTGCGGGTTGACCACCTTATCGAAAGTTACTATCAAGCCACGGCAGAAGTCTTTCACTTCACGGTTGGAAAAACCTCTCGAGGCAAAGACGTCCTGCGAGAAGAAACGGAAGCGGCACTTAAAGCCCTTACGCGCATGGGATTCAAATTGAAGTATGATTCAAAGGTGATTTCGGAATTAGTTGAGCTATTGATGGAGCAAAAAGATTGTTGCGGCGCTAAAGAATATGAGGACGCGGTTTCAAAACTTAAGGACCTTGATTTCTTGGCTAAGCAGGATGTGCAAGAGTATGCAGGAATCCTGTCAATGTCTGACGAGGAGCTTTCCACGGAAGAGGAACTTCGAAAGAAATTTCGAGATCGGTTGAGGTCGCTGCTAGTAAAATAGCTGTGGCATCGCATTTCCGAAAAAGATTGAAGTTTCAAAACCATGTTTCAAGGCGACAAACTTTAAGAGATAAAACCAGTCTTCTCTTTTTATAGGGATACGTGTTGCAATTGAGGTTTATATCAGGATGGAAAAAATTCCTGATACTACTTGCAATCCTCGATACGGCGATAATATTAGCAGATTTCGTTGCATCATTTTTTTATGGTGCACACCTCAGGGCGTATGCGAACTGGCTTTTTGGCAGTACCGACATAGAAACTTTTGGTTCTATCTTGTTCATTGAAGCCGCCCTAATAATAGGCGTGGGCGCGTTAATTGCAGCAGGCTATCCAGAAAACAAGGAAGCCGCCGCGCAGGGAAGCCCTAGAGCTCCATATGTTGCGGAAAAAATATCAGAGCAACGTGTAGAATTCAGAGAAAAACAAATTTCAACAGGTTTTCTGCTGATGCTGGTTGGAGCCCCATTGCTAATTATACCCATACTCCTCATCATCTAACTGCGAATATTTCACATAAGACTTATTTTCATTTTCAACATTCTGAAATTAGCAATGACACAATTGATGATTCAAGCAGCAACAATTAAAGACGTTTCATCCATTGTCGGGATTAGGTTAGCGGCGCTTTCAGACGAGGAGATTCGCGGGTTTTCCGCTTCAGAATTCACCGCAACCTACACGTCGACCAAGGAATTGCGGAAAGCGTGGAGCAGAGGAAACAGGTTGAAAGACGGGTTTGAAGTGTTTGTGGCTGAAAACGAAGGAAAGATGGTTGGCTTCATAGTTTTCAAGACAGAGCGTGAGGTCGGCTACATCGACAACATCGTTGTTGCTAAAGAGGAACAAGGGAAGAGAATAGGCAGAGCACTTGTTGCGTATGTGGAAGGCATTGCAAAATCCAAAGGTTGCTTCTTGATGATAACGGACACTTCAGAGAACGCTGACGGAGTGCCATGGAAAGCGTATGGTTTCTGGAGAAGAATGGGCTATGAAGATATTGGAGAGCGATTGCCCACTAATTATGATTTCAAGGAAATTCCGCTAATTAAGAGACTAAAATGAGCGTCGATTCAGGAAAAAAGCGAAAAATCAGTTAGTGAACCATTTCCTCAGGCAGTTTCACCTTTCTGAAATAAACCCAGAATAGCAATATCGCGACGATGTATAACAGTCCTGCCATGAAAAACGGCTCTGCCAAGAGTCCAATGCCCATAAGCCAAGCTCCAATCCAAGTGCTCAAAGCGTTTGGCAGCCTCCACAGTGCTCCACTTATCCCTGAAGCAGCTCCGCGTTCATCCTCCGCCACCAAACCCATAATCATCGACTGAGACAGCGGACTAGACATGTTCATTAGCAAAGCGCGCAAGCTGTAAACGAGCCCAGCTAAAGCGTAACTAGATGGAAGTGGCGTAAGGAACATGAAAATAGTTGACACCGCCTGCGTAATCACTATGGCTTTTACAAGACCGAATCTTTTGGCTAACGGCGGCGCAACCAGTATCGCTAAAGCAATTAAAACGCTTGACATTGCCAAGATAGGCGCGCTTATTTTATCCGAAATCCCATACTGAAAATTAAACCACAATGTCATAAGAGGAACCACCATACCCGCGCCGAAAGCAAGTATGGCACTTGCCAGAGTGTATTTGACCAGTACGTCCTTTGACTTTCTCGGAAACAAATCCGCAATGCTCGCTCTGGGTTTCTTCAGCAACTTCGACTCACTCACTTTGAGCATAATAGCTGTCGAAACTAAGCTCAAAACAGCTATCAAAACATAAAGTATCACATGACCTTCCTTTTCCGAGAACCCAATAAGCTCGAAAGCTCCCACCGCAGGCACTGCAAAGCTACCTAAACTAAAGGCCATACTTTGAGCAAAGCCGTATAAGGAAAAGAGGCTGGTTCTTTTTTCAGCCAAAGCTTTTTCCGCAAGCAGCGCGCTACTCGATGCTAAGATGGCAGCTTCAGAAATGCCTTCAAAAACGGCGGCTGTCACTAGTATCAGCGGATTCGTGGTCAAAGCGAAAATCACTAGTATTAAACTTGCTAGCACGTTGCCCAACATCAGAAGCTTCTTTCGTCCATAAATGTCCGCGGCAATTCCTAAAAAAATGCTGGCGACGAAGGTGGAGATGCCCATTGCGGATATCACTATGCCTGTAAAATTAGCAGGCATATTTTGGACAGTGGTTAGAAAATATGATATGTCAGTGAATATTAAGCCGTAAGCAACTGCTGGCATAATGGACGCGTAGACTAGATACTTTGCTTCTTTCGGCAATCCAGTGTAGTGCCCGTAAACTTTTTCGAGGAACATAGACGTTTAACGGTTTTGAGTAACTTGCATAACTACTTTTTCATAGCTTCATCGGATAAGTCCAAGAATGAAGCTTTTTCATGTGAAGCAGCCAAGCAGGAAACACTTTAGAGACAATTTAGACAGGAGCAAGGAAAAACTTTTCAACCATTATCTCCCTTTCGTTAAACTGGTAACAGTCAGACAAAACATGAAGACACACGCCATGACCAAATGGAAAACTGCGTTGGAATTTATTGCGAGGTGTTTGCTTTATTCCTTCATAGTCATTTTAATAGACTTCGTCCTTATCGTTCTTCTTGCAGGAGGATTAAATCAAATCACTTATTCTCTGTCATTTGTTATGCTGCTTGAAGGCGGAATAGGCTTAGTTGTGGGGGGAGCCGCTGTATCGTTTTCTCCAGTCACCGCAAAGGTAAGTGAAACTGTTTTCCATTCTAAACCTTGGACTGCAAAACGGCAAAAAGAGGTAGAAGCTCAAGCAAAAGCGTGGATTGCAACAGGCATTATTTTGGTGTTGGCTGCTCTTTTAAAATCTGCCGCATGAGCCTTACGACTTACTGAGTTTTGGGATTTTCTGGTGTTTCGGGCGATTAATTAGAAAAGTTAATGAGGCTCTAACCGAAAAGTTTGGTTAGGCTCACATTGATGACTAAAACCGCTTTTCCCTATTTTCTTCTTTCAGCCAAAATAAACAGATTGCATTTTATGCTTCCGATTTTCTTCGCAATTCTTGTTTCCGCAATCTGCGCACAGTTTGTATTACTTGCTGAGCCGATACACGGCTCAAACATACTCTTTGATGGAGTCAACGAAATTTTCATTGCACTTAATATACTCATTATTACTCTGTTGTCAGTCATAAGTTTGTTCATCTTTTTCCGCGTTTTCAAAAAAAGACCAGAGTTAGCTCTAAAAATCCTGGTTTCCGCATTCATAATAGGTGGCGTGCTTTCGACTCTGCTCTTTGGAAAGCTCGTTTTTACTTTGCTGGGTCTTGACTCTCCAGTTTTTCTTGTAGTTGTCGCTATTGTAGCTTATGCAGCGGCATATTTTGCGTATCTTGTTCTGGTTGATGCTTTGTCTAATAGAATGAAAAACCTGCTTTTTGTAATTTGCAGCGGAGTTCTTGGATCCTTCTTGGGCGTACTGTTACCAACGGTTCCCGTTGTAGGAATTTCTGTATTTCTTTCGGTTTTAGATACGATTTTGATTAAACGGAAAACCGTGGAAAACATCGTCGGAGAAAAGACCTATGAAAAGCTCGTAATCAACGTAGCTTTCTCAAACCAGGAGTGGGGAATCGGAATAGGCGATTTGACTTGTTACGCAATGGTCGTGTCTAACGCCTTAGTGACTTTTGGTGTTTTTACAGGAGTTTTATCTTTGTTCCTGATTTTGATAGGATCGTTTATTTCACTGGCATTAACTATTCGAAGGTTGCGACTTCCAGGGCTTCCGATTCCGGTAACGCTAGGCTTGTTGCCCTCAATTATACTATGCTTTTTATGATGCTATTCTCGAAATAAATAAGACACTGCCACAAAAGATCCAACGCACTATTTTGCTTTGCAGATACTCGCCTCAACCCACAAAATTTAAAAAAGAAAAAGAAGGGAGTTGGTTTTATTTTCCGCGTCTTCTAATGAAGTAGACAGCTCCCACTGCGACGACAACTACTACTATAGCTACTACTATGTAGAGACCATAGTCTTCTAGGAATCCCTTGGATGGCGGCGCGACACCAGTATCGTAGCCTGCTGCTGCCAGCAAGCTTTTTGCCATTTGAAGGTCATAGGAATAAGGCTGCAGACTTGAGTCGTATCCCTCAGTCACTGTGGTGATTGCAGTCGTGACTCCGGGTTTGCCGTATCCGTCAAGTATTGTATCTATGATGTCTTGTCGGGGAATTAGATGACTTAGGGCTTGGCGCACGTATCTGGCTGCTTCGGCTGCTCGGGACGGATCTTGCTGACCCAGCGGAGTATCAACGCCTGTTCCCAGGATTGGGTGTAACATGTTCACACCAAGTTCTTGTACACCGAAAGCATCGTATGTTATAGAGGCTCCCCATGGTTCTTGGATACTGCTAAGCTTCGTTTGCAGATGGTACTGCGAATCAAGCAGATCTACTTCGCCGTTCTTTAGAGCGGTGATGGCGGGGTCAGAGTCTTCAATGAAAACAACAACAACATTCTTGATTCCGAATACTCCTGCATCAGTTAAGGCTTGGGCATTCCAGTAATCATCGTAGCGAGTGAGACTATTGGTATTAGCTGTCGCATCGTAGCTTTCATACATGTAGGGACCCGTGCCTAACGGACCATGGAATGTTTGCCCGTTTGCCGTGTAGCTACCCACACATGTGTTGAATGTGTGTTGTCGCCATTCGTCGTAAGGTACATTCTCCAGAACGTGTTTTGGCAGTATGTTGTAACCCAAGATGATCGAGGGGAAGTACGCGTAGGGAGTAGGCAGGTTGAATTTCACTGTGTAGTCATCTACTTTCTCGAGGTTGGCTGCCGAACCGACGATGGATTTTATGTAAGCCCCTGCTTGTGACGCTAGGTCGTCTGCCATTGCTGCGCTATAAGTGAATATTACGTCGTCAGCAGTGAATTCGACTCCATCGTGGAACTTGACGCCTTGCCTCAAGGTGACGGTCCAAGTTTTTTGGTCGTCTGCGACTTCCCAGTCTGTAGCTAAGCCAGGAATTAATGCAAAGGTATCAAGGTTCTGTCTGTAAACCAAGGGTTCAAGGACGTTGCCATATGCGGTGAGGTCATAGTACGATGTGGAAGTATAGTCACACATGCCTTCTTCAGGACAGGGTCCTGTTTGAGCAATTACGATCGTGTCTTGGGTGGTGGTTGGGTTCAGCTGCCATTCCGCAACTCTAGGCCAACAAGGATAATGCAGAATCTCAAGTGGATCTCCTACTAGGGCTGTTGGGTCATATGCGACTACCTCTTGATCATATTCGATTGTTAGTGAAGGATTTTCTTCGTAGGCTAGCTGTTGCCAGTCCTTTATGTATCCGAGGCGTTCGTTATCGTTCACTGTTTCCTTAATTTGTGTGCATAGTTGATCGTTCTCTTCGTTTATCCAGCAGTAATAGTTTTGTCCAGGTGGCGTAGCCGTTGTAGCTTGACTGCTATGGTATAGAGGGTATGGATCCGGATCTATGCCCATTGCGTATCCAACGAACAGCATGTCAAAGCCGCCTTCATCATAAGTCTTGCCCGCTACGTCTGGTGGTGGGTCAAGAGCTCTATCATAGATTGTATCCCAATCTTGTATCACTCTTTGTGCATCAATTCCAGCATCTATGAAACTCTGTTGAATGATTTCTGACCAAGCTTGCCTAGACGGGTTTGTGTTGGGAACCGTTAAAGTAATCTTGAACAAGGTCGTTTGTCCGCGTGTAACATAAGCTGTCGGCAACAAGAACGTACTCAGCAGTAGTAGCAAACCAAGTATCAATGTCATGTGCTTTTTTTGTAGCAATTTTAAGCTCTCCGGCTTCTACTTTTGCAATATTTTACCTTATAACATTTTTGCCTCTTCTAGTTCTTGCGCAAAAATTAGCATCAAAATCCTTGATTTTGACTCCTTGAGATATTTCCTAAAACGTGCTTTAATTCCCCAACTTTGAGAATCCTTAAATATTCTGAAAACGAAGAAAGTTAATTCGGATTGTGAAAGCAGTTTGTCAATGCTTAGATATATAATCCGAAGAATCCTCTATTTGATACCATTATTTTTGGGGGTCTTGATCATAGTCTTCGTTGCGTCACGGATTGCTGGAGATCCGGTGCGCCTGATGACTGTTCAAAATCCTCGTATTACGGCAGCTGCTAGACAGAATTTGACCGCATATTATGGTCTTGACAAGCCCTTGTATTATCAATTTTTCATATTTTTGGCACAGTTATTTCAAGGCAACCTCGGAAATGCCTATGGCATTAGGGGAGGCACAGCAGTAACTACTTTGATTGGAGATTATGCATGGCTAACTTTCGAACTTCAGCTTGCCGCGCTTTTCTTATCACTGCTAATAGCGATTCCTATAGGTGTAGTATCGGCGAAAAGACAGTACTCAAAGCTTGATGTTAGTGTGACCACTACCTCCCTTCTCGGTACGTGTATACCCATATTCTATATGGGAATAATCGCGATCATAATTTTTTCTTACTTTCTAGGCTGGTTTCCATATGGAGGAGCCCATTCAATTTTGCCACAAAGCTATCCTTTCGGAAGCTACGAACTGGACGGATTATGGCATATGGTTTTGCCCACGGTCGTCCTGACTTTCGCAACTTTAGCGCCAGTGGTGCTTCTCGTTCGATCAAGTATGTTAGAAGTGTTAAGACAAGACTACATACTAGCAGCAAGGGCTAGTGGTCTAAGCGAACGGAGCGTGGTTTACAAGCACGCATTGAGAAACACGCTCATTCCTGTTGTAACCTACGTTGGATTATATTTTGGTGCTATGCTAGCTGGTGCTCCAGTTACGGAAACTGTTTTTAACTGGCCCGGTGTTGGTCGACTCTTCGTTGAAGCCGTAAACAAGCTCGACTTCCCAGTCATTATGGGAATAACTGTCTTCATTACAATAATGACCCTTGTGGCTAACCTGATAACAGACATAACATATGGCTACATAGACCCAAGAATAAGACTTGAATAAAGAAGGTGAAAAAGCGATGATGAAAAGAAAAAAATCCACTCGACCTAAATTGCAGGTTCAAAATGAAAAAAAGCGATCTAAAGGTGTGAGTCAATGGAACATCGCCTGGCGGAGATTCAAAAGGAACAAAGCTGCTTTGGCGGGCGCTTTAATTGTTGGTTTCATAATATTCATAGGAGTTTTTGATAGGCTTATAGCCCCTTATCCCCCAAACGCCACACCAGGATTTTATACCGGAGAAGCCAGAGTTCCTCCATCTCTGAAATATTTGTTTGGCACAGATTATCTTGGACATGATGTTTTTAGCCAAGTAATCTACGGTGCTAGAGCAGCACTTTACGTTGGATTTGGTTCAGCAGCAATAGCTATGTCATTAGCTGTAGTGGTCGGCCTTGTCTCTGGTTACTATGGCGGGTTCGTTGACAATATTCTGATGAGGATAACCGAAATATTCCTTGTCATTCCTTTCCTTCTGATCTTATTGGTTTTTCTAAGAGTGATTACTGCTATCGCACCTTCCGGCGTTGGAGGTATATCAACAGTAATGCTTATGATAGGTTTGTTTTCCTGGGCATCAAATGCCAGAATCATCCGCGGAGAAGTGCTACGAGTTAAAGAAAGCGAATTTATTGAAGCTTCGAAGTCGTTGGGAGCAGGCAAAAGAAGAATAATATTCAGACATGTTTTTCCCAATGTTTTGCACATCATCATAGTTCTAACCACTCTCATGATAGCAACCGCAATCTTAGTAGAGGCTGCGGTGAGCTTTCTTGGATTTGGCGACCCAACTGCTATAACCTGGGGTCAACAACTGCAGAAAGCGAACGAAGCTGTAAAGGAAGCATGGTGGGAAGGGGTCTTCCCTGGACTGTTCATCACCCTATTAGTTCTCGGGTTTAGTTTGCTCGGGAATGGATTGCGAGACGCCTTAGATCCCCGTCTTAGAGAATAAAACTAATGGAACGGAAGCTGATGGCACCAAAGGAAATATTGAAAATTGAAAACCTGAAAACCTACTTTGACACTTGGGCTGGGATAGTCAAAGCTGTTGATGGAGTCAGTCTAGATGTCAGAGAGGGAGAAACCTTAGGGTTGGTAGGCGAATCAGGCTCTGGGAAATCTGTAACTGCCTTATCAATTCTAGGAATAGTTCCAAGACCGGGAAAGATAATCGATGGAAAAATAACGTACAAAGGAGAAAATCTACTGGAGAAAACCGAAAGTGATCTTCAAAAAATCCGAGGAAAAGAAATCGGATATATCTTTCAAGACCCAGCAACCTCGCTTAACCCAGTCTTCACTATTGCTAATCAAATGACAGAAGTAATAAGACGCCATCAAAATGTCACGAAGAAAGAGGCTTTAGAAAAAGCAATTGAATTGTTAAGACTTGCCGAGATACCTGATCCAGAAATCAAAATATGGAATTTTCCACATCAGCTGAGCGGAGGCATGAAACAACGCATAGCTGTAGCAAGAGCATTATCATGCCAGCCGAGCCTACTTCTGGCCGATGAACCTACAACAAATTTAGACGTAACAATTCAGGCGCAAATTCTTCAATTAATGAAAAATTTGAAGGAAAAGCTGGGTATGTCGATGATTTTAATAACCCATGACATGGGCGTCGTAGCAGGAGTAGCTGACAGAATAACGGTTCTATACGCGGGAAGAGTTTGCGAGACAGCAGACACCAGAACAATTTTCTACAATCCCAAACATCCGTATACCATAGCTCTTCTCATAGCTGTTCCCAGCCTAGCTTTGCGAAGAGAGAAACTTGCGGTAATACCTGGAACAATTCCAAACCTGATTGAGCCACCTTCGGGATGCAGATTCCATCCTCGATGTGAGTACGCCAAAGCCGAATGCGCCAAAGAAATACCACCATTGGAAGAAATTGAACCAGGTCATTTTGTGGCCTGTATTCTTGCATCGGAAATTGACATGAAATCTCCTTTAGAGGCTAAGGCAAATGAGTAAAAAACCTTTTTTAGCTGTTGAGAACCTCTTCAAATATTTTCCGATATTCAGTCGAGGAATTTTCTTAAAAAAACAAGTCGGATTGATACACGCAGTTGATGGAATAAGTTTTTCAGTGAACAAGGGAACAACTTTTGGTTTAGTTGGCGAAAGTGGATGCGGGAAAACCTCAACAGCTAGAGCAATATTACACTTAGACCCCCCGACTTCAGGAAGTATTTACCTTGAAGATGAAGAGATTGGCGAGGTCTTTAAATCAAAGAATAGAGCCGAAATTTTAAAACTAAGACGTAAAATGCAGTACGTCTTTCAGAACCCCTACGCGTCTCTCGACCCAAGAATGACTGTAGCTGACATAATTATGGAACCTCTAATGATTCATAAGCATGTTCCTAAGAATAAGTGGCACGACAAACTCTACGAACTGCTGGAATTAGTTGGCTTAGAAGACTACCATGCGGAGAGATACCCACATGAATTTAGTGGCGGTCAAAGGCAGAGGGTCTGCATTGCCCGAGCCTTGGCAGTAGAACCGCAATTGTTGATTGCAGACGAGCCTGTGGCATCATTAGATGTCTCCGTTAGAGCCCAAATCTTGAACCTGCTGCAAGAACTGCAACAAAAATTAAGTATAACCTATCTGTACATTTCCCACGATTTAAGCACTGTCAGACACATTTGCCATAGGGTAGCCGTTATGTATCTTGGACAGTTCGTGGAAATCGCCGAAACAGAAGAACTTTTTAGTTCTCCACAACACCCTTATACTCAAGCATTGTTATCGTCAATTCCTGTTCCAGACCCAGAAGCAAAAAGATCTCGAATAATTTTGCCTGGAGAGGTGCCTAGCCCAATAAATCCTCCATCAGGATGCCGATTCCAACCACGATGCATTTACGCGAAGGAGCATAAGTGTGTAGAAAATAAGCCAAAACTTGTTAATGTTGGTAATGGTCACTTGGTTGCCTGCAATAAAGTTAGTTAATAGTCAATAAAATGAACGACCACACTTGATAGTTAATTACTTTATTGAACGACGCCGAAAGATTCCAGAGGATTGCCGCTTCATGATACATCGCAACATCGGTGAGATGGTAATTGCTCCCTTGGCAGTAGCGAGGACAGGTTACGATAAAGGTTTAAGTTCAAACAAATCAATAGCTTCCTCTACGGAGTGTTATCTGATGGATTTGAAATCAATCAAAACTGAGGAAGACGTTGTTGAGGCGTTGAAGCGGAAGACGCAGTTTGAAAAAGACGTGCTGGTTGTCACTTTCAGAATTCCAAAGGGAAAAATAAGCACATACAAAAGAATAGCGGAAAAAATAGGCAAACCCAAAGCCTACCGCGCAGTGGCAAATGCTCTCCACAAGAACCCACTTTGGCCTGTTGTTCCATGCCATCGGGTTGTATGTTCTGACGGCTCCTTTGGAGGACCTAAGAAAGGTGCAAAGACCAGAAGGAACAGTGTAGCGAAAGAAGGGATTCCCATCGAGAATGACAAAGTCAATATAAGCAGTGAAATCCTCTACTAAAACACAAATTAACGGCACATTAACGTTCAACGTTCTTTTGGAACAGATCTCTTAATAAGCCGTGCTTTTTGTAGCCGCAGTTAGTCAAATAATTTAGAAATTACAGGTCTGAGAGATGCTTGCTAAAGTTTGCGTTTCCTGAAGTAAAAGAACAGGCCCACCCCAACAAAACTTAATGTCGCCACAGAAGCTATGATTAACAGGGCTGAGAGTGGCAAGGGAGTTTGCTGAACTGGAGTGTCGGTTGGTTTCTGCTCATTTGTATTATCTGATGGTGCTGTAGAAGTAGATGAAGATGATGGTGTCTGAGTCTCAGTGGAAGGTGAACTTGGGGAAGACGATGGACTTGGAGATTGCTGCGGCGCGGGAGTATCATTGCCTGTTGAGTTATTAGGGTGGAATATCGAAGGGTTATCCATGCTTATGGTTATATTAGTAATCTGGGCTATCCAAAGACTGCCATTCTCTCTAGGAAGCACTAAGCGCAGTGTCTCACTCAGAGGCACTCCATCCAGCTCATAGGCTATAATTACGTTCTCATGCAAAGCCTCTGCAATGGAAAGCTCGCTGGTGTATCCATCCGCAGCTAAAAACTCTAGTCGCGTTGCATTCGGGTCAAATCCAACCGTTTCAAGCACGAGGCGAAAGCGTACTCCGGTCCAATTCCCACTTGTTACAAGGCTGCCGAAACAGTAGAGAGCGGCAGGCACCACAGTTTTTGGCATCGCCATAAGTTCGTCAAGGGTTATACTTCTGGGGTTGGAAACAGCCCCGTCTATTTGCAGCGTCCATTCTGCATCACCTCGCACAGCGACACTATATCCTGAAGTGATAAATCCGAGAATTAGGACCAGCAACAATGTCGAGGAGATTCGATTTTTCACTTTGGAACCCTGCAAAGTGGCAACTGTTTACACTTAATAATATGACACGCGTCATATTATTAAGTCTTTTGCACATAGATTTCAAGACTGACTGCCGCACCTATCGAAGGGGAGCAGAAAACGCAATAAAAGATTCATAACAAACTGCAAAGTACCCACAGCGTTCTGGAAATTCAGATTGCAACAGACCTCTCATTTCATTAAAGCGATGTCTTCCTTTACAGAAGCTCGTTCACAGCGTTAACAAGTGCTTCGCATGCCGTTTGCCTGTCTTCCACAGAGCGGTCAGTTTCCGAGCCTCCGACTTTCTTCTCCAAAATCTGCATTTGCTCGATTATGTCTTGTTTCTTTTTTTGATATTCGCTGAGGAGTTTTTTCTGCTCAGCCTCAAGAGTCTTCACTTCTGAGTCAAGCGCGCGTTTTGCGGCTTCCAGTTTTCGGCTTATCTCGGATTTTTTGTGCGCGTGCGCTCTTCTCGCAAGAGGACTGAATATGCTTAATTTTGTTTGGTTAATCTCTTCAAGTTCCGTTTCGAGGTCATTGATGCTCTGGGTTAAGCGTTTGATTTCGCGTCTCCTTTCTGTCGCCAAGTTCTGGGTTGCATAGGAGTATTCCGTGTCAGTCTGAACGAGAAGCATCTTATGT
Organism: uncultured Candidatus Bathyarchaeia archaeon; assembly: GCA_964544495.1. Taxonomy (GTDB): domain Archaea; phylum Thermoproteota; class Bathyarchaeia; order Bathyarchaeales; family Bathycorpusculaceae; genus SG8-32-3. The sequence goes on from CAZJBY010000004.1 coordinate 35,806, forward strand.
TTCGCAATCTTTCGTGTGGTTTCTTCGAAAACAGCCTCTTCACTTCGTATCTCGGAAAGTTTGAGTTCAACGTCAGCGATTACTTGTGAACGCTTTTTCACGAACTCTTCGTCTACGTTTACGACTGGATTGGACTCAAACTCGGAGAGAACACTCTTTAAACTTAACAGCCAATCGTCATAGTACTGGCTGAACGGTGAACACGCAAAAGTCTGCCCTGCAAGGTTACTCAGTCTGCTGACGGTTTTCTCCACAATCTCCTTGAAACTGGGTGCCTCACTTGTCTCGAGCAGGTATTTGCCGCCAGAACGGTGCTTACGCCTTTTCCGTTTCCCCCTCGTACTGTGCACCTTCCCGCGTCCTCGACCACTGCCGCGACGTGAACCACTTGAACTACCTTGAGACCCATAACTCATAAACGAAACCTTCCTGCCTACTAAGTAACAGCTTGAATTTTAAGAGTTACTGCCAAGTTGAAACCCGGCGTTTTCCGAAGAGTTAAGGCAAGGGTCTAGTAATAAATATTCATGTTCGAGCTAGTTTTTCGCGTGTTTAGCTTTTATAGCCGCCAATTTCCCGCCTGCCTTCAACAACTCTTTCTCATGGTCACTGAGGTTAAGCTCAACCCTGAACTCAGCGCCTTTAGTTGTATTCTTCACGCAGAGGTTCCGCTTTAAACTCTCCACACCCAACTCTAACCTGTCGCCTTGAGCAACAGCTGCGTGGTCCTGTTTATCCGCGAAAGTCAACGGAACAATCCCGAAGTTAACAAGGTTCGCAAGATGTATCCGTGCAAAAGACTTAGCAATGACCGCCTTCACACCGAGGTACTTCGGCGCCAAAGCAGCATGCTCCCTAGAAGAGCCTTGACCGTAGTTTTCGCCGCCAACAATGAACCCGCCACCCTTCGCCAAAGCCCTACCAGCAAAACCTAGATCCACATAACGGAACACGTGCTTGCTTATCTCGGGAATGTTACTTCGCAGCGACATGACCTCTGAACCGCCCGGCAGAATATCGTCAGTTGAAACGTTGTCACCAGTCTTCAACAACACTTCGCCAGCGAGGCTTTTCGGAACTGGCGTGAACCTGGGCAGCGGCTTAATGTTTGGTCCACGCCTAACCTCGCCCGTAAAAGGCCTCACTGGGAAGATGAACATGCTGTCCTCGACGATTACCTTTTCTGGCAACGTTATCTTTGGAGGCTTGCCCAATTTCCTCGGGTCGGTTATCTCCCCGTAAAGCGCCGCGGCAACCGCCGTCTCTGGACTAGCCAAATAGACATGAGCGCTTTGTGTTCCTGAACGTCCTTTGAAGTTGCGGTTGAAGGTTCTGATGGACACAGCGTCAGTTTGAGGTGCCTGACCGATCCCAATGCACGGACCACAAGCGTTCTCCAATATCCGAGCGCCTGCACTGATAATATCCACAAGTTCGCCGCTTGCAGCCAGATTCTCCAAAACCTGTCTCGACCCAGGCGAGATGGTGAGGCTGACGCGGTTGCTGATTCTTTTGCCCTTCAAGAGCGCAGCAACAGTTTTCAGGTCACGAAGCGAAGAGTTAGTGCAGCTGCCAATGCACACTTGATCCACGGGCGTGCCTTCAATTTCGCTGACTGCTTTCACGTTGTCTGGACTATGAGGCAACGCTATCAAGGGCTCAACTTCACCAAGGTTTATGTCCAACACTTCGCTGTACTGTGCGCCGTCATCTGCCTTAAGCGCGACCCACTGACCTTCTCTGCCTTGGCTGCTTAGAAACGCTCTTGTGACTTCATCCGAGGAAAAGATGGATGTTGTAGCCCCCGTTTCTGTGCCCATGTTCGCTATTGTCCCACGCTCGGGAACGCTTAAGGTTTCAACGCCAGAGCCGAAGTACTCCAAAATCTTGTTTACTCCGCCTTTCACGCTTAGCTTTCTCAGCACCGCGAGTATCACGTCTTTTGCTGAAACGAAAGGCGAAATCGCACCTGTTAACTTAATACCCATAATGCGTGGCATCGCTAGGTAGAAGGGTTCTCCAGCCATAGCCGCGGCAACATCAAGCCCCCCAGCGCCTATAGCAATCATGCCCACGCCGCCCGCGGTGGGTGTGTGGCTGTCGCTTCCCAGCAACGTGTAGCCAGGTCTGGCGAAGCGTTCCAGATGAATCTGGTGGCATATGCCGTTGCCGGGGCGTGAGAAAACAATGCCGTATTTGGCTGCGACATCCTGTAAATATCGGTGGTCATCAGCGTTCCTGAAATCGTTCTGCAGCATGTTGTGGTCAACAAAGCTTAGGCTTAACTTTGTCTTGACATGGGGTACGCCCATGGCTTCGAACTCCAAGTAAGCCAAGGTCCCAGTGGAATCCTGCGTTAGAGTGTGGTCTATCCTCAAGCCGATCTGTTCGCCCGGCTCCATTTTTCCTTCAACTAGGTGCTGCGCGAGGACTTTTTCCGCCAAGGTTTTGCTCATAAACTTTTTCTCCTGTGACTGTTTAGTTTGCGAAGCTAAACTGCAATTCTTAATCAAAAGTGGGGCGCGGGAAATTTAAGTTTCGTGTAACAATTACGTGTTTTCAAGAATCAAGGCATTAAAATTAGTCAGTGAAAATTCCGAAACAGTAAAGGTTATGGGTTCCACGCCTAAATAAGAAAGGGGATCGGAAGATGTCGTTCAAAGAGAAGATGGAAGAGACCGTGAAGAAAAAAGAATCCAGCATTGTTTTAGCGCTTGATTTCCCTTTTCATAAGCCAGAGAAACGCGGAGAACTTCTAGCCAAAGCCCAGGATGTTCTGGAAGCAGTTCATTCGTACGTATGCGCGGTGAAAATTAACCATCATCTGGTTCTTCCTCTCGGCACTTTCGACGGCGTGCAAAAACTCGTAACGCAAATCCATGAAAAAGGTCTTCTCGCGATAATGGATTGCAAAGCAAACGACATTGGCGCAACCAACCAAGTTATAGCGGAGTACTATTACGCCGCGGATTTTGACGCGTTAATAGCTAACCCATTCGTAGGCTGGGAAGAAGGCCTAGAACCCATATTCAGCGTCGCTCGCAGGCTTCAGCGCGGTGTGATACTCCTAGCCTATATGAGCCATAAAGGAGCAAACGAAGGCTATGGCCAGACAATATGCGACAAGGCAACAGGCGCGAAAACCGTGGAGTACGTTTCCTTCGCAAAAAAAGCGCTGAGATGGAATGCTGACGGCGTGGTAGTGGGCGCCACTTACCCTAAAAAAATAACGGAAATCCACAGAATACTGGGGGAAAATGTACCTATATACTCGCCGGGGATAGGCGCGCAAGGCGGAGCAGCGGAAATAGCGCTTAAAGCTGGCGCGCGTTACCTTATTGTGGGAAGAGGCATAACCCTTGCACATAACCCGGGCGAGACAGCTGAAAAGCTCTGCTCGACAATAAGGCATGCGAGATAAACGTTTCTGAATAAGAAAGTGGGTGAGTGTAGTTTATCTTCCGCGTTTTTCCCAGAGTTCTTTCCTCAACAAATCTCTTACTGCTGACCGTATAACCGAACTTCTACTTGGATACATGTTAGCTCTTACGAGTTCATCCAAGCCTTCAAGATAAGCTTCTGGTAGCAGGACAGTTACAAGTTTCATGTTTTCCCCTCACCATGTTAGTTAGATAACATGTGGTAAATATAAGATTTGATCCGAAGCGGAAAGTTGTGAAGTCGATAGTCCGTTTTTAGACTCTTATCGCACCTGCTGCCGCCCACATGCTTATCCATCGCTGTTACTCTGAACCAACAGCTTTTCGTCTTTGCAACTTTTACCTCTCAGACGATTCATGCGCATGCAGAAAGGAGGGACACAACGAGAAAACACCACAAACTGAAATGCAAAAAAAGCTATTATTGTCTTAAACCAGAAAGACGCAAACCCCGCCAGCACAGTCGACGCCGCGCTATAGCTCAAGGGAATGCCGAGAATCGTGTAAACACTGCTTGAAACCACTTGAGCAAAGCCAGCTAAGGCTACACCCTGAGCTTGCAAGTTTACTGACAAAGCATTTGTGATTATAATCTTATCCGCAGGTACCACATAGTTGATGGAGGCAAAAATCAAAAACAGAGCCAGTATATCGAAACCCCAAGCTATTATTTGAAAGAAGGTCGCTTGGAATAGCGATTTAGGATTAGTCCCCAAGACAGTGATGCCTTCATGGTACTCCGCTAGCGTTTTCTCAATCTTTTTCTCGAAATCTTCAATGTTCGCAGGGCGATGCCGTATGAACGCATACAAGCGTTTTAACGCTTCAAGTATTTTCTTGGTAGCGTCAAGGTTTACGCTCAGGTAGATAATAACTATCAAAGGCAAAGTTAAGAGCACGACAGCCGTGCCAATTGCGATAAGAATTCCACTTTCTAAAGTGTAATTTAATGCTAGAAGAATTAATCCAAAAAATGACAGACATATAACTATTAAGAGTTCAAGAACGTTTTTCATGACTACTGAAGCCGCCGTTCTTCCACCATCTATATTTGGATCCCGCGAAAGCAGATAAGCCTTGAACGCGTCGCCAGACCAACCTCCTGGAATAATCGCGTCTACGAAAATTCCAACCCAGCTTAAATTAAAAATCAGGCGATAATTGACTTTTATTGAGAGAGAGCCCAGCAGACTATACCATGCTAAAGCGTTGAATGCGACACCTCCTAAAACGCAAAGGAAAGCCAAGCTGTAAAAGAAGAGATTCGTTCGCACTATTACCGATGCAACACCTGCGATATCGGTGAAGAAATACAGGTAAAGCAGAAAAGCGGCAAATCCGAGAAAAGCGGAGAGGGAAACCCATTTTCTAAATGACCGTGTTGAAGTTATCTCCATTTTTAAACTTCCTCTCCAATATGTTTCAATCTCATCGTTTCATAAAAACATGTTTCAGGAAAATCGATTTTGGTCCAACTAATGTTCCAAAAGGGAATGTCTCTGTCACTTCTTTTTTCTTGGAAACTCTGGAGAAAAAGACGAGGAAAAGTTGTTTCTTTAGACAGCATTATTCTAAGCATCCTCAGCAGTAGCTAAAGGTGATGGCGCCGCTCTAACTTGTCACTTATAATTTTATTCTTAGACTTAAAGTCATGTGATTGTGGTGAAGCACTAACAACCACCTACTACGCTTTCATTTTAGAACACATGAGAAAAACAAATCTAAACGCAGAGTATACCCTCAAAACTTATGCTTTAAGTGTTTTTTGAAAAAGGTCTTCAGCTATTCTTAACTCTTGGATGGTGTTGATGTTCACGGCAACTTCTTTTCGGTCTGAAACGTAGATTTCCTCCTCCAATTCTTCTTCGTTAATCCTTCGCCCATCAACAACGTTAATTCCAGCAGGAACCACATGTTCGCCATTCAAGTCAAATCCGTACTTTCCGCTCAGCCCTAGCTTCGCCTTTTTTTCCATAGGCACAACCACACTCAACGCAGGCTTACCGCATCCTTCATAATGCTCCACAATCGAATCGACAACATCAGCTGTTAGCAATGGAAAGTCAGCGCCAATAGCCAAGACCGTTTGCAACCCGAGGGTTTTAACAGCGTATCCCATGTCATAGACATACTCTTTTCCCGGCGTTTTTATAACGGAAACTGGAAATTTTAGCATAAGCTGAGCGGTTTTAGGCGTGTAATCGCTAACAGCAACTACGATGGAGCTGACTTTTTTGGCGTTTTTCAGCGCTGTAAGAACGTGTTCGATGACGGGTTTCCCGCCGACTTGGAGCAACGGTTTTTCTTCTGAAAGCGCCATGCGAGAGCCTTTGCCGCCAGCCATGACAAGCGCGGTTACACCCATCTTATCAACGCCAACAAGGTGATTAGCGAAACCATGCGAGTAAGCTCGTTGGTTGCGCCTAACACGTCGCCTGTTACGCCCATGAAGTTCCTGTGGGAGATTTCGACCAGGATAAGGCTTGCCATAATAGCCGCCAACACAACTACGACGCCGGTCAACCACAATAAGGGTACGGCTATTCCGAAGGAGATTGCTAATGCAGCAATCAAGCGAGCAGTGCCTTTCTTTCCGTGCATGGCTGCTAAAAAAGAGGACGCCATTCCCTCATGAACCGCTTTTCCAGCCCAAGCTCCGATGACCATGGAAAGTTTTGCTGAAACCTCAACAACCACCAAACCTTGGATGACGATGCCCATGTCTAATTCAGCTATAGAAAAGGCGGTGATCAAGAAAGTCATGATTCCCAAAGACAAGCCACCAGCACCAGTCAATTGATCATGCATAATTTCGATCTTTCTTTCCGGCGAGCCATGAGCCATGACACCGTCGCCAAAATCCAGCAAGCCATCAGTGTGATGAAGCCCAGTAATTAGCAACAAAAAACCAAGCACCAAAGCTCCAGCCACTAAACTAGGAAGGAAGTGCAAAGTAGCCCAACCGAATAGCCCCGCTAGTAACCCAATGAAAGCGCCTATCAAAGGAAAAATAAACATGCCCTTCGCAGAGTCTGCCAATATGTCTTGGTCCATGCTTACTGGGATGGAGGTGAGAAAAGAAAACAGGTTCTTGATCTCTTTAAGCATCGAGCCTCATCACTTCGTTCCCACTAACAAAGCATAAGATCTCTCGATCTCTTTAAGCAGTATGTCTTTAGTTACGGCACCGCCTACTTTAGCCATTGCAGCTATGGCAGCGCCTCCAGCTCCGACGCCTTCTTTCACAATGCCCTTTTCATAAGCCTGTAGACCCGAAAAACGAGACTGGGCAAAGTCTATGTCAGCCGCCAATACGGGCACGTCCGCAATATGGGCGACTATACCGCAGATATCGGATGAACTGTCGCTTACGACCCATCTTGTGGTTCCAATCGCCACGTTACAGAGGACATCGGGGTTCAACGCGTTGACAACGGCTAACACTGCGGTCATCTGAGTCCCTCCAGCCATCAAAACAGGGACCTGCGCTGCAGCGCCAATGACTAATCCTGCAAAAGCAGGCATCATGGGGTCGCCTAAGCATGAAATGGCTTTAACTGGGTTTTCAGCTAAACTCCCGAAGCTCAAGCCTGAAGCCGCTAACCCCGCCTTGACTGTTTCATTTTTTAATTCGTGCGGGTTTTCTGGCATGCTGCTACTGACTTTTCCCTTAGCGTTTACGCCCATAGCTGACAGGACACCCAAGGCTGTTGTCGTGCCGCCAGGTATGCTTTCTCCGATTACGAGGTAATCTGCTGTTTTAGCCAAGTGTTCCCCAGCTAAGGTGGCTCGTTGGATTACTTCTTCAACGTTTTCCACTGCCCTCCCAGTTCTAATGTCCTCGCCAGGACTCCCGCCCAATTCCAAGAACGGAATCTGAGGCTTCACCTTTAACCCGCCACTGGCAACCAGCACAGGTATATCCGCAAGCCTCAAAGCTGACATGGTTATTAACGCGGGAGTAGGAATTCCATCGGGAGTCACAGGTACACCGTTGATGCACTTGCATCTTCCAAGCAGAAGCAGTTCAGCGTCCGCGGGCGGCGTGTAATCAGTGAATTCAGGGTGTTTTCCAGCCGCAGAGATTCCTTGGATCTTGGCGGTTTCTGTCGTGGCTATGGTGCAGACGAAAAGCGGTTTCTTTCCTTCCAACTCTTTAATAAAAGCTTCTGCCTTGAACTCGTTATGGGTTAACAGCACGTCGAATATTTTTTTCATTTTGATTGATTAACTCCTTTTGGGCTTAACCTCGAAGCGCTTTATTACTAAACGTCCATTGCCGTTAAGCTTTACCTTTGCGCTTTCAAGAATTTCGATTCGTCTGTTGAAGAATGGCCCATCAGTTACGAACGTGTGAAATTCGCCGTTTTCGCCGCAGGGGTCTATCGTGCCTAGCTTGAGCAAGTCACCCAAGAACTCCTTGTTAATTTCTCTTCCAAGCCATTCCATTCCCAGCACATCGGTGTTTACTCTAAGCACGGTAGCTTTGAAACCTTCATTTATGAACTCCTCCAGAATCTGTTGCGTGTCACGGTGCCACAGAGGCTTAACAGGCGTAAGTCCCACTTCCTTGCAGATACGCTCTAGCCAACCCGCCTCGTGCAAGGCAACGTCATAGACATCTCCCGTCACAATACCGTCCGCGCCTTCAGCTTTCATTTGCAACAACGCCTTCTTGAAATCCCGCTCGTAAGTATCAAGAGCAGTCGTCCACTTCACTATCGGAATCCCGATGGCATGGGACTGCGCGTCCAGCATGTCGGAACGAATCAAGTGGAAATTCGAATTGTTCAGGTCGGACATCGTTATTAGAAGTTGTGAAACGTCATGACCCTCTTGAATAGCTTGGTAGCATGCAAAGCAGCTGTCTTTGCCGCCGCTCCACAAAACAATAACTTTCATACAGTTTTTCCCCTATTTTTTCTCGCCTTTATCCTTTATTTTGGTTCCTTTATGAACTTCTCCAGGCTTCAGGTGAGCAAGAATTCGGTTTCTTTCTTCTTTGGCTGTTTTCAGCTTTTCGACAGAAACGTTAAGCAGAGATAAAAGCTCATTTTGGTCCTTAACAAACTCGGCGCCTCCGCGTTTCAACTCGGCAAGCAGCGCCTTTGCTTTTCCCCCAGTGAAATCCCTTCGTTCAATAGGCACTTCTTCAATGACAAAAGTGGGAATTCCCCTCCTCAAAGCAGCTAGAGCAGCCTCCAAATTCTGCAGGTTGCCAAGACCAAACGGAACAGAAGTCAACACTACAGTACTGGCTTCACTTATCATCTCCAAATTAGCCTTGTGTGTTTTCTCCGTTATTGAAGAAAACGGTGCTTCGACTGTGACGGGGATCTTCAAAAACTGCGCGGTTTCAAAGTCCGTGTCTAACACGTTGAGGACGCCGGCGGTTACGCTGTAACCTTCGTCTAAAAGAACCTTCATCAGCGCAGTTCCAGTACCAGCACCGCATATTAGGTGAATTGAGCATTTTTTAGCTGGAGAAGATTTTTGTGGTGACAAAGGGATAACGAATACGGAGTTGGTGACGAGATGCTTTGTTACTATAGCGTCAACATTGAAAACGCTCTTTATGTTTTCACTCGTCAGAACTTCAGTTAGGCTACCAGCGGAAAAAATCTTGCCCTCCTTAAGCAGTATAGCTGATTCGCAATAACGTGCAGCTAAGTTGAAATCGTGAAAAACAGCCAGAACAACAAGCTTCTCTTTCACGCACAGGTCTTTGACAAGATCCATGATTTCCAGTTGATTAACAATATCCAAATGAGTTAAGGGTTCATCCAGCAACAAAATCTTCGGTTCCTGAGCCAGAGCACGGGCAATTATCACGCGCTGTTTCTCGCCGCCGCTTAACTCGTTTATTGGTCTTTCAGCTAAATGCCAGATGTTAGTGAGTTTCATTACTTTTCGTGCAACAGCCATGTCCTTCTCGCTTTCCATCTGGAACCGTTTCATGTGAGGATTGCGCCCCATTAGAACGATGTCCAACGCGGCAAAGTTGAAGCCTATACTAGTGTCCTGCGGGACCACGGCCAGCTGTTTTGCAACGTCAACGCTTTTGAGAGAGTAGATGTCCGCTTCGTTGAGCAGAATGGTACCCTTTTGAGGTTTGAGAATCCGGCTTATGCTCTTGAGCAAAGTGGTTTTTCCAGAACCGTTAGGTCCAAGAATTCCCAAGAAATCGCCGCCCTTAACTGAAAGACTAACGTCTTCCAGAACCTTGACAGAACCATAGCGGCATTCGACGCCATCAATGTTTAACAACACCAAATTTGCCACCATCCGATCATACAGAATAACTCTGTTTTTTCCTCTTGAAAAGGATAATGAAGAAAGGCGCACCAAAAAGCATGGTGATTATTCCAACGGGCAATTCAAGGGTTGATGCAAAAGGAGTTGCTACAACCCGAGCTAAATCATCGCAGATCACCAAGAATATCGCGCCGATTATTGTGGAAGTTGGCAGCAGTATGCGATGGTCAGGTCCGATTATCAGCCTAGTCACATGAGGAATCATTAAACCTACGAAGCCTACGAGACCACAAATAGAGACCGCTGCCGCGGTTATCATGGACGCCAGTACCAGAAGTATCTGTTTTGATCTTTCAACGTTTACACCTAGATGGTGGGCAGTTTCTTCGCCCATAGCAAGCAGGTTAAGGTCACGCGCGTAGAAATACGCGACCACGACGCCTATTACTATGAAGGGCAGCATAGCCCATATGTCCTTCCACAAAACGTTTGAAAAGCCGCCTATAAGCCAAAACACAATTGAATGAAGCTCGTCGCCAGCCACTACCTCCAAAAGCCCGACGACTGCAAACAGGAAAAAGTTTACGGCTATTCCACAAAGCAACAACGTTGCCACTGGAACCCTAGAACCAACCCGTGAAATATTGTAAACAAGAAACATAGCTGCCAAAGCCCCGAGAAACGCTGCCACCTGCACAAGACGCAACCCCAAAAATACGAAACTTACACCAAAGAGTATAGAAAATGAAGCACCAACTGCTGCTCCAGCTGAAACGCCCAGTACGTACGAGTCTGCCATCGGATTCTTGAATACTCCTTGGTATAAAACGCCTGCTGCCGCTAAGGCTGCGCCAACCAAAACGCCTGCCATTATTCGCGGCAAGCGTATTTGTAGAATAATGCTCTCAGCAGATGGTTGTATGGTCGAAGATGCCGTGAAGCCGTTCAGAAAGGGTATTTGCTTAGCTAATATTGTGAGTATGTCGGGAAACGAAATCTGAGCATAGCCGACGTTTATGGATATTATAACCGTCGCGATTAGAGCGAAGATTAACAGAACCAAGATAAGTTTCCATCGTGAAGTTCGCCGAAAATATGTGCTTTCAACGTTGTCCTTGCTCATTTTGTTCACACAAAAAAGGGATAGGTGGTTTAAAAGAGTTCAGGATGGAAGAATTGAGCCAATGCCTCTATTGCGTCCGCTACTCTCGGTCCAGCTCTAGCTATAACATCACCGTCTACCTGATACAATTGGTCATTCTGCACAGCGCTTATTGAGTCCCAACCAGGTCTTGCCTTGACTTCGTCGATACTTCCCCAAAACGGCGGTCCAAAACCCATGCCGGAAGAGGGCAACAGAATCACGTCAGGGTTTCGGTCAATAACTGCTTCAGCACTTGACAGAAAATAATCTAGTGGCTGATCAGCGAAAATGTTAGTTCCACCAGCTATTTCTATGAGTTCGTTTTGCCATGCCTTTGAACCTGCGCTCCATAATGATGTGGGGTCATACCAAACCTCGTAGTAAACCGTTGGCTTGGACGCCGCGTTCGCCACTTTCTCTGCCACAGCATCAATCCTGCTCTGCAAACTGTTTATGAGTGTCTTTGCCTCTGCAGTTTTGCCAGTTGCGTTACCTACTAATTCTATGTCTCGGAGTACACCTGCAACGCTGGGTGGGTCTAGCACCAAAACTTTGTAGTTCAGTGCTCGCAGAGTATCGATAGTATCTCCTTGCACACCTGCGGTGGCCAGAATCAAGTCGGGATCAACAGACGCAATCACTTCCAAGTTCGGATCCGAAAAATCTCCAACGCTAGTTATATTGCCTGCAGCTATCCACGCCGTAAAATTGTATGGATAATTATCGTAATCAGTAATCGCCTTCACCTTGTCATCTAACCCCAAAGCAAACAAGATTTCGGTGCAACTCGGTGCAAGCGAAACAATCTTCTCTGGATAGGACGACAAACTTGTAAGGTAATCATGGTCGTCTACGAGATTCTGCAAGACCTTAATCCGCTCCGCCTCAGTAGCCTGTCCTTGATAATAAATGTACAGAAAAGCTGCAGATGCTATCAAAACAATAGCAACGACTGCTGCAATAATAACGTATTTTCTGTTTATCTTCCTCACGCTCCCTGTTTAGGATGGATAAACCAACCTACGCTAATAAGCTTTGCTGTATTCACGCAATATTTAAAATAAACTCTGCTGTTACAGAAAGTGTGGGTTAATTATGAACACAGAATCTCCTCCACTGATAGAATACTTGGAAAAAAAAGGCATCACACTGAAAGACCTCATCGACACGGCACTTGAGCTTTTTGTTCCCCATCCTGGCTTAGAGACAGAGGAAAAAGCCGCAAAAATGCTTCGTGAAGAGTTTCTCGATATCCTATCAGACGTGAATGTTTCCACTTTGGAAGTCGCCTGCTTTCGAGCGCAGGAAGATGCCGAGAAAGGTTTGATTCCAGGGCTGTCTAAGGAGAGGTTTATGGGACGACCAGGATTGGTTGCTGACGAGTTGTTGGGGCTTGCTATTGCCAATTACATTGCGGGAGTTAAGGGGGTTTTCGAGTTTACGCGGTTTGACCAAGCTAAGCCCGGGATTCTTAAGAAGTTGGGGCCAATCACCAACGACGCCATAGGCGGTTTGGTTGCTGGCGTCTCATCAAACGTGTACACACGCGCTTTTAGAACTGCAGATGCCGCTTCAAAAAGGTAAAGCCGCAGTTTCACTTCTTAATTTTGCTCTGGATTTGGTTGAAGCTTTTTGGAAAGCTGTGAAGACTCCATGGCAGTCGCAAGCTGTGGCAACAATGAACTTTTCTTTCGTTTTAGCCCACTTGAACAATTCTAAAAGTTCACTGCCCTTGAGTGCGCCCATTCCAGGCGCCATCGAATAACTGATCAGGATGAAGGCTTCTGGACTGGCAAATTTCATTAGCTTAGTCATGGTGCAAGGCTTCTCTATTTCCGAAGAGGGGCAGACCTGGGGCATCGCACATTTTTCTACGCAGTCGTGGTCTCTGTTGAAGCTTACAACGAGTTTTCCTCTTCCCGCTTGCAGGACAACCACTTCAGGCAACCTATGGAGTATGGTGTTTATTGCTTCGTTCCAAGGTATGAGGTTAAACTTGACTTTAACCAAGTCTGCAGCAATGTGTACTGGAGCAGTAGGAAAAACGTACTCAGGTTTCAGGTCGTCTATCAACTCTAACACTTTCGGAAGCCCGCCGTTAATGAAGCCTTCTCCTTTCGAATCAGCGTTTTCAAAGTTTTTCAGTTTAAATCGTTTTACCGCGAGGCAGTTCATGTCTGTATCTACCACTGCAAAGTCTTTTTTCTTCTGCCGCAGATACTCGACAGCGGCGCATCCGTATTTTCCGCCTCCAACGATGATGTCCATTTTTGCCCACTTCCGTGCTGAAACCTAATCAGCTGGATAAGTCAGCTAAATACGTTATAAAAATTTACCTGAAAAGCGGGCTTTTTCGGGAGCTTACCATAAGATTATAATAGTTTGCTGATTGAGGAGACTTAAGCAGTTGGAGCGCCATGGTTCAAACAAAGCTGTGCGTTGTTACGCATACTTTTCTGCCTCATGTTGGCGGCATAGAAAGAGTTGTTTATGAACAGTGCAAACGGCTGATGAAGAAGAAACGGTTTGAACCTATGGTGTTGACACATCGGAACTACACGGCTAAAAGTTACGTTTTTGACGGAATAAAAGTTCGATGCTACGATTCGGTGAACATAGGATTTAGGCTCGGCATTCCCTATGCCATTCCACAATTAAGCAGCTTCAAAACCTTTTTAGAAACAGTCAAGTCCAACGACCTCATACACGTGCACGGTCACCCGTACCTGTCGTCCCTTATCGCCGCTAAAATCGCAAAGAGATATTCGAAACCCTTGGTGCTGACTCAGCACAACACGTTCATAGAATACAACAATATTTGGGACACTGCAGAAAAGCTAAACGACCTTGCCATTGGAAGGCAAGTACTTAAGGACGCAGACAAAATAATCGTTGTCAGCAACGCAACAAGAAACTATGTTTTGAGTTTGGGAGCAGACCCTGAAAAAACAGTGGTGCTCCACAATGGTGTTGACCTGAACCGTTTCAAGCCTTTGCCTGAAGTCAAAGGTGAAATGAGGAAAAAGCTGGGCATTCCTGAAGACGCGAGCGTTGTTCTGACGGTGAGGCGGCTTGTCTACAAGAACGGAATTGATACACTAATTGAAAGCGCAATTAGCGCGGTTAAAAAGAACCCGAAGTTAACCTTTGTTGTAGTGGGCAAAGGACCCGATTTTGAGGAAGTTAAAGAAAAAATAGTGCAGTTAAGATTACAGAGGAATTTCAGGCTTACGGGTTTTGTGTCAGATGAGGACCTGCCTTGTTACTACAACGTGGCAGACTTTTTTGTTTTGCCCTCTAAATCCGGAGAAGGTTTGCCTCTGGTTGCGCTTGAAGCTATGGCTTGCGGATTGCCAGTGATAGCAACAAACGTTGGAGGCACATCAGAAGTTATGGATGAAAAGTATGGAAAACTGGTGCCGCCTAACTCGCCTAGCCCTCTTGCGGAAGCAATATTGGAATTCTCCGGCGAGGACTTGGCGGTCCTAAAAAAAGACCTGCGGACGATGATAGAGCAGAGGTATAGCTGGGACAAGAATGTGGAAAAACTTGTCAAAATATACGAAGAGCTTATTTAACTTGATGTTAGAGACTAGATTATATAGCTTTCAGAGTAGGGAGCTACAAAGCGGTGACATTGGACGTAGAAATGGTTTCAGTGGTAATTCCAACGCTCAACGAAGCAGGGAACATTCGTGAAACAGTAACAACTATTTATAAGGAAATAACGTATCCAAAAGAAATAATCGTTGTAGATGGAAATTCAACAGACGGAACAAAAGAAATCGTTAAAGACATAGGTTTTTGCAAACTCATTGTAGAGCCTAGACGTGGCTACGGACTCGCTCTTAGAACCGGAATTAAACGTGCAAAAGGCGACATTGTAGTTATGGTTGATGGCGATGGAACCTACGAAGTAAAACACGTTAACCGTTTGCTTAAAACAATGATAAAAAACGATGCCGAAATTTGTCTAGCTACGCGAATGTATGACCCGAATAAAGCTATGGGATTCATGAATTTTGTTGCGAATAAAATAATAACGTTCTGTTTTAACTTTTTTTACAAACAGTTTCTTAGCGATACACAATCTGGTTTTCGGGCAATATCTCGCTCGGCGATAGAAAAAGTTGATTTAGATCAGGATGACATGGCGTTCGCCACAGAAATGCTGGTGCAGTTCGCCAAGAAAGGCTTCAGAATGATTGAAGTTCCCTCAGTTTACAAGGCAAGAAAATATGGAAGAACTAAACTTCGAAGAGTTAAGTCAGGGATTGAAATATTCACCACGATGGTTAAGGGATTGACAAAGTGAAAGTATATTCAGAATTAAAAATAAGACTGAATGAGACTCTGAAGGTAAGCAATAACGGTTACAAAATCGCCGTTGCGTTAGCGCTCGTATTTGTTTTCAGTCTAGTCATAGGCTATTATTTCATTTCGAGACTTCCACCTACGGGATACACAACCATTTACGTGCTAGATTACCAGCATAAAAAAGCGATAGATTATCCTGAACTTCTAGTCATTAATGGAAATAACACGTTTAATGTGTGGGTTGACGTTGAAAATCACATGGGCATAAGGCAATCCTGCGAAGTTTTACAAAAAGTTGTTGCCGGTTCGATTTCCTCATTTCCAGTTGAGGCAAATGCTGAGAGCAGCCACACACCGACTATAGAAAACGGAGCGACGTGGGAAACTTTGGCGACAGTTTCCATAGATGAGCCTGGAAGTTACTCTGTGGTATTTGAGCTTTGGACCCAGGATGATAATATGTTCAAGTTCACTTACAACTATTGCGTTTTGAACATAGAAGTTGTAGACCAAATCTAAGCTGTGGCCTGTCGCGAAACGTATTGCTCTTCGGTTTCTATCCTGTGGACGTTGTTGTAAGCGCAGAAAGGTATGATCTTCAAGTCTGGAGTAACATAGTGCACCACGCATCTTCTAACGCGGTTAATGTCGAAAGTGTAGGTATCCATGAAAGCCATGCATCCAAGCAGGAAAATTCGGCGACGCAAGTTGGCAAGCGAATCATAAGAAGGAGAAATGTGCATTTTCAGAATGGTTTTCATCAGAGTGAATATGCCGATTTCTTTAGCGACTAGAGGCCAGTTTAAAGATTGAACGGAAGCCAAAAACAGCGATGACAGAAGAGAGAATCGTCCTTTGGATTCAACAGACTTCGCTGTTTTCTGAAGAATCTGGAAGAACCTTTCGAAATTAACAAAGTGGTTAATGGGGATAATTTTGCCGCTTTTCGACACGTACATCCAGTTTACAAGACCACACTGGGGACTGCAGGAAAACAGAGGCCACGGCTTTTTCATGAATTTGCTCATAACCATTATCGGCGAAGTCATAACTGACAGTGGGAAAAGGTCTTTGGTTTCTATCTCGCCGTTGCTTTGATTTTCAACTTCCTCTGCGAAATGCCAATCTCGCCAGTCTTCTCTGGAGGGATTATCTGTTGCTCGTCCTGTGCATGCGATGGGCTGGAAAATTACGCCTCTTATTATGTGGGAGTTCTCCGCTGCAAATCTTATGATGTCTCCAACTTCGTTATCGTTGACACCGCTTATCAAAGTATTGACCAATATTATTTCTATGTCGTACCTGCGGCAGTTTTCTATGGCTTTCATTTTGGTTTTCAGCAGCTTCTTTCCGCGTATTTTTTCGTAGAATTCATCGCGGAAGCTGTCGAATTGCAGGTAAACAATGTTCAAACCGTTTTTTTTCAGCTTCAAAGCAAGCTCGGGGGATTCAGCAAGGCGAATACCGTTGGTTGCTAAGATGGTCATGAACCGCAGTTTGTGTGCGGCGCCTATGATTTCAGGAATGTCTTCGCGTTGTAAGGGTTCTCCCCCAGAAAACAAGAGGGCAGGCGGTTTAGGGTTACGTTTGCTCAGGAATTCTAGCATCTGCACGATTTTTTCTCTACTAGGTTCATAGTCAACTTCATGCTCGTCAAAGGTGGAGAAGCATATGCTGCACCTCAAATCGCACCGTTTTGTAACGTCAATGACGCCGATGACGGTGCTTGAAATATGGTTTTTGCAGGAACCGCATATGTAAGGGCAGCCGTCAGGGTTTTTTGGCGCGGTTGCGTCTCCGAAATACTTGAAGTAGTCGAATTTTTCGGCGAATTTGAAGACTTTTGGGCTTTCCCAGTGTGTAGCTGAAAAGATTCCGTGTTCCTTGCAGGTTTTGGTAATCCTAATTTTACCGTTTACCTCGGTTAGTTCTGCGTCTATTTTTTTTTGGCATACCGGACAGATGCTTTTTGTCTTTTTCACAGGAAGCCTCCGATTATTGGAGATAGTGCCTCGATTATCAGTGACAGGGGAAGCAGAATCATAGACATGGTGATTAAGCGTTCGTATTTTCGCACGTTTTGAATTGTCGAAGCGGAGGCGACGAGGCGAACGGAGGAGTAGATGAGGAGAACGCTCCATAGCATTATGAGAGGCAGGTAGTATACTGTGAATTGACTTAGAAGGTAAGGGAGAGGTGCGAGCACACCTGTTGCGGTGAAGAAGACTGCAGCGGTTTTTACTGCGTTGCTATTGCCGATTTTCTGGGGAAGCGTTGGGTACCCAACTTTTGAGTCGCCTTCGAGGCTTAGGACATCTCGGAGGATGTTGCCGCCGATGGTTCCGCAGGCAATGGGATACAAGCTGAGGGAAGCAAGAGTTAAGAAAGTAGGACTCAGGACGTTTGGTCCCAGGGTAACTGCCTCCCCGTAAAGGAATGCGGTGCCTGTTAAGATGCCAACGAGAACATTTGCGGCGAAACCTGATTTCCGCTTGATGAGCGCTGAATATACTACTAGTAATATGGAGTCTGTTAGGAGAATTATGAGGCTGAGCTGATTTATCCAAGCTGCAAGGCTTAGACCCACGACGAACAGGAGAACTGAAACGGCTACAACCTGCTTCAGGGACAACGCGCCAGACGGTATGGGGCGTTTTGGTTTGATCACGGCGTCGCTTTCTCTGTCGAAGTAATCGTTCAGGGAGAAGCCTGCTGAGGTTATAAACGCCATGGAAAGGAAGGTCAGCAATCCGATGTTTAGGTTGAGGGCACCTTTTGTGATTGCAAGAGACGTGAGAAGCGCTAAGCCACCTGTCATCATCCAGTAAGGAAGTCGCAAGAGCGCGATTAAGCCTCTGGCGGGCGTTGCTGTCATCCTAACATTTTCCTCTCCAAAATTAGCGCTTTCAGGCTGTCTTCGAGGCTTATTTTTGGGCGCCATTGTAGCTCCTTTTTCACTTTGTTTATGTCAAACCAGATGGTGTTAATGTCGCCTTTCCAAGGAACGTTGGTGGTTGTTATAACTGTTTTATCGGATAGATTGAGGATTTTCAGGATCATTTTTGCGAGGTCTATTATCTTGGTTGTTTTGCCGAAGCCTATGTTGAAAGTCTCTCCTATCGCAACCTCACTTGTGGCGGAGAGGACTAAAGCTTCCACGACGTCGGAGACGTGAACGAAGTCTCGGGACTGCAAGCCGGTGCCGATGATTTCCAGTTTTTCTGGGTTTCTGCTGATTTTATCCAGAAAGTCTGGTATAACGCCGTGGCCACTTGATCCATAAACGTTGGCGAACCTCAGAATGGTTATGTCTAACCCGTACTGTTGTGAGTACATATTGCAGTATTGTTCGCCGACGACTTTGGATAAGCCGTAACAGGAGGCTGGGCTGAAACCGTAGGTTTCCGGAGTTGGCAGTTTGGTGGTGTTGCCGTACACTGCGGCGCTTGAGGCGAAGACTACTCGTGCATCGTCTTTGCGGGCCTTTTCTAGAACGTTTAATGTTCCTCGCGCGTTGGTTTCGAAGTCTTCTATGGGATTTTCCATCGAGTAGGGAACTACGACTTGAGCGGCTAAATGGTAGATTACATCAATTTTTTCTTGGGAGTAGAGCTTTTTGAGGTTAAGGATACTTGCTTTCACGAAGTGCACTTTCGGGAGATGCTTAACGTTCTCAACTTGTCCGCTGGATAAATCATCGTAAATCGTCAAGTTACTGGTGTAATCTGACAGCTTTTTGCACAGGTGAGAGCCTATGAAGCCTGCGCCACCAGTCACTAATATTTTCTTTCCCTTGAGTTGATCCATGAAATTCACGACAAAGTCTATATCCTTATTTGGTTGAGTTAGGCTATATGTTCGAAGATGAAGCCTATAAAAACTTTTAGGGATTTACTTGCTTTCCTCACTATAATTCCGCTGGGGAAAACAGATGATTTTGTGGTGACATCAGCCGAGGCTATTTTCCTTTTTCCCGTGATAGGAGGGTTAATAGGATTGCTCGGGGCTGCATATTTTTTGGGCTGCAGCTCCTTAATATCATATATTCTAGCGTTCATTAATTCAATTATTCAAATTCCTGTGGAGTTCTTGCTGAAGCTTGCGCCTGCCGTGATGACGCTGGCGTTTTTGCTTGTTTTAACTGGACTGCAGCATTTTGATGGTCTCGTGGACTTGGGCAACGCCATAGGTCTCGGCGACGTAAAGGAAAGGAGGGCGGCGGCGCATGCGTGGACTGTTTCTCATAAAGGCGCGTTTCTAGCGATTTTCGTGGAGTTCTTGGCTATTTTAGGGTTGTTTTTAGTGAACGCGGAGTTTGCGTTCGGAGCAATAATCGCGGCTGAGGTTGCGGCTAAGCTAGGCATGGTTACAATCGTGTGGTTTGGGAAGCCTACGCAAACTGGGTTGGGGTCTATTTTTCTTGAAACCGCAAAAAAGAGGCGCAACATACTGGCTTATGTTCTTGCTGTTGTTATTGTTTATCCGCTTTTGGGTTTGACGGGTGTTGGAGTGGTTTTGATAAGTATTCTCTTGGGAGTTTTTATGGAGAGGGTAGCTAAGAGCGTTTTCGGGGGAGTGTCAGGCGACATGATAGGCGCGACGAACGAGACGGTTAGAGCGGTGGCGTTGGTGTTTGTGGCGGGCGTGTTGATGTTATGAAGGTTCCTGCGTTGATAATGGCTGGCGGCAGAGGCAAAAGATTAGGTTTGGCTGTTGAAAAGCCATTGTTAACTTTCTTGGGCAAGACGCTTATAGAGCGGGTTGTGGAAGCGGTTGAATCCGCCGAGAAGATTTCAGAGTTCTATGTTGTAACGAGCGAGAATACACCTAAAACGGAAGAGAAATGTTTGAAGTCAGGCTTGAAAGTGATAAGGACTGACGCCAAAGGCTATCATGATGATTTAAAACAGGCCATAATGAAAGCTCAATTGCGTGGTCCAGTTTTAACTGTTTCTTCGGATCTGCCGGCTCTAACAGGAAAATTCTTGGACAAAGTCGTTTCTTTTTATGAAAAAAGCAGAAGGGACGCAGTTACGGTTTTAGTTCCGATAAAGAAGCGTGAAGAACTTGAACTGTCTGTTTCATCTGTATACGACTATGAAGGTGTGGCTTACGCTGTTTCTGGAGTCAACCTGATAGATGGCTCTAAAATTTCTGAGGATAAAATAGACGAGTTCGCCATGGTTACCGAGGAGATTGATGCTGCTTTGAATGTGAATACTTTAGAAGATTTGGACATTTGTCAGAAGATTATGAAGAAACGCGAAAGCTCTAATTGAAGAACCAGCCGAATGCACTTGTATGGAAGGTTTTTCTGTGTAACTGCTAATTTTTTGCCAATATTTTTAAGCGCAACGAACGCAAGTCATTGCATCAGAAGCAAGCGAACGTGAAGCCATGGAAGCATTCTACATAATGTTGGCGGTATCGGTATTTGCGATAGTGCTGGATTTGATTTTTGGAGAGCCCTCATGGCAATCGCGGTTTTCGTTGCATCCCACTGTTTGGGTAACTAAACTTGTTAAGAGGATAGTGCCGTTTCTTCGGAACAAGAATCCGAAAATTGAGAAAGTCAACGGAGTTTTGCTGGCGATAGCCGTTATTTTTCTGACAACGGCTTCAGCGTTTTTAATTCTCTATGCTACACAGTTGCTCCATGTTTTGCTGTATGTGGTTTTTGCCGCGGTGATTTTGAAGCTGACGTTGTGCATTAAACTTGAAACGGAAATAGCTGAGCGTGCAGCAGAAGCGGTAAAGGAAAATGATCTTGAAAAGGGTAGAGAGTGCGCTGCCATGTTCTCCAGGAGAGAAGCGGAAAACTTGGATGGGCATCAGATAGTTTCGGCGGTGATAGAGTCTATGGCGGAGAACCTTACGGACTTCAAGTTGTCTCCGATATTTTATTACTCGGTCTTCGGCGTTACTGGAGCGGTTGCTTTCAAGACCATTAACATATTGGATGGAACGGTAGGCTTCAAAGATGAAGAGCACATTAACATTGGATGGTTTTCCGCCATGCTTGACACCGTGGCAAACTTTGTGATGTCTCGTTTGACAGGGGTGTTCATTGTGATGGCGAGTTTTTTTTGCGGAGGCAGCTACAGAAGTGCGTGGAAGACAATGCTTAGGGATAGAAGGAAAATCCCGAGTACAAATCATGGATGGCCCATTGCAGCCATTGCGGGAGCGTTAGACGCAACGCTTGAAAAACCTGGATATTATGTTGTGGGAGACGGCACATCGGAACTTGCTCCTGAACATATCTATAGGGCATTGAGAATTCGGAACGTTGCGATAATTCTGTTTGTGTTGCTTGTTGAGATTCCAATCCTGCTAGTAATCGGCTACTTTTTCGGTTTGAGGCTGTAAATCTCCATCAATAAGAGAAGTCTTTAGCGCTATGGCATTTCATTTCAATTCGTGAAGTTCACGCGTTAGGGGAACGTCGGTGCGCTTAAAGACTTAGAAGCATCCAAGATTATTGGGGAACGCGAGAAGAACTAGTGTGATTTTTGACTTATACCCCTCTATATATAGATTAAACCAACGTTTAGACTAAGGCTGGATAGCTGCTTGGAACAGTCTATAGCCCCCTTATATAAAGCAGGCTGCATGGAAATCTGCGTGAAGCGATTTGCGGATAGACCCCCTACTGGTTTCTGCATTGGATTAATATTATGATATAAATATGCTGTTTTGTCGCTTGCTGCTCTACGAAGATCTTTTTTTAAAGCACTGAATGAGTTAACCGTTTAGTCGCTTGTTAAGGCGTCTCTTGTCAAAAATTAGTTTCCAGAGATGAAATTGTTTTTTTAGAGAAATCTTTAACACCGTCGCACATCCAATCTAGTACAAAGTTTGCCGCTTCAGGGGAAAATCGATGAGCATACTAAGCCACGACAGCTTCTGGAACGCTGTAATCAGCTTGCCCACTACAAAAAAAATGTTACAGTTGTCCCTGAAAAAATGCGGCGCATGCGACAGAACAATACTTGAGGCGGCTTTGGACGATTACGTGGGAAAGGACAGCGCTTGCAGGTGCGGCGGCTTCTACTCGCGGATTATAGGGTTCTGGATAGATTTTCTCAGGCGAAGCCTGTCCATAAAACGGGAGAAAGTGGAGAAGCTTTTGGCTGACCCTTACGCTCGGAGAGCCATAATCACCATTGTGCGGTCGTTCAGCCACTTTGGAATACGCAAGCCGCTTAGCATTTACGCGCCGTTCCTCGTGGTTTGGGATTTCACACATAAATGCAACTTAAGCTGCAAACACTGCTACTCAAACTCGGGTGTGGCAAGCGATGCGGAGCTAACCACGGAAGAAGCGCTGGATGTGGTGGATCAGCTGGCGGATTTCGGCGTGGCCGCCCTCGCCTTTTCAGGGGGAGAACCCCTCAGCAGAAAAGACTTTTTTGAGGTGGCAAACCACGCTGCAAAACGCGGACTCTACGTTTCGGTAGCCACCAACGGCACATTGCTGAATGAAGAGAACGTGAAGAAGCTCAAGCAAGCCAAAATCAACTACGTGGAAGTAAGCATCGACGGCGCTACGGCGCAGACGCATGACTCGTTCAGAGGCGTGCCTGGCGCATTCGACAAGGCAGTGGCTGGCTTAAAGACCTGCGTGGAAGCGGACTTGTGCGCGTGCATTGCGACCACGGCAACCAAGAGCAACTTGGCGGAGATGCCTGGAATCTTGGATTTGGCTGAGGAAATCGGCGCGGCAAGATTCACCTACTTCAACTTCATCCCAACTGGACGCGGAAAAGAGCACTTCGACCAAGACCTGTCGCCGGAAGAAAGAGAGAAACTCATGCTTTACCTGTTGGATAGAATGTCGAAAGGCTACAAAGTCACCATTTTGACCACGGCGCCGCAGCTGGCCCGCGTGGCGCTGCAGTGCCAAGGACCCGGAGACACGGCGACTATGTCTATGGCGCATATGCAAACTGTAAAGGTGAGCAAGAAAGCGGTGCCGCTGGCTGACTTCATCGGCGGATGCGGAGCTGGGCGCCTGTACTGTTCGCTGTCGCCGCAGGGCGATGTGCACCCGTGCGTGTTTTTCCCCGTGAATGTTGGGAACCTTAAGAAGGAAAAGTTCGGGGACGTATGGCTGAACTCCAAACTCTTCAACGCTTTCCGGGACAGAAATAACCTGAAAGGTGCCTGCGGAAAGTGCAGTTACAAGTATATTTGCGGCGGCTGCCGAGCCAGAGCAAACGCTTATCACGATGACTGTTTGGATTCTGACCCTGGTTGCATACTAGCGAAAGGAGAGAAAAATTTCTAAAATGCAGCAAAAAACCGTCAAAATCTCCAGAGTCCAAGAAGAAACCGAGGGAATTCTGAAGGAAACTGTGAGAAGCGCCGGTTTGAGTGGGAAACGCAGGATTTTCGTGAAGCCCAACATAAGCCATCCTGAGTACATTCCCGGGGTGGTAACAGACCCCGCGCTGCTGCGTGAACTGGTCGGTCTGCTTCGAGATGACGCGGAAGAAGTGATAGTGGGCGAATCCGACGGCTTCAACTATTCATGCCGCGCGGCGTTCGAGAAGACTGGAATAGAAAAAGCCGTGAAGGACGCAGGGGGCACGGTGATTAACCTGTCAGAGGACAAGGTTGTGAAAGTAAATTTCCCCAACAATGGCGCTTTGAAGAGGTTGTTTCTGCCCAAAACCGTGCTGGACGCGGACGCCGTTGTTGATGTCGCCCTCATGAAAACCCATGAGTTCGCCGTGTACAGCGGCGCCATAAAAAACCTCTTCGGCTGCGTGCCCAGCAACAGGCGCATCTATTTGCACCCTTACCTGAAGGATGTTTTCTACCAGCTTTACGCGGTTCTTAAACCGCAGCTGACGGTTATGGACGCGAGAGTGGCGATTGAGGGAAACGGACCCACCAAAGGAAACCCAGTCAAGATGGATTTAATACTCACAAGCAACGACGCCTTAGCCTTGGATGTGACCGCCACGAAAATCATGGGCTTAAGTCTGAAAGAAGTCAGCTATCTTAACTACATAGCCAAAAAAGCAGGGTTGCAGGAAGACGAAATCGCCATGCCACGCTTAAAGGCGTCTGAAGTGACGCGCAAGTTTGAGCCGCCTAAAATAGACTTGCCCGTGAGGGCGCAAATTGAAATTTACAAGCACGAGTTTTTGACGAAACTGCTTTTCTGCTCGCTGGACATTGTTAAGCTCTTCCAGAAAATCACAGTGGCGTACAGGGGCGAGCCGATAGAAGTCGGTTAACTCAACGCTTCATCATAAACCTTAAGCACTTTCTTGACGATAAGCCGCCAGTCAAACCGTTCCAGAATGGTTTTTCGCGCATGGAACGCCATCTCAGACGCCGCGGCGGGATGCTCAATGTAATACAGAATCTTATCCGCTAGTTCTCTTGCGTTGGACGGTTGCACCAAGAACCCGTTTCTTCCGTTTTCTATCATCTCTGGAATTCCGCCTACGTTCGTGGTCACCACGGGCAAGCCGCTGGACAACGCCTCCAGCACCGCAAATGGAAGGTTCTCGTAGAATGTGGAGAAAGCAAAAATGTCTGCCGCTTGGTAAAGCTGGGGCAATTTTTTGTCAGGGAAATATCCCGTGAAGACGATGTTATCTTTCACGCCGAGTTTCGTGGCATAGCTTACAAGTTTTTTCATCTCGTTGCTGAGGCCTTTTCCCGCGATTATGAACTTGGCATTCTTGAATTTCCTAGTGACTAAGGGCATGCTTTCTATGAGCGTAAACAAGCCTTTGCGGGCGTAAAGCCTGCCCACAGACAGGATAGCGATGTCGTCGGCGCTGAAGCCAAGCGCCTCTTTTGCTTTGCGTTTGTCGGCTGCGGGCTGGAACTTGTCCACGTCGACGCCGTTGTGAATTACATGAATTTTGCCTTGCTTCACTTTGTAGTACTGTTTAAGCTCTCTTTTCGTGAAGTCACTCACCGCAATTATCCTGTTCGACCGCTCCAGCATCCTCTCTTCAAAAATCCGCAGGAACCAGTTGAAGCTAACCATGAACTTCTCGTTCGAGTTGAGCCTGCTGTAAGGCTCGTCGCTGATTGCTTCTGCTTCGCCCTTCCACGTCGAGTGAACAGTGGATATTAGCGTTTTTCCGAAGCCTCTGGGAACCGCAAAGCTCGGAACCAGCGGAAGATTGACATGAGCGATGTCCACGGGAAAATCACCGCGGAGTTTGGTCAATTTTCTAGAGGCAGCCGCCGCGAACAGAAATGATTTGACAACAGGAGCTTTGAGGGATTTAATGAAGAAAATCTGGTGCTGCTCGTTGATTTTCACGTCTCCGCTCTCATTGTACCCTGTAACGATGCAAGCTGAATTGCCGAGTTTCAAGAGTTCCTTAGACAGGTAGTAAACGTAGGCACCTGTTCCGCCAGAAAGAGGAAGGTACTCGGGAGAGATAAAACACACCTTAACCATGTTACCTACCTTCCACCGCCCGCCAGAAACTTAACTGTCGAAATGACCGCGCCCACAAACCACGCAAAAGCCCTAACAAAGTAAAGCACAACCAGTCGCATAGCCACAGCGTCCTTGAACTTAATTGAGAGCCTAGCTGCTGAAAAAACATAATACGCGAAAATAACTGCTAGAATAAAAGCTGAAACATACCATAGCGGTCGCAGTATTTCTGGCAACCCAAAAAGGAAAAACAGTATTACGGCAAGCAGCAAAAGGGGCTGTATGTTC
The DNA here is from genome assembly GCA_964544495.1 of uncultured Candidatus Bathyarchaeia archaeon. Lineage (GTDB taxonomy): Archaea > Thermoproteota > Bathyarchaeia > Bathyarchaeales > Bathycorpusculaceae > SG8-32-3. The sequence goes on from CAZJBY010000004.1 coordinate 61,670, forward strand.
ATGCCGAAGTCGGTGATTTCGTCTCCTTTAGCTAAACTGCCATGTTTCAAATACAGTTTAGTAGTGTTCTTGCCATACTGCAGCTGCTGCCTGAAATACGCTCTTACCGTTGACCTGTTAAAATGGTAGCACTTGGCATCTGGTTCAAAAAGTATCTTGTAGCCTCTGCTTGTTATTCTGAAGCCCAAGTCGGTGTCGTACTGCGACGGCAAATTTTCGTCGAAACCACCAACCTCCTCTATTATGCTTTTTTTCATTAAAAGATTCATAGTCGCCACGCGTACCACATACTTCTTTAGCCGGGCATACCTGTTTTTGAGGTCGTAGCCGATGCTTCTCGCCCAAGCGTTTTCTGTGTTCCAAGTTTCGATGTTACCGCTTACTCCCGCCACTTGAGGGTCATCCAAATGAGCCACAAGCTTGTTCAGCCACTCTTTCTCCACTTTCGCGTCTGAATCAATGAACCCCAAAACCTCATTGCTTACAGTTTTCAGTGCGTAGTTATACGCGGCTGGAGCGTTAAGAGGTGCAGAGACGATTTTGACGGGGTATTTCTCGGCTATTTCCACAGTCGCATCCGTGGAGCCGCCGTCAACAACTATTACTTCCAGAAAATCCTTGGGATAATCCAGTTCAAAAATCGCGCCGAGGCATTCGTTAATTGTTTGTTCATTGTTGCGGGTTGCCACGATCATGGAGACTCTGGGAGGAGAGACAGCGTCCACCGTGCTCATCCGCTCCTAATGTACGCCGACACTACGGACAAAAGAATCTTGAAACCATCAACCACCGGGTCCAGCCTGGATGTTCCGTAGGTTCGCTGTTCAAAACTTATCGGCACTTCCTTAACGCGGAACCTCTGGCGAGCCGTCTTCACCAGCATCTCTGATTCTATCTCATACCCGCTCGACATCAAACTCATGTTCCTTAGAACTTCAGATTTCATTACGCGATAGCCAGATTGTGAATCAGAAACTTCTGCTCTTGTAAAAATTTTAATTAATAAATTGAAAAGTTGGACACCTATGGCGTTAAATTTTTTGGCTGCCACTGGCTTTTGGCTTAGATATCTGGAACCGATGACAAGGTCTGCTTTGTCTTTCAATATTGGAGCCAACAGCGAGGGCAGCTCCTCTGGACGGTGAGAGCCATCTGAATCTATTGTTGTTATCATTTCGCCTTTAGCCTTTGCGAAGCCCGCTCGTAAGGCATAACCCTTTCCCATGTGCTTTTTCAGTGAATAAACCTTGACCCCTTGTTTGATTGAAAGTTCCAGCGATCTATCCGTTGAAAAATCATCTACAACAACTATTTCATGTTTAAAACCGGTTTTTTGCAGAACCGCCTTTACCCGTTCAATAACGTTGCTTATCGTCTGCTCTTCGTTAAAGACGGGAATAATTACGGAAATCAGCGGTTCAGTACGGTTCATTTTATTTAAGATGCTCAATGAAAGAATTTATAAACTTTGGCTGTGAACACTATCAGACACAGTATTTATACATGGAACGGAAATGATCATGCAGGGAATTATGGAAACAGATAGAAAATTGTGGTTTTCCATGTGGTTTTTGGCATCAATAGCCACGTTCGGCGTTGCGTTTTTCCCCATGTTCCACCGTTTAATCGAAAGCAGAAACAAGCATTTCCGACGCGAGGCTGACTTGGAAAAGCAAATTGCAGTCCTTTTAAAAAGACAGGGAAAAGAACTGCCCGAAGCATCAAATGGTTTTACTGAAATGAACGCGAAAGCTTGGGCTATTAGCATCATTCTGGTTATTCCAGCATTCGCGATAACATATTTACTGTCTAGGGACCTGCTTAGGCATGAGCAGCGTCAAGACGTGATTCTTGCTGCCGCGCTTCCAGAACGCATGTTCATGCCGCAGACGATACCAATAAAGAAATATGTTTTGCTGACTATAGTTACTTTGGGCGTGGGGTTAGTTTACTGGCTCTACAAGATCGTGAACATGTATAACGCCCACTTCAAGATACAGGGGCAAATAGAAAAAGAAATAGCCAAGCTGACGGAGGAGAAGAAAATTGGCGAATCCGTGTAAGCAAAAGCGGTTTGTAAGCCACGGCGGAGACGTCTGGGGCTTCGCTAGGAAAAACAATATTCCTCTGGAGGAAGTGCTTGACTTCAGCGGACCCGTCAATTTTCTCGGACCTTCACCCAAAGCAGTAGAAGCTGTACGGCAACACGCCAGACTTATCAGGTTCTATCCTGATCCGAACCCTTCAGAGTTGAGGACTGAAATCGCCAATTACGTGGGGCACGGTGTTGACGCGCAGAATATAATCTTGGGAAACGGGTCGATAGAGCTTATTTATATGATTACGGAAATTTTACCCTGTAACTTCAAAGCTGTCATCCCTGTGCCGTCGTTCACTGAGTATGAGAAAGCCGCGTTAAGAGTAGGCGGCGAACCAGTTTTCGTGCATTTGCCTGAAGACTTCGCTTTAGATGCGGAGGCGGTGAAGAAGGCAGTTACAAACGATACGCGTATAGTTTGTATTTGCAACCCGCACAGCCCTTCAGGAACACTCTATAGTAAAAAAGCGGTCCTAGACCTTGTTGATTTCTGCCACAAAAAGGACATAATCCTCAGCGTCGACGAGAACTACATCGAATTCACCGAAGAAGCACAAGACACTACAATGGTTGGCTACGTGAAGAAGTACAAGAACCTTTTCGTGATAAGGTCAGTCACAAAATTCTACGGCATGCCAGGCATACGCTTCGGCTATGGCATAGCAGCAGAAAACCTCATAGATACGCTCCAGACGGTTAGGCAACCATGGACCATCAACAGCCTCTCGGGCTACGCGACGCTAGCGGCGTTCAAAGACACTGAATTCATCGAAAACACCAAGCGCACCATTGCAAAAGAAAGAGCACAATTCACAAAGATGCTCGGTGAAATCGGCGGATTACACGTTTTTCCGTCTAAAACTAATTTTCTGCTTGTAAAAATACTGGACAAGAAAATTACGTCAACTGTTCTAAGGGAAGAAGTAGGGAAGAAAAGAATGCTGATCAGGGAGTGCAGCACCTTCGTCGGACTGGATGACAGCTACTTCAGGGTAACAGTCAAAGATCACAAAAGCAACCTGAAGCTGAAAGAAGCTATTGAAGAAGTATTTCAGGCAACAAGGTAAAGGTAACGCTATTCACTGATCAAGTCGCTGTCGGCGCGACTTTTTTCTTGCTTATGCGCGCCTTAAGCTTCCTGAAGAAGCCACCAAGACGGAAGATGTCGGGTTTGCCTATTGCGCGCATTTTGATGGCGTCGTGGTCGCAGGCTATGTAGCATTCAAAGCATTTGCTGCATCTGTGAAGCGAGCCGTTATCAACCAGGTTGATGTTTGCGGGGCACACTTTCTCGCATTTCCTATCATCCTCGTAGCGGCAAGTTCCGCAGTAATCGATGCTGCTGTCTTTGCAGTCTTCTGGGCAGCCCTTCATGATGCACTTGCTTGGGTCTATCTTGGGTTTTATGAATGGATTCAGCGAAGCTATGCCACCGAAAAGGGCGCCAACGGGACAGAGCTTGTTACAGAAAAATCGCCTTTCCTTCAAGCTTAAGAGGATAGCTAGTATCGGAATTATCCAGAGTTCAATGAAAATTGGATTAACAACTTTGGTAATGTACGTTGTAGATTTAAGATGAAACAGACTTCGGGTCGAAATTCCTATTGGGCAAACAAGGCAGAATCCGTTGAAACCCAAGATAGGAGCGGCTACAAACGAGCCTATGAGAAGGCCGTTTGCAACGGCGCCTTTGTTAATAGCTTTAGAAACTGGACATGCTTTGCATAAGAAGTTGCTGTTGGTGCTGTCGCGAATCTGCATGTTCCGAGCTCGGGTGATGGCTCTCTTAGCTTCAATTGAATGGAGGAACTTTTCGACAAATTTGTCAAAGCTGTCCACCATCGTGCCGATAGGGCAAGCCCAACTGCAGAAGGCAACCCCAAACACAAGAAGCAGCGCTACCACAAGAAAAAGGGCGACTAGGGTCGCAACCAAAAGCACCTCGCCAACTTTACCCGTTAGAAGCGCCTGTATAGCACCGAGCGGCTCAACAAGCCACGACCCCAGAACTGGATTGCTCCATCCGCTCAGCCAAATACTACAAGGCGACTCATCAAGTGGCAGGCGAAATAACGGCTTATCGATTGGCAGGAAAACGCTGGTTACGGGCGCAATAGGAGTTTGCCAATATTGGCTGGAAGGCACGTAGGCAATTGGTATCAAAAACAAAATCAGAAATGCGATTTTGCTCGTCCATCTTAGATATCTCAGGTACTTCCTACGGTGCGTTTTCCCCTTCAAGTCTCCCCACGTTCATGATAGGTTGATTGGCAACCATTAGATACCCAGAAAAATGCTTGAAGTGTAACTTAAGGCTATTGTTAAAAAGGGGCAAAAACTGATGTTGGTTATGGCGAGGAGGAATCAGTTTTGTATTCAATGCGGGAAGTAGCGCAATGCCTTGAGGAAGCTCTTGCTGGGTCCCCAGTTTCCGCACCTTAACTGAATAGTTTGGAGCAGTTCTTGAGTGGGAGGAAGATAGTTCAAGAGTGGAATCAGCTCGGAAACAGATTCGCCGCTTAACCCTGAATAGTTGCGAACATAGAACAGCATGGCTTGTTTGCGGGTGTGAAAGTGGGGCATATAGCTTTTAACTCCGTAGCGTTTGCACAGGGAAATGAACCGTTTGTACAAGTCATACAGGTAGGACTCTTTCGGATAGTATGTGTACTTTTTGTTTCCAATTTTGTATAGCTTGTCGTATTTTGCAGGAAGCGAGGGAAAATGCTGCTTTAGAAACTTGTAGAACCCAACGGGATTTCTCATGTCTAAGGCTCCGCCTAAAATATACTGGGCGCCGTTTTCCACTGAAGCTTCAATGATTCTTGCGATGTTTTCTTCGCTGTCTGTCACGTACGGAAGTATTGGTGAAATCCAAACGCCGGTTGTTACTCCTGACTTTGAAAACTTGTTCACGACCTCCAATCGTCTTTTTGGAGAGGGGGCATTCGGCTCTAATAATTTGGCTAAATTCTCGTCAAGAGTTGTTATGGACGATGAGACACAGCAACGAGACGTTTTTGAAGCCTCAGCTATCAGAGGCAAATCACGCAGGACAAGGTCGGATTTGGTGCCTATCGAGAAGGGACAGTTATTGTCTTTTAAAATCTTCAAAATTTGTTCTGTGAGTCGGTATTTCTTTTCGGCTGGTTGGTAAGGGTCCATCGCCAGACCAATGCTGACGACACCCTTCTTTTTTAAATGTGCCAATTCTTGAGCCAGCATTTTGGGGGCGTTGACTTTAGCATAAACTGGAACAGAAAAGCTTCGCGAACCGCAGTTTCTCTTGGTGGAGGTGTTGCAGTACACGCAATTGAATTCACAATTTTCATAAGGATCAAAACAATGTTTGGTCCAAAAGCGAGTGTTTATGACCCCGATGTCACCTAGCACGCTTTTGCAGGGTTTTTCTGCGTATCTAACCGACATGACTATCTAAGGTATTAACCCATTCCGAATCTTATTAACCTTGACCAGCAACATTTGAAAAAGCATGTAAGCTTGAGGTTTTTCAACAAATTTGGTTTTTACTTCCTTATTGGCAAGTTTTATAACCCCGTAGCAAATAATTCCGTATATGAATTGGAAAAGTCTGCTGACATTGAGCCTATTGCTTTTGATAGTGACCGGGTTTCCGTTTGTTGCGTTGGCTGAGGTTTCGGTTGGCGTGAAGCAAAGTGACTGGGCGGAATATAATGTGGCGTCTACTGGGGAGCCTATGCCGGGTCACGACGCTGAGTGGGCTAGAATGGAAATTGACGGTGTGGAGGGGGCAAGGGTTAACGTTACTTTCTTTTCGCTTTTGACAAACGGAACTGTGGTTAACGCTACGGAAAACTTGGATTTTGAATCAGGGCGACTGATAGACTACTTCGTTATACCCGCTGGCTTGGAAAAAGGTGAATCGTTCTATAGCATAGCGGATGGTAATGTAACGATTGAAGAAGTTGAAACAAGAACCTACGCGGGCGCAGCAAGAACAGTCATATCAGGCACAACTGTCGTGTCAGGCACAGCTGCAGAGACCCTTTGGTTTTGGGATCAAGCTACAGGCGTCCTTGTAGAGGCAAGATCGGTGTATCCCGAATTTACGTTAGACACGGTGATTGATAAAACAGACCTATGGGAACCGCAGATATTCGGGTTAGACCCTGCGGTCTTTTATGGTCTTGTGATTGCCGCCGCAGTAATCATCGGCGTAGTCGTAGTTTTTGCGGTAAGGCGAAGAAAATGAAGAGAAGTATATTACATGCATCATGGTTTAAGAAAACCTGAGCCATGATCGGAAACAGAGGCATGTTTTCTTTTACAAAAAGGCTTAAATTAAAGCCAAATTAGGATTTAGTATGGGGAAGAAGTATGAGAGCAAAGCTCGGCGGAGTACTTATACTTGCACTCATTGTTTTGCTGGCGTTTCCTTTGAGCACTTATCATGTCAAGGCAGCTCCAAAAACAATAACCGTTCCTGACGATTACTCGACAATAAGCGCTGCTATAGGTAATGCTTCTCAGGGCGACAGCATATTTGTGAAAAGCGGGGTTTATTATGAGAATCCGCAGATTACCAAGTCCATATCGCTTATGGCTGAGGATGAAAACACAGTAGTTGTGGGGGCGGGCGGCGAGCCGCGTGGCGTACTTGGTGTCTTCACGATTGCGGCGGACAACGTGAAAATTTCAGGTTTTACGATTACCAGCTTCAACTACTCCAGTTCAACTCTTTACGCTACAGGCATAATGCTTGACGGAGACAACTGCACGATAACAGACAACAACATATACAACACTTATTACGGCATTTTCGCCTCCGTCCAGTCTCAAACACTTATTTCAGGAAACAGCATAATGGCAACGCTCAAGGATGGCATACGGTTTTGCGGCGGAACACGCAACATCATTTCTGAGAACAACATTGTTGGGAACGCGCAGTCGGGCATAGCCATCGAGGGTTACACAAACATCATTTCACGGAATAACATTGATAATAATGGACGAGGTGTTGGTCTCGGTTCATCATACTCAATAGTCTTCGGAAACAACGTAACGGGACACGTGGGAAGCGGCCTCTACATCGCCGGCAGCCACAACGTTATTTCCGCAAATTACCTATCGAGCAACGACTATGGCGCCTATTTCACGTATTATTTTGCCTCTCCGAGCGGCAACAAGTTCTATCATAACAACTTCGTAAGTAACGAATACAATGTCTACTTCAGCAGTTCGCCAACTGTTCAGTTCTGGGACGATGGCTACCCGACAGGTGGCAATTATTGGGACGATTATATTGGAACTGATGTGAAAAGTGGGGCTGCGCAAAACATTGATGGAAGCGATGGAATAGGAGATGAACCGTACACGATTGCCGCTAACAACACTGACGAGTATCCTCTTGTGGTGCCAGTTGAAATTTATGGGGAAGCGGAGCCTTCGATGCCTGAGCCGCCAGTGGTCAACCCAGACACTGTTGTTGCTCTTTGGCATTTCGACGAGGTTGAATCTAACGGCGTTACCCCTGACGCAACAGGCAATAACCCTGCGATACTGGGGGCAACGGTTGCAAACGAGTCCTTTGCTCCAGTCCTGACTGATGGAAAAGTCGGCAAAGCCTTGAGTTTTAACGGAATAGAGTACGCGTATGTGCCCGTTTCTCCAAGTTTGGACACGAGGGAAGAGATTACCATTTCTGCGTGGGTTTATGTTAATGAGTTTAAGAATGTGAGTTATAACGTCATACTTGTGGAAAGCGCACGCACTGCTTATTCTTTTCCAACTAGAACGGTTGGGCTGGCAATAAATGGAGAATCGTCAGAAAGTGGTAGCGGGATACCTCAAGGAGCTCTGCGCGGCTTCGTTCTTGACGACGAGAAAGTTTTCAACGAGATAGTGACAACGGAACCAGTAATCTCTCTTAACAAGTGGACACAGGTCATGTTCACGCGGAGTCTTGCTACGGGTATGCACCTCTACGTTGATGACGCAGAACAAAACGTTACGGTCACGTCGGGAGTTCGGAATCCAACTGGCGCCATAGCTGGGGCAAGCGAAATTTACATTGGACATGACTCTTTCACCATCTTGGATGAAGTTAGTGTTAGCAATTTTGCAGAAGTTTCAACTTCGCCGTTTTGGATGCAGTGGTGGTTCTGGGCTGTGGTAGCAGGTGGAATTACTTTGGTTGGGAGCGCATTGTTCCTTTTGAGGATGCGCCAGAAGAAGCACATGTAAAGAAACATGCTTGGGTCTTTCACGTACGTGTCAAGTTGTTTCGTTCCAAAAGACTAGTTGGTCATATTGATTTCTTAACGCGCTGTTGAATTCAGGATCGTTATAAACTATGTCTAGTCTGGAGCCGAACTGTGCTGCTAACATGTTTACGTCGTTCCAAATTTTCCCAGACAATTCATCATCTGCTGCTGACCACAGTCCCCATATGGTATCTGTGGCGCTGCGAAAACCGAAGCCATAGTTGCTGGGAAGAACATAAGCGATTTCTCCTTGAGTGACCCCATAATCGTCAGGGTTGCTTTTTGTGTAGTTCCAGAACCTCTTCATAGCGTCGAAGTGTTCCTCGGTGAGTATGCCGTACTGCCCGATTTTTGGGTAATCAAAGATGGCTATGTATTTTGCTCCGTTTTGATAAGCGAAAACCATGTCGTTGTACAGTGCGGTTCCATTTTCAATGTAGGGGTATCTGGTGTGGGTCCAGGTGATTATGGCTCCCCAATCCCTGTTTTGGGCTTTTGCTGCGCCTCTGCAAAGCGCGGTTTGTATTGTTTGGCTAAGATTGAAGCCGATTTCGGTGAGGACGGCGGTATAGCCTCCTTTGTAGTCGAACCAGTAGAGACCATAATCCGCGGTGAAGGTTTTTGGACTTGAATTGAGATAATATTTGATGTGGCCATTCAGGTAGTCAACGAAGGTTTCGGCTGCGTCGGTGTAGTTTTCGGCTTCAACGACTAAGTTTGAGGGACCTCTGTCCAGTTGGTTTCCTCCTGGTTCATCGTAACGGTATACGCCTAGGAATTTGTCGCTGTATTTTTGAATTGCTTGTGAAAGCCACGTGGAAGGTGGATAGGGATTTGTAAAAAGCACGATGAAGGAGAGTCCCGCGTCGTAGATGTGGTCGCATGCCTCGGTCAGGAGGGTTTGGTTAGATGATACTTCAAGTGAACCTATCACGAAAAGATTAGTGTAGTTTCTAACTTTGTCTACAAGCGATTTTAGGTCATTGAGAATAATACTTGAGTTGGCTTCGTCGCCGTAGCCGTAAGCAAACTCGACGCCGACAAAAAACGCTGAGGTTGACCTCACGTCGTCGCTAAGCCAAAGGGCTGTTACAATTAGAGATAACGTGATAATAACGAGGAGAATAATTGCGAGCAGTACTGTTCTTAGTTTCATTTTTTAAGCGAAGTCCTATGGTGCTTGTAATAAGTGTTAACATTAGTATCATGTACATCTATGTTTTATGGTTTAAGTATCAGCTTGAGCTTTGGTTTCTTCAAGACAAAAAAAGAAAAAAGGGAAATGATTTTTGGCTTAAGCGTTTGCTACTTGCCGCGTTTCATTAAGACGTAAACGCCGATTGCAACTAAGACAATGACTATGACCGCAACAGCAACGTAAACGTACTCCATCGGAACGCCGCCGCCACTTGGTGGAGGCTCAGTTCCGCCACTCGCAGTAGGCGAAGACACCGTGATAGGAGTCCACTCGCCATAAGCCTGCATATATGCAATCCATGGTTTCACTTCGCCGTTGTAGTAGACCACCCAGCCGTAATCTCCGACTGCGGTTGGGTTGTAGTTGAATTCGAAATAGCCATCGCTGTCGGTGGTTGTCTGCGCTGACTCATCAGTATTGTCAGGTTTAGTAACTGAAAGATACACAGTTGCGTTAGCGTATCCGTTGGTGTCGTAGGTTCCGAAGCCTGTTTCCTCGTCTATGCGGACGGTGGGTAGCAGTCTGCCTCTTATTGTGAGAGTTTCGTTGTTCCACATTTGGTCAGTTTTGCTTGCAGCAGCAGAAATAGTAAAGTCTTGATAGCATGTGTCAGCGAATGCGTACATGTTACCGTCTTCTGAACCCATGTATAGCCAGCCGCCGTACAAGCAGGCGGTGCTGAACACTTGACCTCTTGTGGTGTAAACAGACAGTGGAGTTCCGTCAGTGGCGTTGACAGCTGTGATGGAGAACACGTCGTCTCCGAAGAAGATTATGTCGCTCAGTGAACCAGGAATATCAGCGACTACTGGTGAAGAGTAGACCTGATGACCTAGCCATCGTTGCCAACGTATAGGTAGATAAGATTCGTTGCCTCGATTGTCAGGCACGTTGTTCGCGGTCGTAGCGTTAACTCGCACTACTGGAGGCCCTTTGTAGTATACGACGTTCGTAGGAGCCCCACCGCCAAAGAACCCGCCGCCTTGTACTTCATAGGTTGTGAACAGCATTGGATCAAGATCTATTCTAGTGATGTCGAAGCAAACGAGTTGGAAGCCGTCGCCGACGTAGAGATACTTGCTGTTGCCTTCCTTTTGGATTGCGGGTGTTGTAATTGCAGGGGTCATTGTACCTGAAGTGGAAGAGTAGGGTAGCAAGGCCTTGTTTATGAATTCACCAGTTGTTGCGTTCAGATGGTCAAGCAACATGGTGTCTGAGACGATCCAGAGTGTTCCGTCGTCTGCATCATATACAGGAGTGCTAACCAAAGCTCTGTCGTCGAAGCCTGAGGTGGGGTTCAGTTGTGAAGCCCATAGTGGAGTGCCGTCGTCCATGTCATATGCGCACAGAGAAGCGTTGCAGGACGTTATGTAGACCATGCCCATGTCCGGCACGACTAGTGGTGTGCCACCTGGAGGTCGTGAAGCGCCTCCCGCAAGTGAACTCCATTGTTTGGTACCGGTAGTAGCGTCGAAGCAGTATATTTGACCGTCTATAGAGCCTACGTATAGCTTTCCGTTGACAACAATTGGTGAAGAGCGGGATTGCCAGGCTGAAACCCAGAATGCCTGAGTTTTACCACCTGCGGACTTCTCCCAGATTACTTCGCCAGTTTCAGCGTTGAGACAGTAAACGTTGCCATCGTCAGGACCGATGTATAGCCTGTCGCCAACTAAAGCTGGCGTAGAAGCCATTCTGTATCCAAGCGGGAACGTCCATGACACGTTGCCAGTTTTTGCGTCTACACAGTGGACTTCTCCACCGAGGGTGCCGAAGTACACTTTGCCGTTTCCTGCAACGGCTGAACCAGTGATGTCAGCGCCTGAATCGTATACCCAACGTGGTTCGCTTATGTCAGCTGGACCAGATCGTTCAAGTACGCCGGGCGTCGATACAGCGCCAGCGCCGTGGAACATCGGGTCTGGGTCCGAACTGTCACCGATGCAGTATAGCACACCGCCGCTGATCATATAGAGGTTGCCGTAAGCAACTATTGGTGCGGTAACGCTAACGCCTTGCAGCGCCCAGAGTTGAGCACCAGTCTCAACATCCCAGCACCCGAAAGCGTTAGTCTGAGCCACTGCTTCTCCAGCTTCTCCTTGGTATTGTTGACAGTAGAATTTGCCGTCAGCTACAACTCCAGTAAGATACGCGATGTTGTATAGCGCTTTAGACTTCCACAGGGGCTCTCCGGTGTAGGCATCCCAAGCGCCAACATAGCCCCATGGAAGGGCGATGTTTTTGCCGATGTACTTTCCGTAGGCAATTGCGTCACCGAAGACGAAGAACGCTCTACCGCCTTCGTTTTGGTCAAAGATGACGTCGCCGTTTGTAGCATTGTAACATGTGATTGCTGTGCTGGAAGCGGATTGGTAGATCATTCCGTTCCAATAGTTGGCGAGGTAACCTGCGTTGCCTTCTTTCCATTGACTCCAGACGAGTTCGCCGGTCGTTGCGTTTACGGCGAAGATTTGACCTTCACCGTAGCCACCGAAGATTGCCAAGCCAGGAGCAGAGCCGAGAGCTTCGATTCCAGTAGGAGCAACCCAAGTCCAAGCTAATTCTGGATTCTCAGGGTCCGACAAGTCGTATGCAACACCTAGATGTACAGGAGTGTCTCCGCCGTAGCCCTCAGGATTTGACAGAGCCGTTGTTAGCTTCAGATTGTCGTAGCTGTCCCAGAATCCGCCCCAGTACATGACTGAACCGCCGCCGTGGTTACCATACAGGCTACTGTCATGTTGCAGATAAGCTACTTCCGATCCATCTCTTGTCGAAAGGACTACTATGCCACCGCTGGTCTCATAGCCAAGGTAACCAGGAGCAACTTTGAAGTAAGTAGCTGTTCCGAAGCCTCGAGGAGAGCCACGAGACAATTCCGTAGACCACCGCACATTGCCAGTGAATGGATCAAACGCATAAAGTGTTGCAGAGCCGCCGCCGAAGAATCCGCCGCCGCTATGGCTAAAGATTAGACCGTCAAAAGCGATTGGAGGAGCTCCGCTCGTACCAACCGTGGAAGTCCAAAGAATGTCTGGTCGGTTCGGTGCAGGACCAGGATTAAAGAAAGTGTTTCCACTGTCATGTCCAGGACCAACAGGCCAACCGTACATGTCGTCAGCTAGCATCTCAGATTGAGTTTGTGCTGAAACAGTGTTCGTTGAATTCAACAGCACTAAAGATGAAGAAAGCACCAAGATTGCAATTATAGTCAAAGCCAGTTTTCCGTTTATTTGTTTTACCTTCTCCATTTTTTATTTTCCTCATTTTGAGGTTATATTTGCGTGAGACCCAAAAGTAACGATCCTAAGAATTGAACTTAATGAGTCTAACGCTAATATTAGATATCTCTAGTATAGATATAAGAGTATTGGAAATTATCTATAGAAGAAAACTCAAGAGATGGAAGCTGCAAAAATTCGGCACTGAAACAGTTTTAACTTCAGGGAGCGCGCGCGTAACAGTCCAAATTTCAATAAAACTTTTAAGAAATTTGGTTTCTTGGGTTATCGTAACGCCAAAAAATAGAAATAAACGCGCTCTCCGAGAACATCGGTATTGCAACCTATATGTATAATAGATTGGCTATCAAATAGTTGCCTAAGCAATTAATCAATTGAAGAGTTAAACATAAGGAGAAAAAACTTGATTTTACTGATGACCACTGCTCCGCCGTCGAACGCCCCGTGGAGTCTCGGAAGGAAACTTCCGCCGTTAGGATTAGCTTACGTTGCGGCGGCACTTGAAAAAAACAGTTTCAAAGTGGAAGTCTTTGACAATTACCTTCTTAAAAAACCAATCGGCGAGGTCAAACAGGAGATTAAGAGGCTGCGACCCGAAATCGTAGGAATAACTTGCGGTTCAGCCACTTATCAGCGATGCATCGAAACAGCTCAAGCTGTGAGAGAAGCAGAACCGTCATGCAAAGTGGTGGTTGGTGGATGGCACGCTTCTTACATGCCGGAAACCCTGTTGGAGCATCCAGAAGTGGACTATGTGGTTATGGGAGAAGGCGAGCGAGCCATGACTGAGCTTTCCACTTTTATCACACAAGGCGGAAATGCTGAAGGCGCAATTACTATCCCGGGAGTTGCGTACAGGCATAAAGGTCAAATAGTCAAGAACAGCCCAAAATTCATAAGCGACTTGGACGAGGTGCCTTTTCCCGCAAGGCATTTGCTCCCCATGAATCTTTACGGTAGAAAAATCGAGTACTTGAACGTGGAACCTGTCGACATAATGAGCGTGACGCGGGGTTGCCCCTACAGCTGTGCATGGTGTGACGTGGAGAAACTTGGCGGCAGAAAATGTCGTTCTTTCAGTCCCAAAAGAATCTTTGAAGAAATGAAGCATCTGGTTGAGAACTACCATTCAAAGGGAATATACTTCATTAGTGATGTTTTCACTATCCGCAAAAGAGAAACTTTGGAGCTTTGCGAGTTGATAAAAAAAGAGAAGCTTGATGTCCAGTGGGCTTGTGACACCCGAGTTGACTTGCTTTCCAGAGAACTTCTACTGAAAATGAGGGAAGCGGGCTGCAAGACCATCTGGTTCAGCGTCGAATCGGGGTCACCGCGGATTCTGGAGAAAATTACGAGAGGCGTAACCATCAAGCAGACAACAGACGCGTTTAGGCTTTGCAGGGAAACAGGGATACAAGTCGCTTGTTCCTTCATGCTGGGTCTTCCAGGCGAAACCCTCAGAGACATGGAGCTCTCCTTGATGTTCGCAAAGCAGTTAAACCCAGACTGGTGCCGATTCAACATATACGTTGCTTACCCGGGCAGCGCATTGTACCAAGAAGTTCTGCGGGAACACCTGTATGACCGAGTGGAAGACTACGTTTATTACGTGAAAACCCAGGACTTTGATTTCGAAAAAGTCTCCGCGATACAGCAGCAATTTCATAGGTCATTTAACAGGTCGCCTAAGAGGATACTGCGGAAAATCAGGCGGGAAGGCGTGTTGAATGTGATGAAGCAAGGTCTCAGGCTTGTGCCTACACCTTTCTAAAGCGACTTAAATCTGAGTTGTGCCTGGTTTCGGAGTTTGCTTTTTCTTGCGTTTTGTGGCGTATGCTACAAGTCCGAAGGAGACGAAAGCAACTGAAGTAACTATGGCAGCTGCAATCAACTGGCTTGTGGGAAAAAGCTCTGGCTTTGCTATTGCGAAGGTGATAGTTTCGGAGGTACCTAGGTTTCCCACACTGTCCCAAGCGTAGACCGTCACGTTATGCGCGCCAACAGACAACTCAGACAATGTCACGTTCTCACCAACCGTTGCCTTCACTCCTCCATCCAGACTATAAGCGATTCTAGAAGTAGCCTCGTTCACAACAAAATTCAACAGCACATCAGACGCACCGTACTCCTTAGCTTCTGGAGACAATATCGAGATGTGCGGTGCAGTAGTGTCTACAGCGAAATAAGTAATCTCAGAAACGCCTGAAGCGGGGGAAGGAGTTCCAGGCATGGTAAGAGGTAATTCGCGTGCTTGTTCAAACTGGGCGACTGCGACCAAGTATAGGCTGTGCTCGCCCTCGGGCAAGGCAGAAAGAGTCGAATTATATGAGTAGGACTTAGGTTCTGAACTGCGTGCCGCTCTTGACGTTTCTACCCAATAAAATAGCTTTCCGTCTAAGTAGAATCTGATTCCAGTAACTTTTAGCCTGAAGTACGCCCAATTGGGGTTGATTATTGTAAAAGTGACTGGGACAGTTTTCTGTTTGTACGTAGCGTTTGCTAGTGGTTGCAGTGTAACCCCGAGGGAGTTTGGAGCACCTTCCGCTTCGAAAATGCCTTTTATGCTCGTTGTAAATTTTTCGATGGTGATTGTAGCGGGATTAAAAGGCTTGCCATTCAAAGGCCCACTCCACCCTTTAAACTTCAAACCTGAGGCGAAATCTGTTGCTTTGAGCGTCACTGACGCTCCGTAAGGAACGACCCAACTCTGTTCTTCACCTGGAGCCACGGTGACGGCTTGCCCCTTGTTAATTGCAGAAGACTGCACAACTATTGACCCGCCAGGTCCAGAGGCAACCGTTAAAGTTGGTCCTGCCTGCTGCTGAGCTACAGCAAAAGGACAAAGCCAAAACAAAGCTGTAACCAGTATGGCCAAAATCAAAGAAAAAGCGAAAGCTTTTTTCACGATCCACCCGCCTTCCTCTTTCGCCTCAGAAAAATCGCTACAAGCCCAAAAGAGACGGCTGCGGCTGAAGCAACTACGGCAACTAAGGTCATTGGAAAAGGTTCCACAGTGAACGTTTCGGAGACTCCAACGTTGCCCGCCTCATCCCACGCGTAAACTTTCATGGTGTGCTCGCCGTCAGACAAACCAGAAAGTGTCACGTTCCCAGCAACAGTCACGTTAACTTGCCAATCCAAGCTGTACATGACTTTGGAAATTGGCTCATTGACTGCGAACTCTAACGGAACACTTGAAGCAGCATAGTCAAGGTTTTGAGGCGAAAGTATCGTGATGTGCGGCGAAGAGGTGTCAATCGCGAAGTTAACTGTCCAAGAATTGCTTATGGCGAAATCGTATATGGTATACCTGACATTATACAATCCTGTCTCAGTTGCATAAATCACTATGCTGTGGCTCCCCTCAGGTATAGTTTTCAAGTTAAAAGAAAACTCGAGTTCGCGCGCGGGTATAGGATAGTTAGGGGATTCGTCTGCATAAGCAGTGGTGTCATTTTGTTGCCAGTCTGCTCTGTAACGTAAACTGGAGATTTTTGTGGCGTAAGGAGTGGTTGACTCTCCAACGTTGACTGTGAAACTTAGAATGATGTCTTTGATGGCGAGCGCGGTGTTGTTTTGCGGTGAGGATAATGTAATTGTGGGCGGTTGGGTATCTTGGGGTGGCGGTCTGGTTCCTCCAGGCACATATGGATCTGCGCTTCCCAAGTTAACGAGTTGCCCGCCATCTGCTGCTACGAATAAAAGTGGTATGATCAAAACTGCTGTGAGCATTTGTTTTTTCACAGGTTACCCCCCACATAACACTAGCTTTTTCTGCTGTAAAAATGTTTTTGTCAACGTTTCTTGACCTGACCAAGTCAACGTTTCTTGACTAACACTATATTTGCCGCCTATTAGGAGCCTAATAGCGGTTCAATGCAGAAACGATAGAGGGGCCTATCCGCGCCAGCACCTCTCAAGCAAGCCAAAGTTGAATCTATAAATAAGGGGGGTATAGACAAAAAATCGCAACAGAGCAGCAAAACAGGTTGCCGCGTCCACCAGCTCTAAGGAAAAATGATTCTCCAAAAATTTATTAATGCCGTGAAACATCAAAATCAATTAGCCATAACAAGGCAGCTTCCAAACGACAAACCTCCAGCTCATAGATTGGTAGAAAAAATGCAAACAAAAACCAAAGTAGCCCTGGTTAACTCGCCATTTCTTAAAGGAGTCTTCCACCACCCACTTCTCATTCCACTGGGATTAGCCTACTTAGCAGCCGTTCTGGAAAAAGACGGCCAAGAAGTGAAAATAATCGACTGCCCAGCCTGCAAAATGGATCATGAAGCCTTAAAAACCGAACTCGCCTCCTTCAACCCCACGCTAATAGGCATCACCTCCACAACACCCACAACCCCCTCAGCCCTCCAATCAGCCCAAGCAGCAAAAGAAGCATGCCCAGACGCCAAAGTAATTTTGGGTGGTCCACACGCCACGTTTATGGACAAAGAAATCCTCAGCGAGGAAGAAGCAGTGGATATAGTGGTTAGAGGCGAAGGCGAACAAACCCTCCTGGAACTCGCACAAAACGCTTCAAACCCAAACGCCACCCAAAACATCAACGGATTAACATTCAAAAAGAACGGAAAAATAATCCGAACGCCTGACCGACCATTCATCGAAGACCTCGACAGCATGCCACAGCCAGAATACAAATTCTTTCCCTTAGAGAAGTACAGAATGTACGGGAAAATGTTCCTCCCAATAATAACAAGCAGAGGATGTCCTTACCAATGCTCCTTCTGCGTAACCTCCCGAATCTTTGGGAAACAATTCAGGGCAAGAAGCCCAAAAAACATAGTAGACGAACTCGAATGGCTCAGAGACACACACGGCGCTAACGGCATATCTTTTTACGATGATGCCTTAACGCTTGACAGAAAAAGACTCATCACAATCTGTAACGAAATCATAGACAGAAAAATCGGATTGCCCTGGGGATGCCAAACTCGGGTCGACCACGTCAACAAAGAAGTATTGGCCTTGATGAAAAAAGCAAACTGCAATGAAGTCTCCTTCGGCGTCGAATCGGGCTGCCAAAGAATTTTAGACGCTGTAGGAAAGAAAACGTCTGTTGAGCAAAACGAAAAAGCAATAAAGTGGGCAAAGGACGAAGGACTTTTCGTCGCGGTCTCCGCCATAATCGCTTATCCAGGCGAAACAAAAGAAACAGTTAACCAAACAATCGACCTTCTCAGGAGAATGGAGCCTGACGACGCTTACTTGTGCATTGCAACGCCCTATCCAGGCACGAAACTTCGCTCCATAGTGGAGAGCAGTGGCTGGAAAATATCCAACGACTGGAGCCTGTATGACACGATGAACCCGGTTGTTGAAAACCCCAATCTTCCAGCGGAAGAACTTAGCAAAATCAGAAAAGACTTCTATAACAGCTTCTACTCCCCGCGCTACGCGTTTCGGCAATTCGTAAAGGGAAGCATCAAAGGCAACTTTTACAGCCAGATGATGACCCGTCTTGCGGTAAACCATCTGATATGGCGGGTCAAATCGGTTTTTTAGAAGCGGAAGCGAAAAAGCTATCGAATACTGCTGTGAGACAGGAGCTAGTAAAACAACGCTATCCAACGAAACCTTATTATCCTATCAAACATTTTTTAAAATTAAAGCTGAGGACAACGGCTATGAAAAACTCACCCTCCCAGAATACGGCAGAGGTCTACGGTTCAAGAGAAACTTGGCCGCCCTACACATACAGGGACTACCCAGACATAGAGCCTGAAACGTACAAGTCCTTCATGGATTTCCTGTCAACCGAGAACACTTCAGGCAGACTTATGGAGCTACAGCCATGGATATCCATCTGCGACTCCAGATGTGCCTTCTGCTATTTTCCAACCACCCCAACCGCTAAAGTGCCTATAGAACGGTACATGGCCACACTGAAGAAAGAACTCGACATGTACGCTAAAACACGGTACGTGAAGACAAGCGTGTTCGACGAAATAGTGCTAGGAGGCGGAACACCGAGCGTACTTTCCGCTGAACAAATGATCGACCTTATCGACTTCTGCAAAGAAAGATTCAATGTCAACAAGGAATACTTCATTAAAGTCACGGGTTCCTCGAAAACGCTGGCGCTAAACAAAATCGACAAGCTCGCAGCCTATGGCGTGTACCAGATGGACATGGGTGCTCAAACCTTTGATGATAAGCTCAGGAAAATGCTGTGCTTGCCTGACACAGCGGAAAACGTGGAAAAAGCAATCAGACGCGCCAAGAAACTCGGTTTGTGCGTGTGCGTGGACCTAATGTACAATCTTCCAGGCCAAACAATGGAAAGCTGGATAAACACGCTGAAAAAAGCCATAGAGCTAGACGTAGAGATTGACACTTATTCATTACACGTGGATCCAGGCACTCCGCTTGAAAAAATGATCGAAAGAGGAGTGTCTCCTCCGCAGGGAAACGCGGAAAACGAGAAACAGCAGTACCTAACTGCATATAAACTGTTAACTGAAGCAGGATACAAAGCAGTGGGTCACGACCGCTTCAGCCGAGTGGAGTGGCACTTCAGGGAAAACTGCTTGAACGGTTGGCCGTGGGGTGGCATATTAACCACAGGCGCAGGATGCTTCATGGGATATCTACAGAAATTCTCGTATTCCAATATTGAAGATGTAAACGCGTATATGGCGACCGTTGACTCTGGGAAACTGCCGATAAAGAGGCTTTCAGAATCCACAGATGAAGACATGATGAGAAGGACTATGACGCGACTTTACTTGCGGCTTCCAGTGGACAAAGTAGAATTTAAGCAGAGATTCGGGAAACTGCCTGAAGATGTTTTTCCGCAGCAGCTTCAGAGATTGAAGGAAAAAGGGCTAATCGAGATTGATGACAAAGCGATCAGGATAACGAAACTCGGCGACGTGTGGAAAGGAAACATCGCATGGGAATTTGCTCCTGAGAACCTTGCTTCAAACAAGTAAAGCATTTTTTGGCTCTGCGAGAGCTGTGGTCTTAAATAAAGACATAATGCTGAATAAGGTAAGGCTGTTTTTAATAGGATATTTTATTGTTGAAAAGCAAAAAAAGAAAAGGGTGATTTTACGAGGAGTAACCGCCCGGCATCATTCCGTACCACATCATTACTTTGGCAATTACCGGCCCTATTATTCCCAGAATTACCAGTGGTAACATTGTGATGAAGAATGCGTACAGCGGATCATTTTGAGTCATGTAAGCTCCGAATGAGACTGTATAATTAAGTACGAATTGCATTACTCCAACTGTTACTGCTGCGGTCATGCCTGCGCCTATCATTCGTTTGAAGTTGTATGATTTGTTGTTTAATGCTCCTGCGATGTATCCTATCAGAATTCCGCCTAGGATGTAGTTTCCGAGGAAGCTTGGGTCAGCGTATAAATTCGCTGTGTAGTCGTAATTTATTATGCTGAAGAAAATGCTGTAGCCGCCGAATGCAAGGTAGTATAGTGTTCCCAGTAGAAAGCCTGCAGCTCCGCCAGCCCATTTATTCCAGATTAAGCCTAAGATTATTGGAATTGCAAATAGTACCATTACTGCAAAGCCGTGTGTGAGTATCTGTGGGATGGGTGAATCCGCTCCAAATGCGCCAACTGCCGCTGGTCCGATTAGGACTGGGAAGAGCATTATTATGATGGCAACGAGGATGGGTATGACTAGGCCGTAGAGGATGTCTTTCAGCTTGAACGGTTCTGTTGACATTGTTTGTCACCTTTTCTCTATTACGTTTAGGCATGTTAATAAATTTAATGCCGAAAAACGTATTCGCCCAGCGTTACGGCAAAAATTGCAGAATTGACCGCAAAGCTAAGTGATTGAAAAATTTTGAAAAAAGAGAAAAGTAGGAGGTTAAGGGTGAGCTTCTATTTTTCACGTATCAGGGCTTTTGATCTGAGTACACTGCTTCGTAAGTCAATTCTCGCAGGGCAGACGAAACTACAGTGACCACAGCCATCACAGAGGTTTACTTGAAGCTTCTTCAGTTGTTCCACGTTGCTTTTGTCAAATGCCTGTTTGATCAAGATTGGGCTTAGATGGTGGCAGCACACTCGCATGCACGCACCGCATCTGATGCAATCGGTGGTTTTGACGGTTGCGAACTGCTTGGCTTTCGGAAGTTTCGGCTCCTTTTTCTCCGCTATTGGGCGCATTTTCCCTACTTTGTCCAGCCATGGCGAAGTCACGTTCATTATAATTAATGCAAGAATCGAACCGCCTAGGAAACCCGTGTATGTTTGAATGAGTATTGTTATTATGGCTAAGCCTGCACCGAAAATTAGTTGTCCCGACTGCGTCAGCGGTGTAGTTGCTGGATCTGTTGCCATGAAGAACGCTAGGAAAATTGAACTGCCCATGAAGAGGTGGAAAATAACTCTCAGCAGTGGGTCTCCACCGTAATAGTAGCCTAGCGCTAAAGCAAACAACGTAGTGGCTACCAGATATGTTACAGTTATTCTCCATTTAATGTATCTTCGGCAGAGCAAAAAGAAAGCTATGCCCACTGCGATGACAGCGATGCTTGAGACACCGCCTACCCAACCGTGATCCTTCAGCACAGTCATAGTGTAAAGTACATCGTTAAAGTTGAAAGCCGGAGTGAAATCAGCAGTCAGCAAGTCAGACCTGTTGGAGTAGCATGATAGCACGTTGAAACCGAAATAGTCAGGCTGCCCTAGAGATGTAGAGCTAGTCAGTGAAAGCATCGTATGGTCGACTGGCATTAACGCTGGAACAAGTAAAAATACAAGAACAAGCAGTTTTGCTGCCGCGGCGGGATTTACGTATTTCCGCCCGCTCATTCCTTGAATTTTCTTGAACAAGACCAGTCCGACGGCGGATATTACTGCTGGAAAGAGATATTGTCCGTATCCGCTTAGTATAGGTATTTCTTCGGTGGCAACAAGAGGTGTTCCTAAAGAGTATGAAAGCGCAACGATTAAGCCAAAGACCGCTGCTGACGTCGTGTTCAATTGGCTGTCTGAGGCTACTTTGGAAATCAGATAGTCGATACCCACAGCAACCAAAACAGCGATTACAGAAATTATGATTGAGTCTATGCCGAAGGATAGAACTGATATAGCGGCAAGTATAACAAGAGCACCGAAAGTGTAAATCATCAGTTTATCTTTAGTCATCCCTGAGTATTCTTTTACTTTAGACATTCTTCCGCACACTCTCCTCGATTAAAGCTGTTCTCACTTAAATGTTGAAACGTTTATAAGATTTTCTCAAAGCAAATGTGAAGCGACAATAATAAAAAAGAGACATGAGTTGAATTGATTTTGTTAAAATTTGCCCAAAAGGAACGGTTCATGTAACTCGTTCGCTTTTATGTTCTCTTAATCAGCCGTAAAGAAAACGGAGTTTTAATAGTAACTCTTATATCGCAAAGAATTTATCTAAAGTTGCTGTGAGCTTGATGGCCTCAAAAAAAGCGCCATTATACATGGTGACTTGGCGGTGTACCAGAAGGTGCGTGGGTAACTGCTTATATTGCAGCTATACTCCCGAATACGCCAAGGATTTTGAAATAGATACAAAAGCCGCTTACAAAATGGTTGATGAAATTCACAAGTTTGGTTCGCCGTGGTTTGGAATAAGCGGCGGAGAACCGCTCGTGAGAAAGGACATTTTTGACATCATAGCTTACGCTGAAAAAGAGTACGGCATGGAAGTCAGCCTAATCACAAGTGGCTTCGTCTTCGACCAAGAAAAACTGGACAAACTCGCGAAATATGAGGTGCACACGGCAGTCAGCGTTGACGGCACCAGGGAATCAAACGATATTATCCGACGGCAAGGCAGCTACGATAAGGCGCTTTACGCGATGAAGAAGCTGTCGGAAAACGGGATCCTAGACTGCATAGTCACAACCATGACCAAATACAACATAAACGACATGGCTCACCCAGCGGCTTTAGGAGAAGAATACAAAGCAAGGATGGTTGTTTACCATAACCTTGTACCAGTGGGGCGCGCCGGCTCAAACATGCCTGATTTGGCGCCTTCGCCAGATGAATACGAAAAAGCGTTCCACGAAATTTATGACTTACAAGTAAAGCTGGCGAATAAAGTCAAGATTAACGTTTACTCGCCATTCTACGCCAGAATCGTGAGGCAGAGGAATCCGGTTGACTTCTGGGACTGGTTCCAGAACGGCTTTCTCGGAAAATGCACAATCGGCGGAAACTACATAAGCGTCACTGAAAACGGCGACTATAGATCATGCGGCTTCCACGAAGGGTACAGACTGGGAAACGTGAAAGAAAAAGGATTGCCCGAAACATGGAACGAACTTCAGCATTCTGATTTGCACTTGAAGTTGCGTGATAAGAGTAACATTAAGGGTAAGTGCGGTGTGTGCGAGTACCGCGAGATCTGCGGGGGCTGCAGGACACGAGCCGAATATTATACGGGTGACTTGTTCGAAAGCGACCCAGCATGCGCTTACATACCAAAAGTACTCCGAGAAGAATAAAACAAGCTATCCACTTTCTATTCTTTACTTTGTGTCAGAGAACATATAGCACCTTTCAGGAAAACCGCTATCTTAGGGGTTATTCTTAATTTTGAAAATTACATATCTGTCATTTGAGTAGACCATTTCCAAGAGTTTACAGCTGATAATTTTAGGGCCAAGCTCGTTTTTATCATACACAATGAATTTGATGTTTCTTTCGTTTATCAAGTCATGATAGTCTCGGGTTTTGACTTCAAATGGTATCGAGCGTTTGGATTCAAACAGGCTTTTCAGCTCTCTTGGCTGTTGTATTTCTGTGTAGCTGCTCTTTGAAAATGTGAGAACTTGGTAAGTGAAAGAGGCTGGTTGGTCGGCACTGATATTGTCAAAGTTGTATTGGAACCTCACTGCGTCTATCTGCATGTTTCCTAAAACGCCAACATTGCCCCAGTCAGGCAAATTTTGGAAGTTCACCGCGAAAACGACTTCTTCGTTCTCATCATAGAAGCCAAGGTAACTCTCCTCTGTTAAGGTTGAACGAGAGAAATTAACAACTGCCCAATCGTTTCCCTGAGAGTATGAAGGATTGCTCCAGGGATTCTGCCAGTCCAGCAATCCTGGGACATAAGCTTCTTGGAACTTGAAGAAAAGGTCAAAGAAATTGCTCACGTACAACGAAACATCGCTAACTTGGCTTTCTACGGGAGAAAGAGACCACGTAACATTTACCGGGTAGCTGTCATTCTGAACAAGGATAGTTTGAGCAATAGCTATCTCGTTGTTGAAGTAGCGAATCGTCAGCTTCTTAGGTGAACCCTGATCTTCAAAGGAGACTTCTCTGGTGAAATTAGAGAGGGGAATTTCTTCCCTGTAAACGCCATTTGCTCGATACGAGATGAAGTTTCCGTCTCCCGATGAATACGAAACCCTTTTCCAAAGATAATTCAGGGAAACGTAGTTTTCTTCAGAAATGGCTCCCTTAGCGTCGTAGGCTCTGACTAGAGAAATCGGATTTTCGATTTCATAAGCCAAATCCAGCACAGTCTCCGCCGTGTCATTTCGTCCCGAAGCCGTATCGATAGCGGCTATTGTTGGCTTATCGGAATATAATGCAAACCAGGACCCAGGAGTCTCGGTGACAACCACTGTTCCCGCTTCGGGATAGTTAGTTTTAAGCCACACACCAGCATCGTATGCTTTGATGTCTGAAGTGGAGTAGTACGCACTGCTCTCCAGTATTTTTTCGCGGACAACTCCGAAACGGAAGACAAACATCGCAGATAGGAGGATAATGACGCAAACGGCGGCCATTTTCAGGTTAAGCCTTCTGTGACGTATTGCGTGGCTATGGTAAAACGAAACGACGAGATTAACGATGTATGAGAGGCACACGGCTGCGAAAATCGCGAGAGAAGGCAACAGATAGTAAATAAATCGTTGATATGGAAGATATAAGCCAAAAAGGTAGGATTGTGAAAGCAGCAGGGGAATCAAAAAGCTCAGCAATAGAAGCAGATAGAAATTTGATTTCTTTTTTGCTCTGTATCTGAAAGCTAAGAAAACTCCGATGAATGCGAAGAAGAGCGTGAAACCAAAGTTGATAACGAAGGATTGG
The DNA here is from genome assembly GCA_964544495.1 of uncultured Candidatus Bathyarchaeia archaeon. Taxonomy (GTDB): domain Archaea; phylum Thermoproteota; class Bathyarchaeia; order Bathyarchaeales; family Bathycorpusculaceae; genus SG8-32-3. Next base: position 86,536 of record CAZJBY010000004.1, read on the forward strand.
AAGGTAACGGATGGAACCTGGTAAAGCATTGATCTGAGATCAGCGAAGATGTGAAGTACCAGGATGTCGTTGATGTGCGGAATTATAGTCTGAGAATAATACAGGAAGAACGCCAGTAATCCTCCGAAAATCGCTGCTATCCATGCTTTTGAAGAACGGCTTCTAAACCTCACAGCCGCATAAAGAACAAAAGGCGCTATAATCAGAAAAGATATGAACGCGGTAAGCTGATGGGACAAGACCACAGAAAAGGCGAATAAGAAAATCAAAAGATTATGAACAAACTCCTTTTTTTCGATAGACAGGTACAGAAAAAGTAACACCATTAATGATAAACTGAGCAAAGTTGGGTAGCCTCCCCAAAAGTTGATTTCGTATAATGGGAAAAGAAACAACATCAGAACGGCTGCGAGAAAACCGGTTTTTTTGCCGAAGAACTTGGTTCCAAACAAATAAACGGACAGGATTATCAGCCAGTTGATGACTGCGGTTAGGGATTTAATCAGGAAAATTGTCTGTTCGATACCGCTTATTCCCGTGAACGCCATGAAAGTGGCAAGCATGATGTGGTAGAGCGGGGGGTAAAACGCGATTTCAACCAGCGGTATTTTTCCAGTTTTTAAGAATAGGTTGGTGCGTTCTATGTGGACGGCGGGGTCATTTCCTAAAACAAGACCGTTCATTGACAAGAGAGCAAAAAATAGGACTAAAATTAATGCCGAAAAAACGATCAAAAAGACGGTGTCAAAGATTTTCTCTCTTTCAAGTAGCTGCATCGAGATAGTTTTCCCCAAGTTGATTGACGCTTCTCTTCACAATAAATATGGCTACGTCATCATTAATAAACACCAAACTAAAGGCGGGGTCGTCTGCAAATTTTGGGATTACATCAGTTTCGCGTAAGGCGATGTAGGATATGTTCCAATCGCTGATTGCTTTATGGTAGTCGAAGACGTCGAGGGGCGCATCGGAGACCCTTGATTGAAATGAGTTGAGGTTGTCGGTTATGATTTTGTTGAAGTAATCTGCTTTGATTGCTGGGTCTTGGTAAATTCTTGGATTATCTGTAACTGAATAAGCGCTCACTGAAAGCTGGATGTCCCCTTTCGATTTGCCCTGCAGGTTGTAAACCAGTTCTAAGATGCAAGGGTACACTTCATTAACAATTTTTACTTCTGGTTGTTTCTTGTTGAAAATTAATTGACCAAAAACTTTCGTGTTTTCCTCCAGTAAACCAACTGTTTCATTTTGCATTTGTATCACTTGGCCCTTGCTGTCCACAAGGAACTGGATCCAATCTATGGAGACATCAACTGTGCTTTCTAACGTTATAGACATGTTAGCAAACCGTGCTCCCTTGTAAACTGTCGTTAACTGGGTGTAGTTGAAGAAGTCATTGCCTTTCGTAACAACGATTGTGGCTTGTTCCGTGTCATTTTCCATTCGCATTTCTTTTACAGGAAGCTGGTTCAAATATGCAGATTGCACGCTGTCGCCTATTCGGTATTGGATTTTCGTTTTGCTGTTGTCAAAGTTCACGAAGGGGTAAGGGAAATAGGTCCAGTTAAGTTTAGCCAGAAACATGGGGTTATGCCTTCCGATGTAGCCGCCGTCCTCTCTGACCTGAATCAAACCGTTATCTACAAGGTAATCTGTGTCAAGCAGGCTTTTGGCAACCTTGGCGGGTTCAAACTCGCGGGCAAGCGCCAAAAATTCAGGGTCAACAGCGCTTAAGGTGGGTCGCTCTGCGAAACCTGAAAACCACCATCCGTAGAGGGCATCAGAAACAAAAACTGAGCCTACGGGAGTGTTTTGTCGAGCCCATTGGATTGCCTCATACAGGGGGTCGGTCATGGTTTGGTAAAAACTTTGTATGGTCACGCCTTGAGAGGGCGTCAGGAAAATGGGCACAGCCAAAAACGAAAAAAGCAAGAAGCTCAGAGTAAAGACGCCGTATATGTTTTTACGAGACAGATGCGGTGAAAGTCTGGAGCTTATTTTGTTTATCCTTTTTTTGGTTTGGGCTGCTTTCTTTGTCAAAGACCGGTATGTGTCTGCTATATGTGCGAAGAAACCTGCTGTGTGATCAATCCCAAGCGCGATTAGCATTAATACTGGCAAGAGGACGAAGTACAAAAACCGGTTATAATCGGTGTAAAGTCCCACTAGAAATGCTTGAGTAAAGACCATGGGGACCAGAACCCATAAGGTGAGAAGTAACCCTTGAACAGTGAGAAAGCGGCCTCGGTACTTTTTGGAGAAAAAAAAGAAGAAAATCACGCAACCGAAAAGCGGTATTACCCATCCCAGAGGAAGCACCCTAGTTGAGAGGATTGCTTGCTGAATATCTGATACGCCGCCCGTGAATGTTTCTGAGTTTGCACCTAAATATGCAGGCGCAGCTTCTGCTAAAAACGGAGAAACTATCAGCGCTCCGAGGAAAATTGGCACAAGCCAAGTGAGAAGATGCTTTTTCGATACGTCGAGTCTTTTGGAAAAAATCGCCGCTATAATTACAGTGGAAAATGTTATGGCTACGAACATGACTGCACTGAGGGAGTGAGTTAGGAATATGGCTCCAGCTAAAAGCGTTGCAGTAGCAAGGAAGGGAACCGTAGAGAATCTGTCGCTTTCCAGGTAAAGATAAAAAATCACGGGAATCAGCATCAACGTTACTACGTTGGGGTAACCACCCCACATCAGCATCTCTATGTCAAACCGCGAAATCGCCACTAAAAACGCAACGATGAAGCCAGCTGATTCTCCCCAAACCCTTCGCCCTATCAAGAACGCGCATAAAACAATAAACGAAGAAAAAAACGCGGCAACCAAGGAGTGAGCCAGATAATCAGGTACTCCAGTCATGAATATTATGTACGAGACGAATATGTGGTATCCTGGAAAAGTTAGAGAGAGACCACCACCCATCTGATAATTGTTCCACATGAAATCTGTGTTGCCCGACCCGGTGATTGAATCAATTACGCTCTCGTGTAAACCGATGTCGGCTCCTGGCGGGTAAGTTGCCCAGAGCATGAGCAACATGCGGTATACGAATGCAAATGCCAAAACAAGGAACAGTAAGAGATACTTGTTTTTTGTTTTGAACATTTTGTCCTCCCAAGCATGTTTTTTGCTTCTTGAGCGAATAGTAGAGTAGCGGAGTCAAAGTTTAAATATGGAATTCGGATATAAAAGCGAGAGTATAAAAAAACTAAAGGGAAGTAATGTTAAATGTCATGGCTTAAATCTATGATGGAGAAAGAGCCTCCAGAACCAGAGAACCCAATCGGCACAGTTGTTATAGGCAACATTGAACCCGACATGCACGACACAGCTAAAGAAGCAGTTAGGAGAGCACTGAAGAGAGCTGGATTCAAAACCGTTGACGCAGGCAAAAGCGTTGCCCCGCAAGTTTTCGCGGATAAAGTGAAAGAGTCTAATGCTGACATACTAGCGATTTCCGTTAACACGGTGCCTGCAAAGAACAACATTGCAAAACTCGACGAGGCGCTGAAAGCAGGCGGACTTAAGGAAAAGTTGATAATCATCATGGGCGGTGCTGCGGTCAAAAAGGAAGACGCGGAAGCGATCGGAGCGATCTTCGGCAAGAACAAAGAAGAAGGCGTAGAAATCGCCAAGAAAGCAATGGCAGGAAAGAAGTAAAAACTACAATCCAGATGAGGCAACATGCACAAATTCAATACGCCACAAAATATCTACGACGTAGGGAAAGTGAAAGTAGGCGGTCAGCCTGGAGAGCTACCTACTTTTCTGATAGGCTCAATTTTTTGGCTAGGCCAGAAAATGGTGAAAGACGCAAATCAAGGAATATTTGACGCTGAACAAGCTGAAAACCTAATCAACAAAATGGACACCTTAAGCGATTTAACGGGTGTTCCTTTTGCTTTTGACATAGTTGGAACCACAGACACAGCTTTCGAAAAATACATTGATTTCGTGGCCAAACACAGCGAAGCTCCATTAATGCTTGACGCAATGAGTCCAAGAACC
>CAZJBY010000005.1:0-78784 GCA_964544495.1 uncultured Candidatus Bathyarchaeia archaeon
GTCATCTGGGCTTGCGGGTTCAAACGCTACAACCTGCACCGCAAGCGGACTTCCAGTAGCGCTTATAGCTTCCGCCAAAGGCGAGTTTGAACCCGCAAGCCCAGATGACCCCACAAGCCCCACAGCAACTATCCCAACCAACACGTAAATTACCGTGGAAACCGCAAGCGACAACAACAAAGCCCTCGGCACGTTACGTTTCGCGTCTTTAACCTCCTCCGCCACAACCGCTGCTCTTGCGAAGCCCGTGTACGCAAAGAAAATGAAGTAAGCGCCATACAGCACCCCAGCGTTAAACGGCTCAAAAGGCACAAAATTCGCAACATCAGCGTTCACCGCCCCAAAAACCACAAAAAACACTAGAATCAACAGCTTCGCAACCACAAGAACCGTGTTTAAACGAGCAGACTCCCGCGCACCAAAAAAATTCAACGCCGTAAACACTAAGCACAAAACCGCAGCCACCACGTTAGCCGGCAAATCTGGAAACGAAGCCGTCAAGTAATACGCGAATCCGAGAGAAACAGCCGCTCCCGTGAAAGTGTTGGAAACCATCCACATCCACCCCGCCAAAAAACCTGAAAAAGGCGAAATAACCTGACGCGCATACTCGTACACGCTTCCTTCCACAGGCTGCCAAGCCGCCAGTTCCGCATAACTAAGTGCGGTGAAAAACGCGATTGCCGCCGCGAGAATCATGGAAATCACTAAGGCTGAACCCGCCAAGCCTGCTACGATGCCTGTTACCACGAAAATGCCGCCACCGATTATGGCACCCACGCTTATCGCTGTAGCATCCAGCAAACTCAACGAACGCTTCAACGCGTTCTGCGGTTCCTTTCGCGCCATTTACCCTCACATTCAGTGCATGTTAAACGGGCAAACACTATAAAGTTAAGCGTTAACGCCGAGGTGCTCAGTCGTTCCAGAATTCTCTTGTGCGTAAAAACTGGATTTTTGCCTTAAGCAGGTCCAAGTAAAATTCGTCCTCTTTCGGGTGCATCTTGCCCAGAATGCGTGACGCGGTTTCAGGTCCCACGCCTTTCACTTCTAACGCTTGCACCGCTTGTTTCCCGTAGCTGAGAACCAAATCCGCCTTGCGCCTTGCTTGCGACAGCTCCTTAACCTCCTCATCCAAAAGTGCTTTGCCTTCACGCCGTTTCCGCAGGTAACCCTTCAGGCGATTCGCGTCCTGACCGTGATACAGCAGCGTCAACAGGTTTGAACCGCACTTTTCGCATTTTGGCTTCTCAGGCAGATTTTTGACTTTAACTTGGGTTGTCCATTCGCCGCAGTTAATGCACAGCAGCATGGCTGTTCGGGCTTCAATCGCCATCTTCATCTTGTCGATGTTGCTGAGTATCACGCGTTCAGGAGCCATCAGCTCGGAAATGTCCGCGTACTGCGCCAAAATGTGATACGCCAAAGGAGTCGGCTTCTCTTGCCTAACCAGCGTACTGACCGCCATCTTTCCCTGCTTGACCCCGCGCATTATCTGCTTGACCTTAGCTAAGTCGGCTTTCTCAAGCATCGCCTCGCGCAACGTCTCATCGTAAATCGGCGTGTCCCCAAAAGCGGCTTTCAGCTTGGCTTGCCGCTCGTAACTCATGGTTTTTCCACGCGCCAACGCGCCAAACCTTTCAGCCACAAACTTCATCTTGTAAGCAAAAGGAAACTTAGCTTTAACGTACTTCCCAAACGCAGCGTCAACCTCCTCATCCGACAACCCAAAAAGTACGCGTGGCAGTTCCGCGACTTCTCGCGTCATCAGCTTTCTAGGGGTTTCAACCAGAGTGCGGTAGCCGTCTGCCCACCAGCCCGTGATGACTTCTCCCTCCGAGAGGACTGAGTCGAAGATTCCAGCCAAAGTCTTGTTAACGATTTCTCCGAAGCACGCGTGAACCACAAGGTACCTGTCGAACGCTTCAATGACTATGCGGTTCTCAGTGGGCAAAGGCGCACCCTCTTTCAAGTGCTCATCAATCTCTTTCACCGTCTCCAGCAGCGTAGCCTTGTCAGTCTTGAGCTCAGCCGCTAACTCTTCAGCCACCTGCTCTGCGCTCTTGTTTTTCTTGAGCAGCTCGCCGATTTTCTCTCTGACAACCCCTGTTTGCTGCGCCAGCTCGAAGGGCACGGGCAGGATTTCTCCGTCCCAACCGGGAATTGCGGCGAAAGGGTCTTCGGCTGGAACCACGTGCACGGTTCCTGTTTCCTCTTCGATTTGGACGATGCGCCAAACCTTGCCGCGCATGATGAAGTGCAAGCCGATTCGTGCGTCAAGCGCCATGAACTCGTCGCCTAAGGTGCCGATGCGCCTGTCGCTGAGCACGTTTATGACTGGATAGCGCCTCTCGTCGGGTATCATGCTGAGGTTGCCGTAGTAGTATTCGCGCGTTCTGCCTGTTTTCCTCAAAAGCGTTCCTTCTATGCGTAGTTTGTTGAGGCTGTCTAAAAAGTCTATCACGTCCAACAGCTGTTTGCGGGTCAGTTTGCGGTACGGGTAAGCGCGGTGCACTATGGCAGCAAGCTCCGCCACCGTGATGGCTTTTCGGTCCATGAGGACTCCCGCAATCTGATGCGCCAACACGTCCAAAGCGTTCTCATGAATAAGCACGGGCTCGATGCGGTTAGCCACCGCGTTCCTCACAGCCGCAACCGACTCCAACGTGTCATCAGGATAAACCGTGACTATCACGCCTTCCGAAAGCCTCTCCAAGCTGTGCCCGCTTCTGCCTACCCGCTGAATTAGGCTGCTGACCTGCCGCGGCGACATGTACTGCACAACCATGTCCACGTTGCCGATGTCGATGCCCAGCTCAAGCGTGCTCGTGCAGATAATCGCCTTCAACGCTCCCGCTTTGAACTGGTCTTCGATGCTCACGCGTTCTTCCTTGCTGAGGGAGCCGTGGTGCACCGCGATGTCCGCGCGTCCGAGCTGGCTGAACTTGTGCCCCAGCATCTCGGCGATGGTGCGGCTGTTCACGAAGATAAGCGTTGACCTGTGGCTGTCCACCAGCTCAGCCAACCGTCGTATGCGCGCGGCGGCTTCGGGCGACGTCTCCAGTTTCCCAGCCAACTCAAAATCCTTTTCCGTCGGCACCGGACTCACCACGCGGTAGCGGTAGCTCTTGGCGAACACCGCCTGCACGATGCTGATTTCCCTGTCGGCTCCCGCGATGAACTTCGCCACCTCCTCAGGGTTACCCACTGTGGCGGATAAGCCGATGCGCTGAAACTCCCTCTGCGTGACCTCAAAAAGCCGTTCAAGCGCCAAAGTTAACTGCACACCACGTTTGCTTTCCGCCAGCTCATGCACCTCGTCAACGATGACGTATTGCACGTGGCTGAGGTGTTTCCGCATTTGGGAGCCTGGAAGAATCGCCTGCAGCGTCTCGGGCGTGGTGACGAGCAGCTGCGGCGGCGAACGCGCTTGTCTCCTGCGGGTTTTCGCTTCTGTGTCGCCGTGCCTGACCTCCACCGAGACGCCCAGCCGCTCCGACCAGAACGTCAGCCGCTTTAGCATGTCGCGGTTCAAAGCCCGCAACGGCGTGATGTACACCACCGCTATGCCCCGTTGCTCCTCCTTATCCTGCTGGATAAGCTTGGAGAACACCGGAAGCAGCACCGCCTCGGTCTTCCCGCTGCCCGTGGGCGCCACCAAAAGCACGTTTTTGCCTGCGAACAGCGGCGGAAAAGCCATAACCTGCGGCAGCGTAGGCTCTGAAAACCCAAGCTCAGCTAACGCCTTGCGAACAGGCTTGGCGAGCAATTCGAAAACCGAGTCGCGCTTTGCGTTCTGCATAACACCAAAACTACACGCGAAGCAAGCTTTATCCTTTTATCTGCCACTTGAAGCGGACGAAAGCAGAAGTGCCACAACCCCTTCTTGCTCTACCAGGCCAAACGCGCCTTTCTTGGCGGAGAATTCGTCAAATTTTTTGACGCCATCCGCCTCCAAACGCGGCGATTGAATGGCGAAGGGCACGGGGTCTTTCGTGTGTGTTCCAATTCTTATGGGTGTTGGGTGGTCTGGCAGGACGGCGATTGCGTACGGCTTCTTTAAGCCTTCAAGAATTCTGCCAAGCATCCTCTTATCAAGGTCTTCTATGGTTTTGACTTTCAGCTTGTAATCCTTGACGTGTCCTGCCTCATCTGAGGCTTCAACGTGGACGAAAACCAGGTCGTTGTCTTCGAGAGCTTTTAGTGCGGCGTCTGCTTTGCCCTCGTAGTTTGTGTCTTCTCTGCCTGTAGCGCCAGGAACGTTAATGACCTGCATGCCCGTGTAGATGCCTATTCCTTTCACCAAGTCCACGGCGGAGATGACTGCGGCTTTCAAGCCGTATTTCTCCTTGAACGAGGGCATAGCTGGTTTTTCGCCGCCGCCCCAAGGCCAAATCATGTTTCCAGGGTTTTTCCCCTGTTTCTGTCGGGCAACGTTGACGGGATGTGACGCCAGAATCTCTTTGGATTTGCGTATTGCCTCATTGAGCAAGTTGGCTGTTTTTTCTGCTTCGGGCGCCTTGGCTTTTGGCAGAACCGCTTCAATTTCTGCGCCTATGGCGTCGTGGGGTGGAGTGCACTCAACCTGAAGCGCGAGGGGCGCGTTTCTCAGGATGAGAAAGTGGCGGTAGTCCAGTCCTGAATAGAACTCGATTTTACCCGGTTTTTCGCAAGCTTTTTTCACGGCTGCTATAAGCTGATGGGATTCTTTGCTTGTTATGTGCCCCGCAGAGTAATCAGCCAAGACGCCGTTTTTTTCGGTTATCACGTTGCACCTGAACGCCACATCGCGTTCGTTTAGCTGGATTCCTCTGGCTGCCGCTTCAAAGGCGCCTCTGCCCGTGTAAAACCGTTTAGGGTCGAAGCCCAGCACCGATAGGATTGCCACGTCTGAGCCTGGGGTCATGCCGTCGGGTACTGTTTTGAGAAGTCCACTTCTGCCTTTGGCTGCGATGGCGTCCATGTTTGGCTTGTACGCTGCTTGAAGCGGAGTCCGATTATCCAATTCGGGGATGGGGTAGTCTGCCATTCCGTCCCCGACGACAAGTACGTATTTCATCTGTTTTTTTGTCACCATGCAAGTGGCTTCCTGGTGTATGTGGCATTTTCAGTGGGCTGAATGATAGCTTGTTTCAAGGTATTTGGTACATGCTTATCTACTTTTTCTAAGCGTGCTTGGCGCGTGGGCGCAACTAGCGTACGTTTATTATCTTTGAGAAATTCCTGTAAACGTCATCAAGACCTCGGCTGACGTAGCTGGGTTTTTGATTGCTATCGTGGAGGTCTTTAAGTGTGAAGAACTGGGAGGGAACGAAAACCGTTTTCATTCCCGCGGCTTCTGCGCCTTTTATGTCTTCGAGGGGGCTGTCTCCGATGAAAACCGCTTCTTCAGCCTTGGCGTGCAGTTTTCTTAAGGCGTCTTGGAAGATTTGCGTGTGAGGTTTTCTCCATCCGCTTTCGTGTGAAACCAGAACCGTGTCGAAATGGTGGTTTATGCCAAGTTGTCTGAGGCTTGCATAAATCACGGGCGCATAAGTGAAGTTGGAAACTAAACCGAGTTTGCAGTGTTCCTTGATTTTTCTGAGCAGCTTCTCGGCGTATGGTCGCAGCTCAAGAGACTCCACGTATTTTTGGAAGAACACGTTCAACGCGACTTTAATTCGCGAGTCTTCCTGGTTAACGGTGCAGCCGAGGTTGTTCAGCGCTTCGCAAACCCAAACCGAATTCGTCACTTCCCTCAGCTGCTCATATCGCACGGTGCGGTATCTTTCATGCGCTTGCGTGTAGGCTTCCAGAAACTCTGCCAGGTCCATTTCGAATCCTGCGTCCGTTAGGGCTTTGTGCAACGTTCTCTGTGAAGCGTCCATGTCATAATAGCGTGCGTTTACTAGCGTGCCTATGTAATCTACTATTACCGCTTTAGCGCGTGCCACTTCAGGTTCCTTCTTTGGTTATTGGTAATCTTTTTTTGCAATTTTTATTTTGGCGTAATAAACCTTACTTATATGTTTAATTAATTGCTTTATTCGAAGTCAGATGTCGATACAAGACTATTTGCACGAAAAAGCAGAAGAATCGCGACATAACGAGATAATAGCGTACATGATGTTTCTGGCTGGTTCAGTGTTCTTCGTAGGCGGCATTCTTTCATCGCTGGGATTAGGCAGAGAACCCAGCTGGTTCCTGTTTATTCCATACATTGCGGATTCCACCCAACTGCTGTTTCTGGAAATGGCGTTGCTTCTGACAGGTCTTTTGTTGATTTTTTCAGGAATAGGCGTGGGATTACATTATTACCGTGACAGAGGCTGGTACATGAGAGAACTGTGCAAAGCCAACAACGGGGAGAATCTTATGAGAGAGCAGCGGATGCAAGTTACACGACCTCTTTCTGTGCCGACGAGTCGCGCTGTTGCAAAACGGAACAAGCCATCGAAGTAAACGCGTGCATCCTCTTTTTTATTCTTTAATGACGTTTGCAGCTACCGCTCTGATTCTTTGAGCAAGCGTGGTATCGAGAAGTTTTGTTACGTCTCCAATAGCCTCTTCCACTTTAGCGTCAAAAGGGATATCTGCCAGATACTTGGTGCCAAGTTTTTCTGTCTCTTGAGCGATGTTTTTTGCGCTATTCATTTTCATGTTTTCCACGACGCCAATTATTGGAACCTTCAAATCTTGCAGTAAGCGAACCTGTTTCTTCACGGTTTCAAAAGCCAACAGCGAAGGCGTGGTCACTATCAGGAACTCTATGCGCTTCACCAGCCGTATCAGGTCAAGCACTGCATCGCTTATGCCTGGTGGCATGTCTATGACGAGAAAATCCAGTTCGCCCCATTGCGTAACCGAAAGCAACTCGATTAAAGCGTTCGAGATATCTGCTCCTCGTAGCGGCGCGGCTTGGTCGCCGGAAAAGTGAATCAGCGACATGTACGCCAGGCCTTTTGTGACTGGTGGGACTATGCCTTTCTCCTCTTTTGGCTGGAGATTTTTGACGCCCATAATCAGGTGAGTTGAAGGGCTTGTGAAGTCCAAGTCGAAAAGACCAACTTTGCAGCCTCTTCGCGAAAGCGTTAGTGCAAGTGTGGTTGCCACGAGGCTTTTGCCTACGCCGCCTTTCCCGCTTGAAACGGCGATAATTCGGCTTATCCGCTTTAATCGCTTATTTATCACGGTATACCGCGGGTCCATAGCGTTTATCGGACTCCTTTTATGTTTTCAAGCCAGACTCCTCGGCCTTCTGCTATTTCAAAGTCTGGACTGCCGCATTTTGGGCACCTTATGTAGGCGTGTGCCACCTCAGGAACGAAGTGTATGGCTTCTGCGGTGTCCTCGCTTAGCTTGGTTTTGCTGAAGAGCCAGGTGTTTTCGCAGACTCGGCACTTGAGTTTGGTCTTCGCTTTTGAAATGTGGAACGTTGCGTTTTTGAAGCTTGCTGGCTTGAGCTGTGAGAGCGCGAAGCGGAGTATGTCCTTTTCTACTTGCTGCAGTTCGCCGATTTTGATGGTTACTTCTTTTATTTCTCGGAGTTTTTCTTTTTCCGCGATTTGCTGCGCGGCTGTGATTACTGATTCGGCTAAAGCCCATTCGTGCATAGGACAGCCTAAAGGGTTAGCGGTTTAAAAGAATATTGCTGGGCTCGGCCATCCCTTCACGTTTTTTAACATGTTTTGGAGTGAAGCACTGCGCCGATAGACCCCCTATAGGTTTCTGCATACATCCAGTATTAGGCGCCTAATAGGCGGCAAATACTATGCTTTTTCTGTGTTCATGCACTTCTCTTAATGTAAGATACTTTCAACCAGCGTCCCAGGCTTCTCTCTCACGGAAGCTTTAAGAGCGTAATCTATTAGCATTTTTTCAGAGTAAACGGTAAGGATAGGGTCACGTTGAAAATTGGAATCGCAACCAGAAACATGGAAGCTTGGAGCAGCACCCAGCTTAGAGAAGCGCTGACCAAACGCGGCATCTCATACGAGTGCTTCACGTTTCCGAAACTGGTCGCGCAGCTCGGGCAGAAACCCTACTTCAAAGTCAACGGCACAAGCCTGCTGGATGAGCTAGATGCCCTCGTAATCCGCCCCATCGGCCGCGGTTCACTCGAAGAGCTGGTTTTCAGAATGGACATGCTCTACAAGCTTGAACGTCAAGGTTTCCTCGTCATAAACCCAGCCGAAGCGATTGAGCATTGCGTCGACAAGTATGACATCCTTGCGATTCTGGAGGACAGCGGCGTACCTGTGCCCCGCACGGTGGCAACGGAAAGCGTGACTGAAGCGCTCAAGGCTTTCGCGGAGTTAGGCGGAGACGTGGTGGTTAAGCCGCTTTTCGGCTCCAGAGGCATAGGCGCAACTCGGCTTGTAGATGTGGAAATCGCGAACACCGTTTTCAAAGCCATAACCTTCCATCACGGCGTAATCTACATCCAAGAGTTCGTGCCTCACGGATACTCTGACATCCGCGCGTTCGTCGTTGACGACCGTGTGGTAGCGGCGATGCGGCGCGTCTCAGAAAGTTGGAAGACGAACTTCAGCCAAGGCGCCAAACCAACCCCGATAGAGCTTACGCCAGACCTTGAGGAGTTAGCTGTCAAGTCCTCCAAAGTGATTGGTTGCAAACTCGCGGGAGTCGACATTCTTGAGGGTCCGAAAGGTCCGGTGATAGTGGATGTGAACAGTCAGCCTGGTTGGAAGGGCTTGCAGATGGTCACGAAAGTCAATGTGGCCGAAGAGATTGTAACCTTTATCCTTTCCGAGCTAAAAAGGTAAATGTGACCTGCCATGCGCAAAGTGGAAATAGAAAAGTACGATCTCTCCGCGAAAACCGCGAAGAAAGTAGTTGATTACGTGGCTGAAGAGAAACCGCTTCACCTGTTTGTAAACACGACCTACTGGGCAACGATTCTGTGTTCACCGTCAAACTTGGAGGAGATGGCGGTTGGGCACCTGCTTTCAGAAGGCATCCTGAAGTCAACCGCGGAAATCGAGGAAGTGAAACTGAAAGAAACCGAAGGCTCTTGCAATGTGAAGCTGAAAGCCGAAGTGAACGTTGACGAGCGGTTGAGCCTGTCGCGGCTTCACCAGCGCGTTGTCACCTCCGCCTGCGGTGAACAATCCATTTACCAGTACCAGCGAAAACCCGCAAAAGTAACCTCGAATTTGACGGTTAAAGCCGAAGTGGTCTTCAACTCCGTCAACCAACTGAACTTCAAAGCGGAAGTCTTCAAGCAGACGGGCGGAGTGCACGCTGCCGCCATCTACACTGCTGACGGTTCTCTTGTGGCTTTGGCTGAGGATGTGGGCAGACACAACGCTGTCGACAAGGTAATCGGCATGGCTGCGCTTAAGCAAACCCGCTTCGGCGAGTGCTTTCTGACTTCGACTGGGCGGTTATCAGGCGACATCGTCTTCAAAGCGTCGAAGGTGGGTTTGCCGATTGTGGCTTCTTTGGGTGCCGCGTTGGATTCTGGAGTTGCCATGGCTATAGCGGCTGATTTGACGTTGGCTGGATTTGTGCGGGGAAAACGCTTGAACATTTACAATGCGCCAGAAAGGATAACTCTCTGACAAGGTTCGGTCGAAAAAGAAAAAGGGAATTGTTGAGGCTTACATGTATATTTTCAGTTGGTTCGTTTTCAGCAACAAGTATATTATGAACACGTCAATAGCGAATTCTGGAACTAGATAGCTCAAGTTGTAAACTGCCGAGTAAGCATAGATGTTCCATCCTGCCCATGCGAACTGCCCGAAAAAGACGACGCCGCTAACAAAGTGGCATAGGAATCTGCCAAGGATTCCTACGCTTACGCCTGTCATTGGATGGTTCTGGAAGGCGCCTGCGAGACCGAGCGCTCCAAAAGCAAGTGGATAATCAAGTATTATCTGCGCCGGATAATAGATGTCGCCGGAGATTGCCATGTGGACCAAGCCGTAGATTATGCCTGCTTCTACTCCCCATCGAAGTCCTCGTCTCAGTGCGAACCACAGTAGGGGAACCATGCTTGCGACGGTTATGCTGCCACCTTGTGGAAAATGTAGGAAAGGTAGGTAGAATTTGCTTATCAGGTAGAGAACGTTGGCGAGTGCGATGAAAACAACCATTTCCGCTAGAATTCGCGTCTGCGGCGCGTTGTTGCTTATTTTCTTCTCCGTTCTTTTTTCCCTCCGCCAGTATTATCTGGTTCAGGTTCATTGGGTCGACAACGATTCAGTTGTCCTCTCAGCCGGGTCACGTTTCCCAGCTCCCCGAAACCTTGAAGGGATGGTGTGTTGTTATGTGGTATTTTAATTTTGCTGGGTTGCTTTGGCTTGTTTTTTTCTGTTAGTAGAAGTGAGAGTTTGCTTAGCACAACTACTTCTGAGGCTTTGAGTTGTGGGTTGTGTTTTTTGGTTGGGGTCTGGTTTGGGTTGCGTTCTGGTTGTGCAGGTTGCCTTAAGTTTCTGCGAAGACAAACTCTTGATTAGTCAAATCGAACAAAGCATGTTATTCGCTTACTTGCGATGCTGAATCTGGAAAACGGGCTTGAAATGATATCTCTCTAGCATAAGGAACTGAAAAATGAATTAAGCCAAAAGACCTAAATCAGGCACGGGGCTTTTTTTACGGAATCAAAACAAGGGAATTATGAAATCACTTGCAGAATCAACGAATATTGCTTTTTGTTTGCCTTCTATTTTTGGCAAGCTTCTTGCTTATGGCTCAGTTTAAAAACAGTTTTGCTATGATAGACTTGCAAACGAATTCTTGGGCAATGTCAATTCAGACAGGCTCGTTCACTGCAGTAGCTATTGTAATCGCCTACATTTTTGACACAATCTCCTTGGCTGTAATTTCTCTGATACTTGCGGTGTATCTATTCTACAGAAATTACAGAAAATACAGCGTGCTGCTGTTGGCAGCTATGGGTGGAGACGCTCTCATAGTCTCGATAGCGAAAACCGTGGTTCATTCACCCAGACCGCTAAACGGTCTATTCTATGACACTGGGTTTTCGTTTCCCAGTGGGCATACCACGGCAAGCATAGTTTTTTGTGGTTTGTTGACTTATCTCATTTGGCAACATTGGAAATCTCCCAAAGCGAAAACAGTATCCAGCTTGGCTTCTATTACAACAATTTCAATCGTAGCTTTTGACAGAATATACCTTAATGTCCACTGGTTCAGCGATGTTATTGGAGGCTTTCTTTTGGGTTTATTCTGGCTCGCATTCACTTTATGGGTTTTTAGATACGCAGAACAAACCGTGAAATTTCAAGGGGTAAAATTCTGGAAAAACCCAACAGCAGTACCAGCCCAACTCTTTCTTCTAGAACGCTAGCTAAAAGACGACTCGTGCTTCGAATTCTTTCTTATAATCAAGAACACCGCCAGCACAGTAATGAACGCTACTGCAGCTGTTATGATCAAGTAATGTGCCACGCCGGCAACCTCGCGCCAACTGGCACCAACATACACGCCTAAGTAAATCAAAATGACGTCCCAGACAAGGCATCCAGCCGTAGTGTACGCAATAAACTTCGCCAGCGGCATCTTTACCGCCCCTGCTGGAAAAGATATTAAAGTTCTAAACCCAGGAACCATACGGCTTAGAAACACAACAGGTGCACCATACTTATCGAACCATTTTTCCGCAGTGTCCATTCGTCCTTTATTATACAATAAATTCCTCAGAGTACTACGCTTGGTAAGCACGCTCATCCCTTTTAATCCAATGAAATAATCAATCAGCGAACCTGCCACTCCCGCGAGAGTTGAAATTAAGACAGCAAACCAGAAGTTTATCAAGCCCTGCGAAACCAAATAGCCGGCAAATGGCAATATAACTTCGCTGGGAATAGGCAGAGAAGATGACTCGAGCGCCATCGTGACAAAGAGGCCAACGTAGCCCCATGACTGGACAGTAGCCGTAACGTTCTTCGTAAAAGTGACAATGGTGTTCAGTAAAAAGGCTATAGGTGTACCTGCAAACGTACTTCCCTCGATAAGCATGTCTTCTAAAGTATCTAACACAATAATGGTTACAACAATCGTTGTAAGTGTTATAACTAGCAATTGCGGCAATCTTTCTTTAAATTTGAGGTTGCTACGCGACCACACGGGCATCATCTTAGAGAGAATTGTGACTAGAACCTTAATGTCAGAATTAACCTAAATGTACATCGCTTCAGACTTCGGCTTAAGATACGACGTTAAATATCTGCGTTCAATTGTTTCCATTATTTTTAGTCCTTAGCATTACAGGGATAATGTTTTTAGGTTGTTTTAGTTTTTCTACAGCAATCACAATAACGAGGAACAAGTAGCATGCAGCCTCTGCCAAAGAAATATAATTTCAGCGAGATCGAGCGGAAGTGGCAGCAGAAATGGGAAGAGATGGGCATCTACCGTTTCGACTGGAGCGACACCCAACGCACGCCGTTCACCATTGACACGCCGCCGCCGTATCCTTCTGGCGAGTTTCACATGGGCAACATCCTGAACTGGACATACTTCGACATCGTTGCGCGGTATAAGTGCATGCGCGGTTTCAACGTGCTTTTCCCACAGGGCTGGGACTGCCACGGCTTAAGCATCGAAATTCAGGTGGAAAAAGAGCACAAGATCCGAAAGCGTGATGTGCCGCCTGACCAATTCCGCGGTTGGTGCGAGCAACTCATCGAAAGGTACATCGCCATAATGAAAGACTCCATCCTGAAACTGGGCTGCAGCATTGACTGGACAACAGAGTACCGCACCATGGACCCTGACTACTGGCGCAGGACGCAGCTCAGCTTCATTCTCTTGCACAAGAAAGGCTTCATGTATCAGGGAACGCATCCCGTGAATTGGTGTCCACGTTGCGAAACCGCTATTGCCGATGCTGAGGTGGATTACGAAAAGCGGAAAGGCACGCTCCATTACATTCGGTTTCCGCTGGAAGGCACTGACGAGTATTTGCTTATTGCTACTTCGCGTCCCGAGTTTATTCCTGCGTGCGTGGCGGTTGAAGTAAGTCCCGAGGATGAACGGTGCAAGAGGTACATCGGCAAAAAAATAATCGTGCCCATAGCCAACCGTACAGTGACGATTATTGGTGATGAAGCGGTTGACCCCGAGTTCGGCACCGGTGTGGTTCAAATCTGCACGTACGGCGACAAGGAAGACGTGAAGACGGTTCTCAAGCACAAGCTTCCTATTATCAGGCTTTTAACTGACAACGGCAGGATTAACGCGAACGGAGGCAAATACGCTGGCTTAACCATAAACCAAGCCCGAAAAGCCATTGTGGAAGACCTTGAAGCTGCTGGTTTGTTGGAGAAGTCTGAGCCGCTCGCGCAGGAAGTCGGCGTTTGCGACCGCTGTAAAACGCACGTTGAGATTCTTGAGCATAAGCAGTGGTTCATGAAGACACGAGCGTTAACCGACAAAGTTGTAGAAACCGCCAACGAAGTCGTGTGGTATCCTGATTACATGAGAGCACGCCTCATCGACTGGGCAAGGTCTCTGGATTGGGACTGGGTGATCAGCCGCCAACGCGTGTTCGCCACACCCATACCTGTGTGGTACTGCACGAACTGCGGCGAACTAATCCTCGCCGAGGAAGACTGGGTTCCGATAGACCCGAAGCTGCAAAACCCGCGCTTAGACAAGTGCCCGAAATGCGGCGGAACCGAGTTCACTCCCGAACGCGACGTTTTCGACACGTGGATGGACAGTTCAATCACATGTGCTGTGCATGCTGGATGGCCCGACCGTCCAGATTGGAAACGGTTTTTCCCCGCTGATGTGCATCCGTCAGGCATTGATATTATTCGAACTTGGGCTTACTACTTGATGGTTAGACACTTGGCGCTGTTCGGCGAGACGCCTTACAAGAGCTGCCTCATAAACGGCATGGTCCTCGGCTCAGACGGCAGAAAAATGAGCAAGTCGCTCAAGAACTATGTGGCGGCGCCTGAAGTTTTAGGCAAGTACGGCTCAGACGCCACGCGCCAGTGGGCAGCAGGCGGCGGAGCTACAGGCTCAGACATTCCCTTCCGATGGCCAGACGTGGAGTATGGCAGGCGCTTCCTTGTGAAGCTGTGGAACGTGTCGAAATTTGCGAGTAAACTTTTGGAAGGCTACTCGCCTAGCGAAACGGGCGAGTTTGAGCTTCAACTCTTGGACAAGTGGATTTTAAGCAAGGCGGAAAAGCTGACGCAGAAAGTTACTGATGCCATGGAGAAGTGCCAATTCAACGTCGCTGTGGAGGAGATTCGCAATTTCACATGGCACCTGTTCTGTGACTATTACATAGAAGCCGTAAAGGACAAGCTGTACAATCCTGACGCCTATGGCTCAGCGAAGAAGCTTGCGGCTCAGCATACGCTTTACGAGGTCCTTCACCGTGTTCTGCAGTTGCTGGCGCCCATGACTCCGCATTTGACCGAGGAAATTTACCAAGCTATGTACGCAGAAGACAAGGGATTCAAGAGCCTGCAGATTTCGCCCTGGCCTGAGCATAACCCTGAGCGTGAAGATGAGGCTGTGGAAAAGAACGGAGACCTCGTAATGGCAATCATGAGCGGAGTTCGACAATACAAAGCAGAGAACAAGTTGCCGCTTAACGCACCCGTCAAAACCTTAGATATCTACTCTGGAAACGCAGAAACCGCGAACGCAATAAACTCTGCAAAAGAAGACCTTGCTGGAACGCTCAAAATCGCTAACGTAAGAGTCCATCCAGAAAAGCGAAATGACGGCAAGCAAATCAGCCCGTACGACGTGTCCTTCCAAATTGAATACTAAAAAAAGAGGCAAGAGACATGAGAGAAAATCCTGAGTCAAAAAAAGTTGGCATAATAGGCTGCGGCGCCATCGGCACACTAATAGCGGAAGCAGCAGAACGAAAACTGGTCATGTGCGACGAGGTGATTCTCTACGATTACGCGGCGGAAAAGACGGAAAAGCTCAGAAGCTCCCTGCGTTTTCCTGTGACTGTCGTGGCAAGTTTGGATGAGATGCTCAGGCTCAAGCCCAAGGTTATAGTGGAAGCAGCGTCACAGCAAGCTGCCCGAGAATATGTGGAGCGCATAGCCTCCGCGGGCATCGATTTGATTGTGATGAGCACAGGCGCACTTCTGGACTTGAACGTGCAGAGCAGCAAGGTTCACGTGCCATCTGGGGCTATTGGCGGATTG
This sequence comes from uncultured Candidatus Bathyarchaeia archaeon, assembly GCA_964544495.1. Taxonomy (GTDB): domain Archaea; phylum Thermoproteota; class Bathyarchaeia; order Bathyarchaeales; family Bathycorpusculaceae; genus SG8-32-3. Next base: position 15,156 of record CAZJBY010000005.1, read on the forward strand.
GACGCGCTTTCAAGTGCGGCTTTAGCTGGAATAGACGAGGTTGTATTGACTTCGCGGAAAAATCCACGCGCGTTCGAACTGAATAACAAGGAACCAAAAGTCGTGTACGAGGGCAGTGCTGAAGAGGCGGCGCGGCTTTATCCGCGGGAAATGAACGTTGCCGCCACTCTGGCTTTAACCGTTAAACCCGCAAAAGTGAAGGTGCAAGTGGTTTCCGACCCAGCGGTGCAACGCAACACACACGAGTTCACGGTGAAATGGCGGTTTGGCGAGATGTTCCTGCGGTTTGCGAATGACCCGCATCCCGAGAATCCGCGAACCAGCGCGTTGGCTGCTTGGTCGGCGATCAGGCTGCTTCAAAAGCTTTTGGAAACGTGAAGTTCATTTACGCTAAGAAAAAGCGGCTATTTCCACTCCCAGATTTTTCCCGTCCAGTTATCTTGCATGTCTGTCTCGTACTCGTGCATGCCCACGACTTTGTTTAGCCTAGCCAGTTTTTGTGATTGGGTTGTGTGAATGGACGCTGCCCTGGTGGCTCCGCCGTTTCCCGAAGGAAAACCCACTGCAATTCCTTTCGACACTATTGTCTCGCCCTCCATCGTTGTGAAAACGCTGTTCACTTCTCCCATGAAAATCCCGTTTGCCATAGTTCCAACAGAAGTGGAAACCAAAAAAGCATTTACGCCCAGAATCTTTCCTGTTCCCTGAGCCGTTGTCTCGATTTTTCCGTCAGGAAGCACTCTCCACCCCGTGTTCTTGCCCTTAAACTCACCAATAAGCTCTCCAAGCATCATGTTCACCTCAGGAGATACAACACTTGATTTTTCTTATTAGCGTTTGTGACTGGGCAACGTCAATCACAGCGGAGCATAGCACTTGCCACATAGTCAGCTATTTCAGAAAGCAGTGAGTTGTTAGTTGACTCTTTATATAAGGGGGGTATAGACTGTTCCGAGCATACCAGTTCAGCGTTAAGCGCCGTTAAAGAACTCCCAAGAAATGTTGAAACGCCATGGATCGCCCTTCTCAGTCAACTGTATTTTCCCGTTTCTCACTTCAATGAGCCCTTTACTTTTCATCCTGCTTATCTCATCAGGAAAAACTTCCTCGGGAAACCTGCCGAAATCAGCTCTGAATTTCTCGCGGTCAACAGGAACACGGATGTAAATAAGCATCATAGCTTTTCTCATTTCGTCTTCCTCAGAAGTCTTGTGCAACCGCGCTACAGGAAACTCGCCTTCCCTAACCTTCGAAATATAGCTTTGGATATCATCGATGTCCGAATAGAGAAAACGACCAATATGCCCCATGAAAAAACCAGCACCCGTACCCACCACTTCAGAAGAAGGCTTCGTGAAATCCTCTTTAACCCTTGAGAACCTGTTATGACAAGCAGGCTTGTACCCGTTTTCCTCAAAAACTCGGTAAGCTTCAAGATACATATCCAGCTCAACAGAGTCATCCCCCACAGGCGGCAATTCACCCGCCGCAATTTTTTTCGCAAGAGGAGTTTCAGGATACAAATCCAAAGGATAACAATCCACACTTTCAACCTCAAGCTCCAACGCCTGTCTCAAATCCTCCTTCCACTGCTCCAGCGTCTGACCAGGAAGATTATAAAGCAGGTCAATGCTAACCCGCAAACCCCGCTTCCTCACCAGCCGCAACTTATCTTTCACATCTCGGCTACCATCACGAATCATCAAAGTATTACGCAAAGAATCATCAAAAGTCTGAATCCCAATGTCCAACTGATCAACACCATTCGAGCAAAGCACACCGATCTTGTCTTCAGACAAACTGTTGGTGCACGCCGTGAACTTCGTCAAGTGATCCGCACTCAAATTGAAAGTTTCCCGACAAAAACCCAAAACATCCGCAATCTGCTCGGCGGAAATAACCGAAGGACTTCCACCACCCACGTACAACTCGTTGAAAACACTCGATTTAACATAGTTATTCTCCGCATAAAGACTCAACGCCTTCTTAAGCGCAGCAACATACGAAGCCACGTTCTGCTTGTCACAACTCACCGCAAAATAGCAAAAAGCACACTTACACTCACAAAAAGGAAGCCACGGCTGCAACTCCCTATTCTGACCACCCGAACCTTCCTTTCCTAGAAAATCAACAAACTCAGACAAAACCTGAGAAGTTGGAACCGACCTATCCCTGTAAGTCATTGGAGGCCAATGTTCAACATGATCATACGGCCATCCATTGTTAATTTTATGGTTCACTTGGAAACCTCTTCGAATAGCATGCGCCCTTGCCACTTTTAAAGTTAACTACCTTGCCCAAATGAAAAGAACCTCATCATAACCCGACCAACTCTCAAATCAACTATGCAAAGCGAACCCAGCATCTGCTGAACAGACGTAAAAATCGATGTTACGCTGATAGGCAACTGCTTGAAGGAACATGATACAAGTAACGCGAAGCCAGTCAAGCTTGGATGTCCTGGAACCTGGCCGAATGCAACTGTCCGCCAGACGCCCAATCGGCTTTCGGCACTTCGTAAATAATGATGGTGACGGCTTCCCGGGGAACACCTATCTCCTCTATCACTTTTGTTATTCCTTCAACAATTTTTTTCTTGTTTTCTTCACTTATGCCCGCCCAAACAGTAACTTGTACTACTGGCATTTTCGTTTTTCACCATGCTAATGTAGCAGTTTCGGTTTATTTTACGGTTTCGGAAATGACAGGTGGGAAAGAAAAATCAGAAAAACCCGGCTTTTTCTCTTCGTCAGGCGTTGGATCATGGCTGGGTGAATGGACTGGTCATTCCGACCATCAATTTTGAAAATTTGTCCAGGTTTTTCTCTTCTGTGATGAGAATGTCTTCAAGCAGTCGTTTAGTGCCGAAATCGCCTTCTTTCCCGGCAACTTGTATTGCTTGTTTATACAAGCGTACGGCTTCTTCCTCAGCTTGCTCATCCTCTTTCAGCATTTCTATAAAGGTAACACCCACGTGCACCGGCTCAATGTTGTTGGGTGGCACGCCGTTTAGATACGCAAGGCGTTCTGCAAGGGCTTCGGCGTGTTTCATTTTTGTGGCGGCTATGTCCCTGAACAGGTTTTCTACAACGGTGCCTTCCACGCCTTTGACGAGGATTCGTTGCCACATGTATTTTATGGAAAGGTTGAGTTCAAGCGCTACTGCCTTGCTTAACATTTCTCTTAGTTGCTTAGACTCCACATGATTCACCTTCACTGTATGAAACAGTTTTTGGGCTCGTTTATAAGATTTTCACTTTGACTTTTCTGATTTCGTGGGGATGTGTGTTGGCGGGCCCGACGGGAATTGAACCCGCGACCCCCGGATTAAAAGTCCGGTGCTCTAGCCTTGCTGAGCTACGGGCCCTCCTGCTGGATTGGTTGCTCATAGGAGAAACAAGAAAGAGGTTTTTTAGCGTTTCGATTCTGCACTCGAGGAAACGGGTACCGCGTGCCTGTTTTGTTAGCACCGAAACTAAAAGTTGTCGCGTTTCTACGGTTTAGTCTTTGTGTGGGGGGGTATAGGTAAAAATTTGCACAACAGATTACGGGTGATTTGGAAAAAAGGTTAGGGAGTTGGTGGAGTCTTCAGGATGTTTGTCATGAAACCTCTGATTTTCTCGCTGGCTTCAAGTAGCGTGTTTATTGTTTTGCTGCCTTTCTGCGTGAGTTTGTAGACTCTTTTTCTTTCTTCCCATACTCCTTCGACGAGACCGTTTCTTTCAAGAGAGTATAGTAGCGAGTATACGGTGCCTGAGCTGACGAGCAGGTTAAATTTGTTGTGGATGTATGAGATGACATCGTAGCCGCTGAGAGCGCAGTTTCTTAACTCGGTCATTATTATTATATCCATGAAGTTTTTGATTATGCGCTCATGCATTTTCTTCAGGACTTTGCTTTCTAATCGTCCATTGCTAAGTATTGCTGTTGACGTTGCCATGTTTATTCACGTTATAATAGTTTTATTCGTGTTTAGATATTTAAGATTTATTCGAATTTAGAATTAGAAGTTAAAACAAAATCTGAATCATATATACTGCTGTGACGTGCAGGCAAAACATAGCCAAGCAAAATTTCACGCCTGACCTCTCCCTTTTCATTTCACCCTTCCATAAGGCATGTTGAAAACATGCTTTTTCTTGGAAAAGAACCAGAGTTTACGGTCTGCATTGAAAACAACGCGTAAAGTGTACGCAAGTGTTTTTCTTTGGAAAAAGGTTTTCAGTTGTAAGTTTTGTTGAAAAAAGTTTCAATTTTTAGTTATATAAATAACGTGGAGTCAACGAAATTTTAAATGCATAATTTTCATTTTAATTGCAAACAGTGCTGTTTTTACTAGTTAGCGATATACATGCATGTTAACAAACGTTATTTTCTCTTTAAGGCTTAGAAAAGGCAAGGTGTTAAAATTGATTTCGTGGAAACACTCCTTTAAGAGATTAAACGAAGAATATGAAATAGCGAAGAAAAAGAAGCAAGCTTTAGACAATTTATTTGAAAACGGCAGAATTTCTCAGGCCACACGCGACTCGTTCGACAACGACATAAACTCGGTCATAACTGAAATCGAAAAACAGCAGAAAGACCTACTCATGAAAATGCAAGGTAAAGCACAGGAACTGGAGAGTCAGATAAAAACGTTGGAAACGCTTCTCGCCAACTACGAGATACAGCATGTGGTTGGCGAAATCGAAGAGGAAGTTTACCAGCGCGAAATAAATCTCCTTTCAACAGGGCTTGAAAGCGCCAAACGCGAACTAAACATAATAAAAGAAGCTACAATCCAGCTTTGTCCACCTGTCGAAGAAACAACAACGGAAGCGGTCTTGCCAGCAGAGGAAAACATGGTCGAAGCCGAACCTGTCCAAAATGAACTCGTAGAGAACATCCCAGCCGCTCCGGAAGAAGTGGAAGTTACAGCAGAGCAGTGTCCTCAGGAACCAGCCATAGCGATGGAAGCAGTTCCAGAACAGCCTGAAATTGAGACCGCAAACATTATTTCAGCGGAGACGCCGCAAACCATGGAAGATGTGCCGCAGGAAACTGAGTGCACGCCACAAGTTGCTGAATACACTCCACAAGACACGTATGAAACGACTGAAGCAACAGATGACAACGCAGAAATCACAGAAGAAATGGTGCAGTCTGAAGAGGAAATGCCTCAAGTCGCAGAGGAACTCTCAGAGGAAACATACGAGCAGCCAGAAGTTATCCAAGAGACGCTGCCAAGCATGGATGAAACGTCAGAGCTGACAGAGGAAACCACAGAAGTTACAGAAGAGTTTTCTCCAAGCATGGAAGAAATAGCGGATGAGCCGGAAATCATAGAAGAGATGCCGCAGCCCCTAGAGGAAACGTCACAGGACATTGAGGTCGAGGATGAACTGCAAGAGGTAGATGAAACGCCGCAAATTATGGAGGACATGCCGGAGGAAATCCACCCTTCAGAAGCGCCCGAAATGGCGCATCAGGAAGTAAGCGTCGAGGACGTGGCGGAAGGGGATCAAGTGGTCGAAGAGGAGTCGGCGAGCGCAGAGGCAGACGAAGACGCTGAGGATTGAGTTGTTTAGTCTTTGAGAGTTTTAGTTTCTCTTTTTTCTTTTTGTTTTTTGGAATGTGCGTTAGTTGGTGGCGGAGTGGGCCTGCTGGTTCGGTGGGTACGTGTGTGTTTAAAGAAGATATTTATACGTTGAGCGCTGATACGTGTGCTGTTTCAGCATGAAGCCTGATGTTAGTATTATAATTCCGACGTTGAATGAGGAAGTGGGTATTGTTGAGACTTTAAGGCAGATCAGTGAGTTGGGTGTTGGCTGGGAGGTTTTGGTTGTTGATGGGTTGTCGGAGGATGGCACTGTGAGAAACGCTGAGTTGTGTAGAGCTAGGGTTGTGTTTGAAAAGAGAAAGGGTAAAGGTGTTGCTATGGCTACTGGGGTGAGAAATGCGAGGTCGGATGTTGTTTGTTTTATGGATGGTGATGGGACTTATCCTGCGAGGTTTATTCCGAAGATGTTGCGGTTGATAAGGAACTGTGATGTTGTGGTTGCTTCTAGGTTGCTGAGGAAGGAGGGTGTTTACGGTTCTGTGAACACTTTTGTTCATTTTCGTTTTTTTCCTTTTGTTTTTAGGGGTTATTTGAGTAAATTTAAGACTTCTGAGCCGATAACGGGTATGAGGTTGATGCGGAAGGAGACGTGGGAAAAACTGGGTTTGAGGTCTCATGACTTTTTGATTGAGACAGAGATGGAGGTTGAGATGGCGAAGAACAAGATGCGGGTTATTGAAATTCCGATTCCCTGCATCAAAAGGTTGGGTCGTAGCAAGTGGGATTCGAGTTTGGGGACTATGCTGAAAATCTGGAAGTACGTGAAGATGAATGAGCGGTACTTGCAGGATTTGCGGGTTATCCGGTATCTTGCTTAAAGGATTGCTTGTTCCCGCTTAGAACTGTTGCGATTTTTTGTCTATACCCCCCTTATTTAAAGGCGGAAGCACAGGTTGAATTTCTGCGCCGATACGGACCTATCCCTTATAGGTTTCTGCAACGAATCTCTATTAGACGGCAAATATGTTGGTCTGGGCGCTTGCTGCTTTGCGGCGGGCAAGCCGTCTTTCTTTATGTTGGTGTTTTGGCGCAGTTGCCTGTTTCTTTGGAGTTTTCGACTGCGCGCTTCAGGTTTCTGCGGAACTGCTTCAGGTCAACTGAGCCGTTGATGATTTTGAGGAGTTTAAGCAGAACCAGTGTTTTTTCGTTTTCGTAATTCAGGCTGATGATTCGGTTGTGGCCAGCGTGTTGCTGCGTGACGACGCCTTCCTGTTCCAGAACGTGCAGGTTGCGGTTGACTTCGTTGTAGTTGCTGTTGGCGGCGCGCACCAGCTTCATCATGGTGACGTGCTTTTTCTCCGATAGTGCTGTCAGGATTTTTCGGCGGCACGCTGACGCCAGGATTTTGCTTTGCTTCATTGCGTGGTTGCCCCTGAATGGACAATTCAGTTATCCTTATTTGAATGGGACTAAGTTTGCGAAGTGAACTGGCTCCATGTTCATTGCACTCACCAGTTACTTCGTAAGACACCAGAAAGTTCTCTCTTATAAACAGTCTTATTAAACCGTTCAACACAAAAACAGACCGACGGGCGCGTTATGCTACTTAAATGGCAACCTTATTTTCTTGGCAGCTTCAAACTACCTTGTCTTTAGAGCTACCTTGTAATTTTTTATTGTGTGGTCTTCTTTTTCTTGCGTTTTGTGAAGTACACTATGAGTGCGAGGCATATGGCTGTGGCTGATGCCACGGCGGAGGCGGCGATCAGTTGGCTTGTCGGGAGCTGCTCTGGCTCGGTTATGGTGAAGGTTGTGGTTTCTGAGTTGCCTGGGTTTCCGAACTGGTCCCAGCCGTAAACGGTCACGTTGTGGCTTCCCGCTGTCAACCCACTGAGCGTCGCGTTTCCGTTGATGGTGATGTTGTCTTGCGCGTCCAGGCTGTATTGCAGCTGTGAGGTTTTCTCGTTTGTTGTGAGCGTCAGCGCCACGTCCGACGTGGAGTACGCTTGTGGGTACGGCGCCAGGATTCCTATACGGAGAGGTTTTAGGTCTACCGCGAAATTGGCTGTTGAAGAACCATTTATCATGAACCTTGCTCCTGTGTAAGGCTTTGTGTTAAGAACGTATTCGCCGTAATAGACCGCGGTGACCGTGAGAGAGAATGGACCCTGAGGTATCTCTTTCAGCTCAAACGTGCCAGAGAATTCTTCCCACACGAGCCCGTGAGGTAGGTCTTGGAAAACGTACACTTCGTCTTGCAGCCAGCTTGCCGAATAATAAACCTCGATAAGATTGCTAAGAACAATGTCCGGACCGTGTATTGGTGTGACAGTGTAGGTTATCTTGATTGGTGGCGAGGCATATTTGGTGCCATTCTGCAGGTTCAATATGGAGACCCTGGGCGGAGTGGTTGTTGATTCCGGAGCCACCCACCCCGAGTCTATCCACGGATTGGCTTTTGCAACGTTTACAAGCAGAGCCCCTGCCAAAGCCAAGATCAACAACACCGCTAGTAGTGTTGCTGTGATTTTTTTTATGTTGCCTGTGTTATTGGAGCTGAACATGTGACATTGCCCCTGCACTGGTTCTCCATTCAGAATTAAAGTGGGGGTTGTGTTTAAGGGGTTCTGTCAAGGTTTCTTGACCTGGCTTAGTCAACATTTCTTGACCCATGGCTACTATTTGCTTTTATGGAAGCTTAAACTCTGTTTAGCTTCAGCTTTTTGGAAGCCAAGCTTGTTTTTCCTGCTATTCTGCGAAAACATGATAAGTCTGATGTTGGCAACATTGTGACCGATGCAAGGTGGTTTCGCCAACGAGAAGATTTGACTTCGGAAGAGAACTGCTGAAGATAATAGCAATCGCCACCATGGCAGTAGACCACGTCGGCACCATTCTTTACCCTGACCTACTGTACCTCCGAATGATCGGCAGACTCGCCTTCCCCATATTCGCTTACCTCATAGTGTTAGGCGTGGAAAGCACCAAGAAACCTCTAAAGTACATGGCAACGCTTCTCGTCTTCGCCATAATCTCCCAGCTTCCCTACTACCTCGCCTTCAACATCCAACCCTTTGAACGGCTGAACATACTCTTCTCGCTGCTGCTAAGCGCCGTAACAATATACTACTACAACAAAAGAAGCATGCTCGCGTTCCTCCCCCTCCTGCTCTCACTCATCCTCCCAACCGAAGGCAGCTACTACGTCGTGGTGACCGCGGTAGGCATGAAACTCCTAATGGACGCCCCAAAACTCGGCGCCCTCACCCTGTTCGCCCTCAACATCCAATTCCCCTCTCCCTTCCTCTACCCCGCCATCGAAGACCAAATCCAAATACTCGCGCTTCTCGCGGTGCCGCTGATTTTTCTCCACATAAAAGGCTCGATAAAAAAGGAAATCCTCATCCCCGAAAACTCCCTCGCCTACACAGCCAGAAAATACTTTTTCTACGTGTTCTATCCGCTACACCTGACGCTGCTGTTTCTGATAAGCACGTTTCTCTTTTAAACAGCCGCCGCCTTCGATAAGTGTTATTACCCTTACTTCATGATTTACTGGTAAGGTTCGTGTATCCCGTGCAAACTGAGAATAAGCCTTGGTTTAGCTCATATCCAAAGGAGGTGCCCAGAAACCTCCGTAACCCAGAGGCGCCATTACATGCAATTCTCGAAAAAACAGCGAAAGAACACCCTGAAAAAACCGCCCTAACCTACTCCGAAACAAGCATCACTTACGCCGAGCTAGATTCGCTCTCCAACCAGTTCGCCGCGGCGCTCGCCTCCTTAGGCGTCAAAAAAGCCGACAAGGTCGCCCTGTTCCTGCCTAACATCCCCCAGTTCATAATCGCATACTTCGGCATCCTCAAAGCAGGCGCGGTCGTAACCGCCATAAGCCCCCTGCACAAGGAACGCGAAGTCGCCTACCAGCTCTGCGATTCGGAAGCCGAAACCATAGTCGCCTTAGACGCGCTTTACCCAATCGTGGAGGCGGTTCGGCGGAAAACCCCGCTGAAGAACGTCATAGTCACAAGTCTGGCGGAGTACGCCTCCAAAAACCCCGCCTCCAACAAAACCCCGCAGGCTCAAAACGCTTATTCATTCCAAGAACTGATGAACGAAACCGCAGAGCCTCCCCACGTACCTGTCAACGCCAGAGAAGACCTGGCGGCACTACAGTACACGGGCGGCACCACAGGCACAGCCAAAGGCGCCATGCTAACCCACCTGAACCTGGTCTCAAACGCCCTCGCCTTCGCGGCTTGGATACGCGGAACCTCGGCGGACACGTTTCTCACCGCGCTGCCCCTGTTCCACATCTACGGCATGACCACCAGCATGAACGTGCCCATCAGCCTCGCCGCCACAATGGTGCTGCTTCCCAAATTCGACCCGCCCACAGCCTTAGAAACAATCCAGCGGCGCAAAATCACGATTTTCTGCGGCGTCCCAACCATGTACTCGGTACTGCTGACAAGCCCCGCCCTTAGCACGTTCAACCTCACAAGCATCCGCGTCTGCATCTCAGGCGCCTCGCCGCTTCCGCCGCAAGTCCAGAAAAAATTCATGCAAGTCACAGGCGGCTTCCTCGCGGAAGGCTACGGCTTAACCGAAGCGTCACCCGTCACGCACTGCAACCCCGTGGACAAAACCATGCGCACCGTACGCGTAGGCTCCATAGGATTGCCCCTGCCCGACATCGACGCCCGCATAGTCGACGTGGAAACAGGCACAAAAACGCTTGCGCCAAACGAAACGGGCGAGCTTGCAGTCAAAGGACCACAGGTGATGCGTGGCTACTGGCGGAGTCCAGAAGAAACCGCGCTTGTCTTCCGCGACGGCTGGTTGCTCACGGGCGACATCGCACGCATGGACACGGACGGCTACTTCTACATAACCGACCGCAAAAAAGACCTCATCAAATACAAGGACTACAGCGTCTACCCGCGTGAACTGGAAGACGTGCTTTATGAGCATCCGGCGGTGAAGCTCTGCGCCGTAGTCGGCAAACCCACTCCGGTTGTGGGCGAGGTTCCGAAAGCCTTCATCGTGCTGAAAGACGGTGCCCAAGCCACGGAAGCGGAACTAATGGCGTTCGTCAAGGAAAAAGTTGCCCCGTACAAGGCTGTGCGCGAAGTAGAGTTCAGGCAGCAGCTGCCCATAAGCGCCGCAGGCAAAGTCCTCAGGCGCGTGCTGCAGGAAGAGGAGAAAAGAAAAACCCTGTAGCTCGGTCGAAACTTATAAGAGAATTCCGTGTTCTCTGTTTTAGAGATGGCGCTTACCCTTGCGAGTTAGAATCAACGTTACAGGCATCGTTCAGGGCGTCGGTTTCCGCCCCTTTGTCTACAGGACAGCGGTGCGGAACGGCTTGGCGGGCTACGTGCGCAACAGGGGCGACGCAGGCGTAGAAATCTTGCTGGAAGGCGAAGAAAAAGGCATCCAGAATTTTCTGCGTGACCTGAAAGAGAAGAAGCCGCCCCTAGCCCAAATCCACGAAGTAATCACGACAAGGCTCAAGGGCAAGAACCAGCACGCAAACTTCACGATTTATAAAAGCTCCCAGGAAACCGAGCTTTCAGGCTCAGTCATACCGCCCGACATCGCCATCTGCGACGACTGCCTGCGAGAACTGCGCGACCCCAAAGACCACAGGTACGAGTACTTCTTCATCACCTGCACCAACTGTGGACCACGGTTCACCATTATTGAGCGTTTGCCGTACGACCGCGAAAACACCACTATGCGCGAGTTCCCAATGTGCAGCTTCTGCCAGAAAGAGTACAGTGACCAGTTGAACAGGCGTTTTCACGCGCAAACCGTAGCGTGCCCCGCGTGCGGACCCAAAGCCTACTTGACAACAAGCCGCGGCGAACCCGTAAAGCACGAGGACCCCGTGCGTGAAGCTGGACGTTTGCTCAGCGAAGGAGCAATCTTGGCCGTGAAAGGCTACGGCGGCTTCCACGTTGCCGCTTCCGCAACCCGAGACGAGCCGTTGCAGGCGCTTCGAAGAGCGAAGCACCGAAGAGCCAAACCCTTCGCTATCATGTCACGCAGCTTGGACGCCGCAAGAGGCTTCGCCGAAGTAACTTCGAAGGAGCAAGAGCTGCTCACGTCTTACGCGCGTCCGATAGTGCTGCTCAACAAGGGCGATGGCTACGCGCTTTCGCCGCTGGTGGCGCCTGACCTGCACAACGTCGGCGTGATGCTACCCTACACCGCCCTGCATTACATGCTCTTCGACCGCGTGCCTGACGCGGCGTTCGTGATTACCAGCGCCAACCCGCCGAACCAGCCCATCGTCAAAGACAACGACGAAGCACTAAAAACGCTGGGCGGCACCGTGGATTATTTCCTGTTTCACAACCGCCGCATTGCGTACCGCTGCGACGACTCCGTCCTACGGGTCCACGGCACCCACCAATCGTTTATCCGCCGAAGCAGAGGCTACGCGCCCGCACCCATAATGCTCAAGGAAAAAGCACGGTGCTGTGTCGTGGGCTTAGGCGGCGAACTCAACAACACCGCCTGCGTCCTGCAAGCGAACAAGGCGTTCATCAGCCAGCACATCGGCGACGTAGAAAACGTTGAAACCCGCGCGTTCCTCCAAGAAGCTACGAAACACTTGATTCGCCTCACCAACAGCCATGTGAACGCCGTAGCCTGCGACCTGCATCCGAAATTCACCACCACGCGCTTAGCGCGGGAGCTGGCAGAACAGAACGGCTGGAATCTCATCCAAGTGCAGCACCACCACGCGCACGTTGCAGCGTTGATGATGGAGCATGCCGTGGACGAGGTGGTGGGCGTAACCTGCGACGGCTACGGCTACGGAGTTGACGGCGGCGCATGGGGCGGCGAAATCCTCTTCTGCACCCGCGAATCCGCTGGGTTCAAGCGGCTGGCGCATCTGGAACCGCAACCCCTGCTCGGCGGAGACACCGCTACCCGTTACCCACTGCGCATAGCGGCGGGAATGCTCAGCAAGAACGTGGATGTGGAACCTTGGCTCATCAAGTACAGCAGGCATATGCTTCACGGCGAAACCGAGGCAAACCTGATTCTTCAGCAGCTTCGGAAGGGCGTCGGCGTCACCAGCACCACCAGCTGCGGCAGAGTCTTGGACGCGGTCTCCGCGGTTCTCGGCGTGTGCTACGAGCGCACTTACGAAGGCGAACCAGCCATCAAGCTGGAATCCGCAGCAGTGAACGGAAAAGACGCGTTGAGCATGGAGCCCATAATCAAGGAAAACATGCTGGATACGACGCAGATGCTCAGCGCGGTCTTCGAGAACGTCGGCAAAGCCTCAACCCCAGACTTGGCTTATTCCGCTCACGCCTACTTAGCCCGAGGCTTGGCAACGCTTGCGGTGGAGAAGGCGCTGGAGCACGGCATCCACGCGGTGGGTTTTTCGGGCGGCGCCGCCAACAACCAGATACTGGCAAAGCTCATGCGGGAGACGGTGGAGGCGGCTGGCTTGCGTTTTCTGGTGCATGAGGCTGTTCCGCCAGGCGACGGCGGAGTCTCCTTCGGTCAGGCGGTTGTAGGTGGATTTTTCAAAGTTTAGACCATACTGTTTTTATCGGCGTTCTTGCCCGTGTCTATGTTGATACAGCATGTGTTTGGCGATTCCAGCGCGTGTCATGCGCGTAGACGGCGGCAAAGCCCAAGTGGACTTCGGCGAAGGCGTCCTAAGAGACGTTAACGTGACACTTGTAGACGCCAAAGTAGGCGACTACGTTCTGGTGCACGCAGGCTACGCCATCCAAACCGTGGATGAAAAGGACGCACTCGAAACGTTAGCCTTGTGGAAGGAAATTCTCGCTTATGAACAAAACCAAGGCAGCTGACAAAGGATGGCGGAGAAACTCAGGTACCGAGACCCAGCGCTGGCAAAGCACATCGCAAAGAAGATTGGAGAAGTAGCGCCGAAAGACGAGACCGTGAAGTTCTGCCACGTCTGCGGCACCCACGAATGGACAATTACGCACTACGGTTTGCGCAGCCTCCTGCCAGCTAACGTTGAGGTCATCGCGGGACCAGGCTGCCCAGTCTGCATAGTGCCCGCCGCCGAAATCGACGAGGCAGTGCAGCTGGCAAAGAAAGGCGTGGTCATAACGTGCTTCGGCGATGTCTTACGAGTGCCCGGCAGCCACATGAGCCTTCTGGAGGCTAAAGCGGAAGGCGCGGACGTCCGCATCGTTTACGGCGTTTCTGACGCGGTTGAAATGGCAAAGCAAGGACCGGACAAAGAGTTCGTGTTTTCAGCGGTGGGTTTCGAAACCACGGCGCCATCCACCGCGGTTGAAGCGCTTGGAAATCCGCCGAAAAACTTCAGTTTTCTGGTTTCGCACCGGTTGATTCCGCCCGCCATGGAGCTTCTGCTGGGCGTCGGCGACTTGAACATCAGCGGCTTCATCGCGCCGGGGCACGTGAGCGCCATCATCGGCATGAAGCCCTACGAGCTTTTCCCGCGGGTTTACCGCATGCCCACGGTGGTGGCGGGCTTCGAGCCCATAGACGTTCTGATGAGCATCTACATGCTTCTGAAGCAGCTATCTGAAGGCGCGGCGCGGCTGGAGAACGAGTACCCGCGCGTAGTGAAGTGGGAGGGAAACCCGAAAGCGCTGGAAGTGATGGAGCGGGCGTTTGCGGTTACGGGCGGCAACTGGCGCGGCATAGGCAGGCTGCCCGACTCAGCGTTGAAGCTGCGTGATGAGCTTGTGGCTTATGACGCCCGAGAAAAGTACGGTGTGCACGTTGAGCAGGGCAAGGACATTCTGCTCGGGTGCGAGTGCCACTTGGTGATTATAGGCAAAATCAAGCCAAACGAGTGTCCCATGTTCATGAAGGCTTGCACGCCTGCGAAGCCCGTGGGCGCCTGCATGGTAAGCAGCGAAGGCACGTGCAGAGTGTGGGCGAAAACCGCTGCAGCTCAAAAAGTTAGCTGATTATTTCTGCTTTAATTAGAACTACGTCAGTCACTGGTTGTTCGCCGTTTACTGCCACGTTTGATATTGCATCGACCACATCCATGCCTGAAATCACCGTGCCGAAGACTGTGTATCCAGAGTCTAGGTCGTTGTTGTCCTTGATGTTGATGTAGAATTGGCTGGTGGCTGAGTTGGGCTGACTGGTTTTTGCCATTGCTACGGTGCCTCTGTCATTGTGGTTGTTGCTGCCTACCTCGTCAGGTATGGTTGCAACTGATGCGCTTGTGTTCATTCCGCCTTGAATCACGAAATCAGCAACGACTCGGTGGAAGATTGTGCCGTCGTAAATGCCTTGCTGGACTAGGTTCCTGAAGTTGCCTGTGGTTATGGGTCTGTCATCTCGCAGTTGAATGGTTATATTTCCCATGCTGGTTTGCAGCCGAACCTTTCCAGCAGGGGTATTTGACGCACTTGAGTTGTTTGTGCTGAACATGTAGACCGCCACAGCAACTACCACTATGATGGTCAATAAACCTATCGCAAGCGGCAGCTTCCGGCTTTTGTGCGCCTTGACTTTGCGCTTGCCTGATTTGCGGGGACTCATACGCAACAAATTTGGGTATTTTTATTTAAGCTTTTCAAAAATCAAGGAAAGCATGGGAACTTTCGCGTCGTCAGCAGATTCTTGGAACAGGGTCGCCCACTGGACGCGCGATTATACGTTTGCCACCTACCGCCGTCTGCATGGCAACGCCCTTGAACTCGCCTGTGACTTCGCCGATTATCTCCGCGTCTTTGCCTTCAACGGTCTGCTTCAGCCAGTTCAGTAGCTGCTCCGCCTTAGCTGGCACCACGCCGATTATGATTTTTCCTTCGTTGCCAATTTCAAGCGGATCCAAACCCAGCATCTCAGACGCCACACGCACATCTTCTCTGATTGGAATTTTGTCCTCGTGGATTAGTATGCCGACTTCTGATTTTTCGCTGAACTCATTCAGGGCGTCAGCCAACCCGCCCCGCGTGGGGTCTTTTATGGCTACTGCGCCGCCGACTTCGCCGAGCATGCGCTGAATAAGCTTGTTCAGGGGTTTCACGTCGCTTTTTATTTCGCTTCCAAAGGTCAATCCCTGCTGCGCCGAGAGCACCGCTAAGCCGTGGTCGCCTAACGTGCCCAACACGATTACCTTGTCGCCCACACTCAGGTTAGAGTCCAGAAGCCAACGCGCCGCGAAACTGCTCCGATACTGCCTAACTACTTTTAAGTTGTTTTCCAGCGCAGGGGTTCTTCTGCCGATTCCCGACACGTTCATCACACAACCGCCAAGGCTGCCCTTCTCAACCACTTTGGTGTCGCCCGTGACTATGCCCACACCCGCTTCAATGCAGGTTTGCCGCATGCTCACCAAAATCCGTTCAAAGTCAGAAAGCAGCAAGCCTTCCTCCAAAACCAGCCCGCACGCCAAAGCGTACGGTTCCGCGCCTAGGCATGCGATGTCGTTTACGGTGCCTGAGATGGCTATGCGCCCGATGTCTCCGCCTGGGAAAAATATGGGCTTGACCGCGTGGGAGTCGCTCTTAAGCACTATGTTGCCTACGACAGCCGCGTCATCCATGGCTTCAAGCGGAACCTCCGCGTTGCCTATGCCCCCGAAATACTTCACCACGTAATTCTTGACCAAATCGTGCATGACGGTGCCGCCAGCGCCGTGCAGCATGGTTATTGCGTCTTTTTTCTCTGTCACTTCAGTCCCTTCTCGGTTGGGATAAGTAACTTTAAGGGTGAAACATAAACACATCGTAGACGCAGTCGAAAATCGCTCATGTCAACCCGTGTTTTTCGCAAAACTAATAAAAGGCAACGCGCTTTTTAAAACCGTACACCTCACGTTCCGAACAGTCCTACACGCAGGACTTACCCACATTCAGCGTAGCTCAAACTAGTTTTGATACGGAAAGCCATATAAATCGCCATTACGCTGTTGAAATGCGCACTAAACAATCGGAGAAACGTAAAATGCCAAAATGGGGATATTCCATAATCGAAGAAGAACTGGATCCTGAAAAAACAGCGAAAGCCAGCGGCAGAGAGATCAGAGTATCCCACAAGCACGCCCGAGAAGTGTGCAAAACAATCAAAGGCATGACGCTCTCCAAAGCTAAAACTTACCTTAGAGACGTAATGGAAAAGAGGAAAGCGGTTCCCTTCCGCAGGTACAATAAGAAACTGGGGCACCGTGGCGGACTGGAAAAAGGTTTTGCGGGAAGATACCCGGTGAAAGCAGCGTATCAAATCCTGCGCGTGGTTGAAGGAGCAGAAGCCAACGCGGAAAACAAAGGCTTAGATTTAGACAAACTCCGCATACTCCACGCCGCCGCCTACCCAGGAATGAAAATCAAACGATTCATGCCCAGAGCTCACGGAAGATCCTCGCCGAGATACGAGACCACAACGCACATCGAGATTGTTTTAGACGAAAAGTCTGGGCAAGGGGAAGTATTTTAATGTCCATCGTAAAACGTTTTATAACCGAAGCCATCAAAAAAACCGAAATAGACGAGTTTCTGCAAAAAAAGCTTGAACGTGCCGGATACGGCGGAGTTGACATTTCCAAGACCCCGCTGGGAACACACGTGGTCATCTACGCCATGCGACCTGGCATAGTTATAGGACGTGGCGGAGAAACAATAAAAGACCTCGCCACCACTTTAGAAGAAAACTTTAAACTTTCAAACCCACAGATTTCTGTCTCAGAAATCGAGGTTCCTGAATTCAACGCTTTTGTTGTCGCGTCCCGCGTGTCCTCCGCCCTGCAAAGAGGTGTGCACTTCAGACGCGCTGGTTTTTGGGCTCTGAACCAAGTTATGGACGCAGGCGCGTTAGGCGCAGAAATCGTGATAAGCGGCAAACTACGGACCGAAAGAGCACGTTTCGAAAAGTTTCGAGCAGGATATTTCCCGCGATGTGGCGAACCCGCATTGAAATACATGAAAAAAGCCGAAGCTCAAGTTCAGCTCAAACCCGGCATCATCGGTGTAAGAGTCAAGATAATGCCTCCAGACGCGCAGTTTCCAGACAAAATCAAAATTACCGAGGAGCTGCCGCCTGAGGAAACTGAGGAGACAGTAGCAGAAAAAGAGGAAACGCCTGAGGTAATTTCAGAGCAGGAAGTGAACGTGGAAGAACTGCCTGAAGAGCCCGCTGAAGCAGTTGAAGAAAAAGCGGTTGAAGAAGCTGAAGCGGAAGAAAAAGCGCCCGTTGAAGAGACAGCGCCAGCGAAAGCGGAAGAGGTAGTTGAAACCTCAGAGGAAGTAGAAGAGAAAGCTGAAGAGACTGCTAACGAACCGGCTGAAGAAACACCACCAGAAACCGCGAAAGAACCGGCTGAAGAAAAGGAGGCAAAAGAGTAAGTGCCCATCATTCGACTGAAAGACATCAAAGACATGTCTGCTGAAGAACGCGCTAAGAAAGTCTCTGAACTCAGAACGGAGTTGGCTAGGCTAAAAACCATGGTCAGAGCGGGTGGTGCCGTTGAAAACCCCGCTCGGATACGAGAGCTGCGTAAGGCAATCGCTCAGATTCTCACAATAGCGCATGAAGACAAGCTGGGGCTTAGAAAAAAGGAAGAAAAAACCGCTAAGAAAAAAGGTAAAAAGGAGAAGAAA
Organism: uncultured Candidatus Bathyarchaeia archaeon; assembly: GCA_964544495.1. GTDB lineage: Archaea > Thermoproteota > Bathyarchaeia > Bathyarchaeales > Bathycorpusculaceae > SG8-32-3. The sequence continues at coordinate 33,288 of CAZJBY010000005.1, forward strand.
ACCAAGTGAAAGTAACCTCAGACATCATACGTCACGAGTTCATCGGAACTGAAGGAAAAATCGCCAGAAGCCCGCATGCGGGTTACGTTGGCATACGCGGCGAGGTAATTGACGAAACAAAAAACACTTTCACGATTCTGCAGAAAGGGAAAGCCAAAAGTGTAGTTAAAAACTTGGCGGTTTTCAACTTTAAGTTTTCCGACGGAACCATCGTAGAAATCGACGGCAAACTTTTGGTTGGGCGACCTGAAGACCGTCTCAAAAAAACCGTGAAGAGGTTATGGTAATGTCTCTAACTTTTAAGAAACCAAAGAAATCCTGCGACGACCCAAACTGCCCGTTCCACGGAACGCTGTCTGTGAGAGGCCGCGTTTTAGACGGCGTCGTTGCCACCGCGAAAATGGATAAAACAGTTGTAGTGGAACGTGAGTACCTTCAATTCTCACCTAAATTCGTGAGGTACGAGAGAAGGCGCGGTCACATTCCTTCGCATAATCCGCCGTGCATAGACGCAAAAGAAGGCGACCACGTAAGAATCGCGGAATGCCGTCCCATCAGCAAAACCGTAGCCTTCGTTGTCGTGGAGAAACTGGAGGAGAAGTAACATGGCGGCGAAAGCAAAACAACGTGCGCTCATCGCAAAAGGCATGCTTTCCCACGGACAGAAAGTTACGCGAGGACTTTTAGCGGGCTCTAAACTGAGGTGCACAGATAACACTGGAGCCCGAGTGCTGCGTTTAATCCAAGTCATGGGCTATAAAGGTCGATTAAGACGCTATCCTTCCGCCACAGTAGGCGACAAAGTAACCGTTTCGGTTAGGCAAGGGTCACCCGACATGCGAAAGAAGATTTTCCAAGCGGTGATTGTGAGGCAGAGGAAGCCTTACAAAAGAATTGATGGCGTTTGGGTTCAGTTTGAAGATAACGCTGCGGTGATAATCACTCCTGATGGTGAAATGAAAGGCTCGGAAATTCGCGGTCCCGTGGCAAGAGAGGCTGCTGAAAGATGGCCGCGAATAGCAAGTGCCTCAAGTATAATAGTGTAGGGGAATGGCATGCAAAAAACAAAACGAGTAAAAGACCCGCGAAAACAGCGAAAACGGCTCTATAATGCACCTGCGCACCTGCGTCACAAGATGATGGCGGCTCCTCTCGCGCCCGAACTCATCTCAAAAGGCGCCAAGACCCTTCCAGTCAGGAAAGGCGACACCGTTCGCGTGGTGCGCGGAGACCACATCGGGTTCGAAGGAAAAGTGAACCGCGTAGACTTGAAGAGGTACCGCATAACCCTAGAGGGCTTGACACGCGAGAAGGTTGACGGAACCAATATCTTTGTTTCAATACATCCATCAAAAGTCATGATAAAAAGCCTGAAGCTAGACGACAAATGGCGAAAAGCAATTCTCGAAAACAAGAAGCAAATAGCGGCAAAGAAAGAAACAAAAGTAGAGAAAGTCGTGGAGAAGCCTCCGAAGAAAACGAAAGCCGTGAAAACTATAAAGAAAGCGGAACCCGTTAAGGAAAAGACGGCGGCTAAAGAGAAACCTGCAGAAAAAGCGCCAGCAGCAGCAAAGAAAAGAGTGCAGAAAAAGCCCGTTGCAAAAAAGGAAAAAGAAGAAAAACCAGTCGTAAAAAAGAAAGCGCCCTCTGCGGCTAAAAAGGCTCCTCTTGAAAAAGAAAAGAAATCTAAGACAGTGAAGAAAACACCAGCTAAACGAAAGACCGCAGCTTCGAAAAAGAAAGGAGAAACGTAATTTGGGCAAGAAAGGAAAAGTAGGAAGATTAAAACGGAAGCCAGCTCCAAGGTTCTGGCCGATTCACAGAAAAGAAGCAGTTTGGATAGTGCGTCCTTCACCTGGACCTCACTCTCTTGAGAAGTGTTTACCTCTTTCACTTGTTCTCCGTGACATTCTAGGATTAGCGGAGACGAGGAAAGAAGCCAAAAAGATAATCGGGCAGGGTAAAGTTTACGTTGACGGAAAAGTCAGGCGCAAAGACGATTTTCCCGTAGGTTTGATGGATGTTATCTCGATGCCTGACTTGAACAAGTTTTACAGGATACTGCCTTCACATAAGGGTCTATTTCTTAGTCCAATCGGTAAAGAAGAAGCCGATTTCAAGCTGCTCAGAGTTGAAGATAAAACCATAGCCAAGAATGGAAATTTGCAGATTGCTTTCCATGATGGATCGAACCTGCTTGTGAAAATGGAAGACTCTGAAAGCCCGGAGAAAGTCGTTTACGAAACTTTTGACACGTTGAAACTTGGTCTTCCAGAAAAACAAGTGCTTGATAAACTGAAAACCAAGAAAGGCAACATCGCCGTTATAACGGGCGGAAAGAACATTGGAAAACAGGGCAAAATCGTCGAGGTCGAAAAAACTGAAGCGAAGAAACGCAGAAACGCTCTTGTGGTGATTGAGGACGAAAAAGGTAATCGTTACCAAACAATTTTAGATTTTGTCTTTTCAGTAGGTGGAGCCAAATCTCTCATATCTTTACCGGAGGCGACTGCCGTTGTCTGAGGAGGAAGTGCTTAAGAGATGGGAGAAGCAGCCGATGCTTAACCCCCGCATCGACAAAGTTGTCGTTAATCTCAACATTGGGAAATCAGGTGAGCCACTGGAGAAAGCCTCCCGAGTGTTGAAGGAGTTGACGAATCAGAACCCCGTTAAGAGGCAAGCCAAGAAAACAATAAGAGACTTTGGTTTAAGGAAAGGCGAGTCAATTGCTTGTGTCGTGACGCTGAGAAAGCAGGCGGCTATTGACTTCCTCAAGAAGGTTCTGCCAGTTGTCGATAACAGAATTTCTCGCTCGTCTTTTGACAGGCAAGGCAACTTTGCTTTCGGCATAAAAGAGCACATTGAAATAGCCGGTGTAAAGTATGAGCCTGATGTGGGCATCTTCGGCATGGATGTCTGTGTTTCCGTGAATCGCCCGGGGCACCGCGTGAAAACCAGAAGAAAACAGAAAACTCACATTGGTTCCAAGCACTTGTTAACGCCTGACGAGTCAATTGTCTTCGTCAAGCAGATTCTGGGCGTTGAAATCGTATAGAGGAGAGGGATGTATGGCTAAACAAAAAATGAAGAAAGAAAGGAAATACGGCAAAGGAGCAAGACCATGCGTTAGATGTGGCTCTTATGGGCCCGTTATCCGACGTTACAATTTATATTTATGTAGGCACTGTTTTAGGGAGGCAGCGCCTAAGCTTGGTTTCAAAAAATATGAGTGATGAGGCAGCAAGATGGACACTTTGACGAATGGCTTGATAACGGTCATAAACAACGAGATGCGCAACAAACGCGAGTGCATAATTAGTCCTGCCTCTAAGCTTTTAGGTCGCGTGTTAAGAATAATGCAGCTTAACGGTTACATAGGCGAGTTCGAGTTCATCGATGATGGTCGCTCTGGAAAGTTCAAGGTGCAGCTTTTAGGCAGAATAAACAAGTGCGGTGCTATTAAGCCGCGTTTCTCCGTTAAAGTCGGTGAGTTCGAGAACTGGGAGAAGAAGTTCTTGCCGTCAAGAGACGTTGGAATAATGGTTGTTTCAACTTCGAAAGGCGTGATAGCTCACAGGGAAGCTGAAGAAAAGAACATGGGAGGAAGGTTGCTAGCTTTCGTTTACTAGGCGAGGTTGTTTTTGATGAGGCTGCCAGAAATCTCCAAAACCATTCAAGTTCCAGATGGCGTAGAAGTGAAAATCGACAAGCGGAAAGTCACGGTTAACGGCACCAAAGGAACTTTGCAACGTGACTTTTCTTACGTTCCAATATCAATTGAGGCTGAAGACGGCAAAAAAGTTCGCGTTTGGGCTGAGTGGCCTCGCAAGAAGGAAGCCTCTCTTGTGGGCACTATATACTCTCACATTCAAAACATGATCACTGGAGTTGAAAAGGGCTTTTCGTACAAGCTTAAAATCGTGTTCTCTCACTTTCCAATCTCAGTCAAGGTTCAAGACAAAACGGTTTCGATTGAAAACTTCACGGGTGAAAGGCGGGCGCGGAGATCAAAAATTATTGGTGATGTTCAGGTTAAAGTCGAAGGTGAAGACATAATTGTTGAAGGCATGAACTTGGAGGATGTCAGCCAAACCGCCGCGAACATCGAGCAAGCCACGAAAGTGAAGAATAAGGACCCGCGCGTTTTCTTGGACGGCATATATGTGTATGAACGAAATGAGGGGATGCCATAATGGTAGAAAGAAAAGCTGCGCTCTCGCAAAAGGCGTTGAAAGCTAGAAAACGCGCTAAAAAGAAAAAGCCCGATTTCGTCAGGCCTGAAAGCTGGCGATATGTGAAATTGAAGGAAAGCTGGCGTAGGCCTCGCGGGTTAGATAACAAGGTGCGCCGGAAGATTAAGGGGTGGCCGCCAGGTGTCAGCGTTGGCTATAAAGGACCAAAAAGCGCCCGAGGTCTTCACCCGTCTGGATTCAAGGAAGTTTTGGTGCATAAAGCGCAAGAAATTTCTAATATTGATCCGAAAACCGAGGCTGCCCGAATCGCGCACAGGGTTGGCAAAAGAAAACGGACGCAGATTATAGCTGAAGCCAAAAAACGCAAGGTCTCTATCCTGAACGTTACTTTGGCTCAGGAACCGATTGCGAAAGAAGAGGCGCCGCCTGAAGAAGCAGAGGAGAAACCGGCAGAGAAAAAGAAGAAACCCGCAAAGAAAGAGGAGAAACCGAAGCGCAGACTGCTCGGTAGAGGGAAAGCTCCCAAAAAGGAGCAGAAATCGCCAGCCAAGAAATCTGAGGAACCGAAGAAAGCACGAAAGAAAACTAAGGCTGAAAAAGGAGCTGAAAAACAATGACGAATCTAAGTAGTCAAAGGCGTTTGGCAGCGCAAATATTGAAAATCGGGCAGAACAGGGTGTGGATTGACCCTGAAAGAATGGATGATGTTGAATCGGCTATAACGCGGGAAGAGGTTAAAAAACTGATACATGAACGCGTCATTGTGTCTTTGCCTGAAAAAGGCGTGAGCAGGTCTCGAGCAAAAGCGGTTCGGGAAAAGAAGCGGATGGGTCGGCGTAAAGGCGCTGGCAGCCGCACTGGATCTCCACGCGCAAAGGTTTCCAAGAAAGAGGCGTGGATGAGCAAGATTCGTTCTTTGAGGAAGAAGCTTCGAGAGTTGAAGGCAAGCAGGATTATCACGGAATCCACTTACAGAAAGGTGTACGCAATTGCTGGCAGCGGAAAATTCGAGTCGGTTGCAGAGTTAGAGCGGTACTTGAAGGCTAATGATTTTTGGAGGAAACGTTGATGGCGCGTGGTTCCACTTATCGGGTTCCGCCTAGGCGGCGAAGGGAAGGAAAGACTGATTATCAGGCGCGGAAAGCTCTGATTCTTTCTGGTAAGCCTAGGCTTGTTCCCCGAGGCACTGCTAAGAACTTTACTGTTCAGATAATTGTTGCCAAGCCACAGGGTGATGAGGTTTTGGCCGCGGCTCACAGCAGGGAGTTGAAGAAGTACGGTTGGAAGACTCCCACCGGTAATATTCCAGCAGCCTATCTTACGGGTTTGCTTTGCGGGTTGAAAGCTAAAAACAAAGAGGTCGCAGAGGCTATTCTGGACATTGGGTTGGTTGCGCCGACGAAAGGTGCAAAGGTTTTTGCCGCGTTAAGCGGCGTTTTGGATGCTGGTGTAGATGTGCCTCACGATGAGAAGAAAATTGTTAAGGAACGTTCGGAAGGGAAACACGTAGCCGAGTACGGCAAGAACTTAGGCAGTGACTCTGAGGTTTACTCTGCCAAGTTTTCGAAATATTTGGGGCAGAAGCTTGCTCCTGAGAAGCTTCCTGAGCATATTGCAAAAGTTAAAGCTGACATCATAAAATCATTCGAAAAGAAAACTGAAAAGAAGAGTGGAAAGAAAGCATGAGTCGTAGGGACAGGGATAGAGGATCAGACAGTTTAGAGGAATGGGTTCCTAAAACACGTTTAGGCAAGATGATTCAAGAGGGCAAAGTCACGTCTATTGAAGAGGTTTTCCTGAGTGGCTTGAAGATTTCTGAGCCTCAGATTGTTGACTCGCTTCTTCCTGACCTGCAGGAGGAAGTGATCAACGTGAACTTGGTTCAGAAGCAGACGGACGCCGGTGAAAAATCCAGGTTCAAAGCTATTGTGGCTGTTGGAAACAGAGACGGCTACATAGGCTTGGGCTCGGGTAAAGCCAGCCAAGTGCGGAACGCAATTGAGAAAGCCTCAGCTAATGCGCGCTTGAACATCATCCCAGTTAAGCGTGGATGCGGAAGCTGGGAGTGCGGCTGCGGAAAACCTCACTCGGTGCCTTTCCAAGTTGAGGGCAAATGCGGCGGCGTGCGAGTGATCATTGTTCCAGGTCCCAGAGGCTTAGGGCTTGTGGCTAGCGAAGTGGCGAAGGTGATTTTAGGCTTGGCAGGCGTTAAGGACCTGTGGGTTAGAAGCCGCGGCTCCACACGGACGGTGCCGTCGTATGCCTGCGCGATTTTTGACGGGTTAAGAAAGACTTATGGCTTGGTTACTCAGGCGGACTGGGTGAGATAGTTGACTGGAAAAGCTGACGAACGCAAGTGCTTCGCTGTGGTGAAAGTTCGAGGAACAATCAGCGCTCAGCGTGAAGCCAGAGAAACCCTAGAGATGCTTCGTTTAGCCAAGACTAACAATGCAGTGCTCATTGACGACCGCCCTTCGTACATAGGCATGCTGTACCGCGTGCAGAACTACGTCACATGGGGAGAAGCGTCAAAAGAGATCGTGGCGTTGATGCTGCAGAAACGCGGAAGGCTTGCCGGCGGCAAGAAGTTAACAGATGAAGCGTTGGAGACGCTGGGTTACAAGTCGATAGACGCGCTCGCCGAAGCCATCGCAAGCTGCAAAGTGGAGTTCCAGAAGCTTCCGAACGTGCAGCCAGTGTTCAAGCTGCATCCCCCAAAGAAAGGCTTCAAAGGAAAAACCAAGAAAAGCTTTGCCGCAGGCGGCGAAGCAGGCTACCGCGGCGAAAAAATCAGCGAACTCATAAAACGCATGGCATAGTTTCAAAGATTTAAGTGTGAAAGTCAGCTTGCCAAAACAGGATTAGATTTTAATCTTTTTCTCTGCTGTTCTGTTATCTTGTCTTTTATGTCCTTGCTCTCCGCTTACGTATGTACGTAGTAAAACTAAGGGTGAAAAAAAGCACGTTCAGATTAACGCCTGCGTTTCTTGAAGTAGAATAGTATACCCGTAGTGACAGCAACTGCCGAAACTGCAACGGCGACCACGATGAAAGTTATTGGGAAAGGCTCTGACTCTGCTACTGTGAACGTGATTGTTTCGGAGGCTTCTACGTTGCCTGCCCCGTCCCAAGCGTACACTGTCAAAGTATGCTCGCCACTAGTCAGCCCAATCAGCGTTGTGTTCCCAGCCACTGTTACGTTGTCTTGTCCGTCTAAGCTGTACGCGACTTTCGAAAGAGTCTCGTTCACGTTGAAAACTAGTGACACATCAGGCGCGTCGTACGCTTTGGATTCTGGAGACAAAATCAGAACACGCAGCGCCGTTTCTTCTGTGGGTTCTCCTGCTTCGTCGTCTATGTTTTCTGGGGTTTCTTCACGTGGCGGGGGAGTGCTTAGAGTGATGGCATCTGAGTACGTGATGGATTCTACACCTGCGTTGTCCCTGAATTGAACATAAACGGTTTTGGAGCCGTCGCCTGATGTAAGCGTCCAAACCTTAGTATCTGCGTAATCTTCCCAACCTGTCCAATTTATGCCGTCGTTGCTGAAGTGCATCTGAGCTACACCAGAAACGTCCTCTGCTGAGAGAGTTAAAACCACTGAGCGTTGTCTGGTTGAGGCTGCGCCGCCATTAACCGTTATTGAACCTGTTGGAGGAGTTGTGTCAACGATGAAGTGTCTTGCGTGTGAAGCTTCTATGTTGCCTAAGGTGTCGTTCGCATAAATAACCACGTAATGCCATCCGTCAGGCAAGTCGGGTAAAGTTGTGTTACCCGTGATTGTTGCATTTGGCTGCCCATTTAAGCTGTAGCCAATCCAGCTGTCAAATCCATCAACCGTGAACGTTAAGGGAATCCTGGCGCTTACGTTGTATATCTTGTTTTGTTCTGGAGAAACAACATTAACAGCAGGCGGCACGGGAACGTACCCAAAAGGCGTGTACCGTTCATTTGCGTCAGATAGACGCAACACGTTTTTGTCTTCTCCTCCTATCGCGTATAAAAGGTCATCCACAACTGCAACACTCAAAAAGTGTCTTGGTGTAGGCATTTCTGCACCAACGCTCCATGTTTCCGTTTCAGTGTCAAAGACCTGAGTTAGCGGTCCACGTTTTATGAGCCCAGTTTCGGGGTCCACTTCATCGGAGTAAACGTTCCCTCCTATGAGGTAGATTTTTTTCGCCGCATAAACACCTGTTGTTGCCACTCCCGCCTCATAGGATACATGGTAAGACATGGAAGGCCCATAGCGCCACGTGTCTGTTTGGGGGTCGTAAATCTGGGTCTCATTGTTACCACTGCCTGTGTTTCCGAAAACGTAAATTTTGTTGTCTACAACAGCTGATATACAGTAAGCAACAGCAGTTGGGAGCGGGGCCATCGTGGTCCACGAATCATTAACGGGATCATACATTTCATTTACATTTGAACGAAACGGGGTTCCAAGGAAAAAGGTGTCGAATCCACCTATGAGGTAGATTTTGCCGTTAACTGTGCATGCTGTTGCAGTGGTTCTCGGTGTAGGGCTTGGAGTTTTTGTTGCCCAAGAATCGGTCGCGGTGTTATAAACTTGGTTTAATTCCCATCCGAAACAATAAATTTTGTTTTGGTAAACAGCTGCACCAGAACCACCGTCTACCGTGGCGCCATTAGGTTGTGGTATGGGGGTTTTGGTTGTCCAAGTGTTAGTTATGGGATCATACATTTCGTTAACATCGGTGGCTCCTGACATTACTTGTCCTCCGATAGCGTATGTTCTTCCTCCAACTACGCCGATGCCGATTCCAGTTCTGGCCGTGGGCATAGAAGCCATAATTGCCCAAGAATTCTCTGCTTGATCTGCTAAGGCTGGCTTCACTGAAAGCGTGCCAGCCATGGCCGAAGTCAGCAACACCAACACGATGACTGTAGCCAGCACCCTTTTCATGTGTCACTCCTTTTCCCTTTGCGCTTTAAGAAGTAGGTTACCAACCCGAGGGTGACCAAAGCGGCTGAAGCGATTATGGCTGTGGAGATCCATTTTGGGAAAGGTGCTAAAGCTTGCTGAACAGGCGGAGTGGTCGTTTTCTGCGTGGGCGATTCGCTTGGTGAGGGAGTAGAAGACGAGGGTGATGGTGCCTTTGGTTCAGCGGGAGGCGTACTTATTGAAGGTAAAGACTTTTCGTTTGGAGCTAAAGTTACCTCCTGCAGTGCATCTCCAACATCAAAAATTATCGTTTCTGATGCGCTGATGATTCCAGTTTCATACCAAACGTAAACCGTCACATTGTGGTGTCCAAAGGCTAATCCTGTAAGCAGTTCGCTCCCTGTAAAAACCTCTCTGGTGAACAGGTCTCTGCCAAGGACCTCTTCAATGTGGACAGCATTTATTGGAACAGTAACGTTTTCCTTCCCGTCCAGACTGTAGGTGGCGTTTGAAACTGGGTAATCCATCGAAAACTCTAATTCCACATCAGTTACATTGTAACTTCGGTTTCTAGGAGAAACAACGTTGATTTCAGAGCCGTCGGTGACCATGAAGGTTATAGTACAAAGAGCCTGATAGAGAGTGTGTGCGTAAGCTATGTTTTCTTCGAGTGAGGGACCACAATAAATAGTTAGGTAATGCTGTCCTGCAGACAAAGCAGGCAAGATTGCTGTGCCTCTGATAAAATATATCGCGTATGTGCCGCCTTTCAGATAATTTGAAGGCACGGGCACATCCTCCTTTCTCAGGAGCGTTAAGTTAACTTCTCGCATGTCACTTCTCGGTTCAGTGATGATACTGCCGACCCGACCATCTGGCGCATAGGCTTGTTCTTCTCTCCACCCATCGCCAAACTTCAGGGTTGCCCGGTCGCTGATTGTAAGTTCGTCCAAAGTGAAGCAGTAACTTCCCCCATCAGGGGGAGGTCCATACGTGTTTTGCACTATAAACGACAAATAAACTGGGTTTTTTGTTGTTTCTTGTGGGAACTCCACTGAAATTGTAATGCAGCCTGGTGCCGCATAACCTGTGTCTCCCGCTACAAAAGGCTTTACCGAAAGTTCTCCAGCCAACGCTGAAAAAATCAACACCGCAAGCGCAGCTAAAGCGCAGGCTCTTCTCATGTTTTATTCTTCCTCCTCTTGACTCTGGCAAAATAAGCTACAAACCCGAGAGTGACTATGGCAACTGAAGCGACTACGACTGTGGCGGAAAATACTGGGGAAGTTTCTGCTTGAGGTTCTGTTGGCTGGGTCGCCTGTTGCGTTTCTACTTTGAACGTGATTGGTTTGGATGTTCCTGTGGAGCCTGTGGTGTCTTCCGCGTGGACTGTTATGGTGTGTGTTCCGTCTGGGATGCCGTAGAGGGTGGTGTTTCTGGTGATGGTGACGGGTGCTTGGTCGTCTAGGCTGTAGCTTAGCCAGTTGGTGGGTTCGGAGACGGAGAAGTTTAACTGGATCTTGGTTGTGTGGTAGGTTTCTGCTGGTTTGGGCTCCAGAACTGAGACGCGTGGCGCGGCGGCATTAACGGTGAAAACCACCTCGTTAGAGATACCCGAGGTCTCTACGATGCCCCATAGGGGGCCTAAATTGTAAGTAAGGTGAACACCTATGCGCAACCTATGAGTGCCTTCGGATAACTGTGTTGGCCAAGACTGCAATCTTCTGTCGTCCAGGATGTAAGTGCAATACTGGTTAGACAGCCATTTTGAGTAATCTGGCTCCGTCTCTACTGTGAAAGCCACGGGAACCTTGCTGCTACTGTACATTTTGCTTTCTGGAAGCTGAATTGTGACCGATGCTGGAGGTAGGTATGGCGTTGCATTCGCTGCTGCAAAATTAACGAGTAAGGCTCCAGCTAATGCTAAAAACAGTAGCGTTAACACAAAAACAACGGCGTAGACTCTTTTCATGATGCGCTCCTCTTTTTATTGCGCCGAACAAAGTACGCTACCAGCCCAAAAGAAATTACTACAGTTGAAATGACTATGGCAATAGCAATCAAGGTTGTTGCTAAAGGGGTGGGGATGTTCACGTCAAAGGTCGCCTTCTCGGATGCGCCTGTGTTTCCAGCCTCATCACTGGCGTACAAGACAAGCGTGTGCCTGCCACTCGACAAGCTAGCCAAAGTAGCGTTGCTAGTTATTGACACGTTCTTCATGTCATCAAGACAGTAGACCATTTGAGAAGCAGGCTCACTCAACGTAAACGTCAACGTCACGTCAGATGCGATGTACAATGATGGCTCAGGGGACAAAATCTTGACTCTCGGTCGAATAGCGTCAATTGTGAAGGTTACAGCACTGGAATACCCCTCGTAACTGGGGATTTTCCATTCACCGATTTCTTGCCAAGTTGTCACTCGGATAGTCAGATTGTGGACGCCATTGGACAATCCTGATAACGTTGTACTGTACGCTGAGCCGTTGAATTCTAGAGAGAAAGCCACAACTTCCTTTTTATCCAACACGTAGCTGTATTCTGGCGACTGCAACTCAATGGAGCTGCCAGTTGATGACGTGTACATGAAGGCTACTGAAACGGTTTGAGGGTATGTCCTGTTATTTTGTGGTGACACCACGTTGACATTCAACTGGAAGTCGTCTCCCATTGCCAAATCAGTAAAAAAATTTCCAGCTAATGCTGAAATCAGAAAAGCAGAGAGTAGAGTTACCATCAGGATTTTACTTTTACCGCGTAAACTCTTGCCAAGCATCAATCGTAATGCCCCTTTGTTTATTCTCCGTGGTAATTCTAGGTTTTCTGTGTGTTATAGCCTTTTTTGTCAAGGTTTCTTGACCCAGCTTAGTCAACATTTCTTGACTAAACCAAAAACCATCATATCTGCCGTCTACTAAGAGCCTATTAGCCAATTAATGCAGAAACTATAGAGGGGTAGGTCCCTATTGGCGTGGAAACAGCCCAATACATGCAAAAAACAGTGCTTCGCAGAAACCATGCAGTTTAGTTTATATAAGGGGGGTATAGACAAAAAAACGCAACAGTTCTAGCGCAATCAAACCAACAGAAAAAATCTTGGCGGCTTTGCGATACATTTTAAAGTTACGTTGGAAATGCCATTGTATCTAGGAGACGCAAAGATGAGTGCGAAATGGAGGAGATGCAAAAAGCGCCTGAAGTGGCTAGACACGGCTAGTCCAGAAAGGATCGACGCCAACAACCGCTGCAGGATACTCCGCATCGAAACCACGCGAACCGCAAGGTCAGCTCCTCCATACTACAGATCATCAAAAAACTACGCGAAACGAAAATGGAAAGCGCCAAAACCACTCATCGACATTTTCCAAGAAAAAAACTGGATAACCATCGTCGCCGAAATCGCAGGCTTTAATAGGGAAACCCTAAAGATAAATGTGAAAGACCAGAAACTAACACTATCTGCAAAAGCAAAAGACCGCAGATACTACAAAAGCTTAAATCTACCCAAAGTAGTGGTTCCAAACGCCGTCCACACCACCTACAAAAACGGCGTCCTCGAAATCAAACTTAAAAAAGCACCAAAAGAAAAAGGAATCTAAAAGAACATGCCACACAAACTAAGAAAAACCAGAAAAATGCGCGGCAGCCGAACACACGGCTACGGCAGAATAGGCCAACACAGAGACGCAGGTTCAAAAGGACATCGAAAAGTCGGACGCCACAAGCATTTGTGGAGCTACGTTGTGACACATGAACCCGACTACTTCGGCAAAAAAGGCTTCACGTCACCCCAAAGCCTAAAACGCAAAGAAAACACCATCAACCTCAAACAACTCAACAACTTAGCCGTTGAAAAGGACACCGCAAACGTAAACCTGACAAGCCTAGGCTACACCAAACTCCTCGGCACAGGCAAAATCGCAAAACCCCTGACCATAACCGTACCTTCATGCTCCAAATCCGCAGCAGAAAAAATAAAAAAAGCTGGCGGAAAAATCCTAACCCAGTCCAAGGAAAACGGAGAGTAGCATTAATCAATGGCTGGAAGATTCCTAAGCCTCTTCAAACCGCTCGGAAGAGTACTGCCTGAAATCAAAGTCCCCGAACGCAAAGTCGGCTTCAACGAAAAAATCTTCTGGACCGCCATAGTCCTCATCGTCTACCTCGTCATGTCCGAAATCACACTCTACGGAATCTCCAGCACAGTAACAGACCGATTCAGCCAACTAAGAGTAATCTTCGCCTCAAACCGCGGCACCCTCATGGAACTCGGCATAGGCCCCATAGTCACCGCAGGCTTAATCCTGCAACTGCTATCCGGCTCCGCCATCATACAATGCGACATGTCCGATCCTCAAGACAGAGGCTTGTTCACCGTCGCAAGCAAATTCTTCTCTATACTTCTCACGGGAATCCAAGCGTCAGCTTACATAATAAGCGGCATGTACGGCAGCCTAGCAGGACCCACGACAATAGTCATCTTCATACAGCTTTTAGGCGCTGGAATAATCGTGATGCTCATGGATGAGCTTGTGCAGAAAGGCTGGGGACTAGGCAGCGGAATCAGCCTCTTTATCATGGCTGGGGTTGCGCAGAACATTCTCTGGCAAGCGTTTAATCCTGGCACTGGCTTGTTTGTGGGTTCGCTTTCTACGCTTTTGCGGGGTCAACAATCGTATGGATTAACGGAGTGGATACTTGGCGCAGGGTCTTATCCGTCTTTGCTTGGGTTCATAGCGACGATCGGCACGTTCCTGATAATTATTTACTTGGAAGGTGTCAGGGTTGAGTTGCCGATGACCTACGCTGGGTACAAGGGGTTCCGCAGTCGCTATCCAATCAAGCTCTTGTACGTGTCAAACCTTCCAGTTATTTTCGCGTCTGCGCTTTTCGCTAATGTTTACTTCTTTTCTCAGCTTCTGTGGAGCCAGATGGGTGCACCTGCTCCTGGGACGAACATTTTCTTCCAGTTTTTAGGCGATTATAGTCAAAACGCTACGACAGGGACTGTGACGCCTGTTGGCGGTTTAGCTTATTATGTAACTCCACCTCAAAATATTATCAGCGTAGCGGCTGAGCCTATACGGGCTTCGGTTTATTTGGTTATTCTTGTGGCTTTCTGCGCGGTGTTTTCGCTTATTTGGCTTGAGGTTGGCGGTCTTGGACCTGATAAAGTTGCTAAACAGCTTATGGATTCAGGTATGCAGATTCCTGGTCACAGGCGTTCTGGAAGGCCTATTCAGGCGATTCTTAAACGGTATATTCCTGTGGTTACGGTTCTCGGCGGATTAATCGTAGGTTTGATTGCTGGACTTGCGGATTTCCTAGGGGTTTTCGGTACAGGAACAGGAATCCTGCTTTCGGTGGGCATAATTTACCAGTACTACGAGTTGCTGATGCGTGAAAGAGCAGCGGAGATGTTCCCAGCTTTCAGAAGAATCCTAGGCGAATAGCCGTAAGACTATAGCGCTCGGAACAGTCTATACCCCCCTTATTTATAGAGTTAACTTGGTTTTGCGGGGTATAGAATAGTTGCCTGGAAATATTAGCAAAGCTTTTGAGCCTAACTGCCTGTACTAGCACGGTTACTAATGAAATACTATCATGTATTCATTCAAAGCTTGGAAAAACAGGGTCTCTGGAGGCAAGGCATCAGTTTTGACCATTCCAAAGAAAACATGATGGCAAGTATTATCTCACCTTTTAATGAACAGAAACCCTTCCGTTTCGGTGAAAGACTGGTGGATTTAAAGAAAATTGACTGCGTCATCGTCTTTGAATCTGACAAGCCAATCAGTGAGATAGTTCTCCCCAATGGAGAGGACCCTCATGAGGCAGATATGGCTTTTCTTATTCACAGTTTCTGTGACGGCACGGTTAGGGGTATCCGTGACTGCACATCTGAATTCGTTTTGCCAACCACGCATGCTGGAAAATCATAGGTAGCTAGATGAAATCCTCGGGTAGTTTACCAAGGAGGAGTTCCCGTTTGGATCAGGCGTCGATTGTATTCATTGCAGAGGTTGTATGCGTCAAATATGTTCCAAATCCAGAAAGCTACCGGCAGAAACAGCGGCAGTATTAGCCAGAAGAAGAACAAGGCGATTATCGCTGTCAAGGGAATTCCTATGAAAAGAAACAGCAAACCTCTGCCTATTTGTCCAGCGTACATCTGACCTAAGCCTGGAAGTATAAGTGAAAGAATCGCGGCTAAACCTGAACTCTTAGTTCCCACGGTCACCCTTGAAACAGGCACTTCCCTTTGCGTCGGCATGACCTTCAATGGATTACCGCAATAAGGGCACACATTCATCTCTTCAGTTACTTCTTTCCCACATTTAGGACAAAAAGGCACCTTTCCTCTCTCCTCAAAGCCTCATATTGCGGCTATGCAAATAAAAAATTTGTGAAATTATTGAGAATTTTGGAAACTTTTACGGTTTGAGTAGCAATTTAAAACAGCAACATACTTTGCAAGAAGGAATGAACTCAAGAAACAAGGCAAGGTCATAAATAGAAGCTGAAAATCTAAATGGTGAAAGGTGCCGCACTCAGATGACTGTACTGTCAGATAATGAAATTCTTTCTTTAATTAATGAAAGAAGTATAATCATAGAGCCATTCTTGAAAGATAGACTGACATCCGCGGGATACGATTTCTCGTCTGGAACCACTTTTGACCTGCAGCCAAAGCAGCAGAAGCTGGTAGCCACAGCGGAACGTATTGGGCTGCCCGCTGACATTTTGGGGACGATCCATCTGAGGTCCTCTCTGTGCAGAGAAGGGCTTATTGGAAGTTTCGCGGTAATCGACCCAGGATTTAAGGGAAAGTTAACTTTGTCCTTATTTAACTCAGGTGAGTCACCTGTTCATATAGAAAAAAATGAGCCTTTTGCTCAAGTGTTATTCCATAAAACAGGAAAACCGTCCAGCAGCCCTTACCACGGCAGATATCAGGATAGCTTAGGATTAGTGAAGAGCAGAAGGAAACCTAAATAGCTCGTTGCTGCTTTACCAACGTCTTCTTCTTTCACTAGTCTTCTCTTTCAATTCCTTCAACCGTTCTTCCGAGAGATAGTATTTGCCATCAACTTCCACAAAAACACCCAACTGCCCCAAACGTCTCTTCATCCTCCCCTTGAATTCGGCTGGAAGACCAAGCTCCTCTGCGGTCAGAGGAGCTTGGTCTGGGCTTAAAGCGCCCTTCTTTCGGAACTTCTCTATGGTCTCTATCAGATGCTCCCTTATCTCGGCGCGCCTTCTAAACATGCAACTTCACCAGCTAAGGCTTAACTGATCGGTTCACTATAACATTTTCCAACTCATAAACTCCTCAGGGCTGCATTGTATAATGGGATGAGAATATATTGTTGCGAACTCTTAACTCCACTTATGCTGATTCGCCAATTGGCTAGCGTCGTAACTCTTCCGGTCGCAGTGCTCGTCATTCTGCCCGCTGCGCTGGTCTGTTTATTCTCGTATGTTCCTTTTTGGGGCATCCCATATCTTGCCGCAATGTTCCTTCTTGTTGCGGGTTTAGTTTTGACTGGTTTAGGCTTTATCCTGCTTTATTCAACAATTTCGCTTTTCATCAAAAAAGGAAACGGCACAATCGCTCCTTGGGATCCCCCGAAAAGGCTCATAGTAACTGGGGTTTATGCTCATGTTCGTAATCCAATGCATGTTGGAGTGTTCTTTATTTTGGCTGGAGAAAGTATTCTCATTGGCTCTGTTGCGGTAGCGCTTTGGACGTTGCTGTTTATTTTAGGTAACTTGTTCTACGTTCCAATGGTGGAGGAGCAGAAGCTGGCGAAAAGGTTTCGCGATGAGTATCTGATTTACAAACAAAACGTTCCCAGATGGATTCCACGCTTATCTTCTTGGAAACCAAGAGCAGAACCGCTTGATGCACATGTAGTCTCCGTACATAATTCTTAAATATTTTCGTAGGCTATTTACTAGTGAGGGAAAGAGTCAAGTCTATCCCGAAAATTTCAAAGCTTCAGCGATACAGAAATTACTTGAACACGAAGCTGAGTGACAAGGGTTCAAATTTACGCAAATAGCAATGAGTGCGTTGCTATCAATCACGTTATTTCCCGCATGAACACATGCAACTTCGAAATACTCTTTCCCTCTCCCGTTTTTTCTTCAAAATTCGTTTTTCAAAATGGGTGCTTTCACTTTTCCTTTATCCATCGTGCAATAATAATTAAATATTGCAATTTTGGCTTAGTAAAACGCCAAAAATTAAGTTTATCTGTTAATTTTTTCTAGGGAAACAACTTTGTTACTTCGAAGTTCGAAGCTTGCGCGACAAGAACTGCTATAACCTTAATCGTCTATGGATTTATCATGCGAAAACAATCTCCGCTTATGGACATAGAGCAAAACCAGAAGTCTGATGATGCTTTATTGAAGCAGTTGGCCAAGGTTATCGAAGTTTTGCCGGATTTAGAGGATTAACTCTCAACCTATCAACCTGTTTTTGGATAGCTTACCCGTTTCAAAGAGCAAAAATGGTTATTAACGAGAAAACAAATAGGCAGTGCAAGGAGAAACAAAGATGATAGATATTGCAGTTATTCCGTTTGCAACATTTATAGTAATGCTTGTCGCGGTTGCTGTTTCCTTTCTTAACATGGTAATAAACCGCCTTTTGATCACCCGCATTTGCGGATGGGAAGAATACAAAATAATGCGCAAGGAAACATCTGAATACCAGTCTCAGCTGATGGCGGCCATGCGCGCTAACGACACAAAGCGCGTCGAGAAACTGAAAAAGAAAGAAACACAAATAAGAAACATGCAAAGCAAGATGATGAAGCCACAAGCAATACTGCTCCCTATTTCCTTCAGTTACATATTAATTTGGGTCTTCTTATTAACACCAACTAATTTTCCAAATCCTGTGGCATTCGTTCCCGGATTAGGCGCTATACCTGTGTTATATTGGTATATGCTCTGTTCTTTCTTCTTTGGCACTCTTGCTTCTCGCATAATAGGTGTAACGCCTATAGCGTAAAACGCATGGTTGAGCGCTATGACCAGAAACGAAAAGGCGAAAAGCGCTCCCGAGAAAAAAACAGTGGTATGCATTTCTGGAATGGCTGGAACCGGAAAGAGCACGTTATCTAAGAGGCTCGCCAAAAAATACGAGTTAAGGTACTACTCAGGCGGAGACGCATTAAAGGTTTTAGCAGCAGAGGAAGGATACGATTCAGTCAGTCGCGGATGGTGGGAAAGCCCCGAGGGCCTCAACTTTTTGAAAAAAAGAGAAGAAAACCTTGAATTTGACAAAGCCGTCGATGATAAACTCTTGGAATACGCGCAGCAAGGGCGTGTTCTTTTAGATAGTTGGACAATGCCGTGGTTGCTTAAAACGGGTTTCAAAATATGGTTAGCGGCTTCAGTGGAAAAGCGAGCGGAAAGGATAGCCAAGAGAGACAAAATCCCCCTAAAAGAAGCCTTGCAAGTGTTGAAAGAAAAAGAAGCAAGAACAAAAGCCATCTACAAGAAACTTTACGGCTTTACGTTAGGCGAAGATTTCGAGCCGTTCCATATGGTTTTGGATACTGACAACTTGAACGCAGGAGACGTTTTTCAAGTTCTCTGCATGGTAATGGATAATGTTGTCCTCAAAAGTGGGAATCGATAGTACTCTAGTGATTTGCTTAAAAGTAAAATAATAAGATACCACAAGTTTTAAAACCAAAATTCAACTTTATACGATATTTCTCCGCAGAACAATTCTTTGGAACGGGGAGGGGATCAAGTCGATGAAATTCCAAAGCAGTCGCTTAGTTACAGGACTCTTCTTGGAAGCAATAACGCTATGCCTGATAGCCTCCTTCCGTTTCATCAACATCGCCGCCACAGCCACACTCTCAATCTTTAACCTGCTCTTTCTCTCCCTCACCATTCACTTGAACGGAACCCTCAACAAAAAACTGGGCATCCTAGCCTTAGGCAACATTATAGGTCTATTTTGGAACTTCGTTCTCCAATACTTCGCCGTCGCTGGAGTCGCTTTCTTTGGGGAATCATTTAACGCTTTCTACGCAGTTTCTTATCCTTTTCTAAATTTCACGTGGGTCGTGTCCTTCTGGTCCATGAGCCTAGCGTTTCTTCCTAAGCCCAAAAGCACTCAAGCAGAGGTGAAACCTTGATTACCGAAGTGATGCAAGCCATATTCCTGTTTTCAACTGTGCTGATGGCAGCTTACCTCGTCAGACACTACATTTTCACATTAACCGTTCTGAGAAGAACCAAAAAAACCAGAAGCAACCCTGCTTTAGACGCGAAGTACAAACCCGAAGTCTCCATCCTGATCCCAGCACGCGATGAGGAGCACGTAATTGGACGACTGCTACAGCGGATGACTCAGCTCACCTATCCACACGATAAACTCCAAGTCATAACCATTGACGACGCTTCATCTGACATAACAGGACAGATCGCCGAAGAATTTTCAAAGCGCTATTCATTCATCGAAATGCTGCACCGCGATAAAAACACCGGCGGCAAAGGCAAAGCCTCAGCCATGAACGCTGGATTAAAACGTTCAACAGGCGAAGTCGTGCTTTGCTTCGATGCGCACTACTACCCGCAGAGAGACATTGTCGAGAAACTTGTAAAGGAATTTATTGACCCCACGGTTGGCGCGGTGCAGGGACGCCCTGTGGTCTTGAACGAAGCGCAAAACATCGTAACGCGATTAGTAACACTGGAGAGAATCGGCGGCTACCGAGTTGACCAAGAAGCGCGTGATAACCTAGGCCTTATACCTCAGTTCGGCGGCACAGTCGGCGGCTTCAGGCGAAGCATCTTGGAAGAACTGGGCGGTTTTGACGAGTCAGCGTTGACTGAAGATACGGACCTGACGTTTCAAATTTACCTCGCCGGCTTCAAGGTTCGCTACGTAGGCGACGCTGAATGCTATGAAGAAGCCGTGGACAACTGGAAAGCGTACTGGCGGCAGAGGCACAGGTGGGCGAGAGGACACATGCAAGTATGCTTAAAGCACGCGCCGCGCGTCTTACGAAGCAAAAAACTGAATGCGAAAAAGAAAATTGACGGTCTGCTTCTTCTGCACGTGTATTTCGTACCTGTTCTAACTCTGCTCGCGTTGTTTGCGGGCGTTTTCCTTGTTATCTCTCAGGCTTCACAATTTGCTAACATCCTTTGGCTTTTTGTGCCCGTGTCCTTTTACAGTGTCGTAGGCAACTTTGCGCCGTTTTTTGAAATCGGTATTGGTGCCTATTTGGATGGTAGAACAAGACTCCAGTGGCTGGTTCCTCTTTTGCTTTTCGCGTATCTGTATAACATCCTAATCTGGACAAAGGCTTTTTTGGATCTTTTTGCTGCGAAAGTGTTTAGGAAAAGTCAGGGTGATTGGGCGAAGACTCGTCATCTGGGCAATGGAAAATGTTATGTTGAGAATTAACCCATAATGGTCGAAAGACCCTGAATGATTCCGAACCTGACTGCAATTATCATAATAATTATAACAACCCCCCTTCTCATAATTATCACGTTCTTACCTGCTTTTATTGAACTAAAAAAGCCAAAAGACGGAGGTCCACGAATGATAACAGCGGAAATTCCTGAAGTGAACAGGCACATAAAGCATTTCATTCCCATCGCTAATATTGAAGATGAACAAAAATTCGACAGTTCGCTGATACAAGCATTGGCAAAGACCATCGCAGTTTTACCGAGCTTGGAAGTTTAGGGGCTTCTCTATATGAAAAGCTTGGCGTTTTTCCACTGATCTTTAGCCAGCGCCAGATTTCCGTAAGGGCTTCCGTAAAGCGAATAAAAAATGTAGCACAGATAGGCGCACTGTGTACATTCATTGTAAGTTTGGCGTAGCAACTCGAATTTTTTGCTGTTCCATATTTTGGGTAAATCAAACACTGAACCTGCGAAATTATGACTATGGCAACCCGCGATTCTGCCCAGATGGTCTATGACGAGAAAGTTCTGAAGCGCACGGCAGTTCCACGTTCTTTTGCCCTCTTGAAAATATGTTCTAAGCACCTTCAACAACTTGGTCGTCATTAGAATTCTCCTGTTCTTCTTTTTCATCTCGAGTAGAGTATCGCAAAGCTTAACCATAGCCTGCCTGTCCTTTATGATGAACTCGTCATTTGCTTTTCCGATTCTAAAAAGCTGGTTTACGTCGCTAGTTTGGTCGTAAGAATAGAGGCAGTACCAAACTGGGATTCCTTTCTGAGTGAAGTAGTTTGTGATGTCCACGATTTCGTAAAGGTTCAGCTGCGAGATTGTGGGTGTTACGCTTACGTTTATTCCTTCGTTGTGCAGTGTTTCCACGGCTTCCATGGCTTTTCTCCAGGCGCCTGGAACAGCTTTTATGTAATCATTTTTGGCTTCGTCTAAGCTGTCTATTGAAATTGCCACAAAATCCACGTTTCGCAAAGCCTCAAGGTTTTTCTTGGCCATGCTGCCGTTGTCGTACACGGTGGTTATGAAAAGATTTGAAGCGTACTCGATTATTTCGGGAGCATCCTTTCTTAAAAGCGGGTCTCCCCCAGAGATCACAAGCTCTACAATGCCCAGGTCCTTCAAAATGTCCAGTCCCCGCTTTATCTCTTCGGTGGATAATTCTCTCTGGTCTTGTTCTTTCCAGACGTTGCAGCCCCTGCAGCGGTAATTGCATTTCCTCGTGATCATCCACTGGGCATGATGGGGTCTGTTAGGCGTTAGCGCGCTTATGGCTATTCTGGAGGCTTTTCGCAATTTTATAGTCAAATGTTAAGCACCATGTACGTCGATTGCGGCTGTTTTAATAGACTTAGCCCACACTTATATAAGTCATGAGGCAAAAAAGGGCGAAACTTTCGGGAATTGCTAAAAATGCAGATTTTTGTTGCCTGAAGAATTAGCTGATGTCTTGTAGTTTTATATAATGTGTTATTAAGAATCTTAATTAAGAAAATGGGTGGTTCAATAGTGAATATGCGCGTGGACGTTGTCTTAATTACAAAAAACAGTGAACGCCTGCTCAACGAATGCCTCAAGTCTGTGTATGAAAACGTTCCAGTCAACCGCCTAATAGTTGTCGATGGGTATTCAACCGACAGGACATTGGAAATAGTGCGTCAGTTTCAGAAGAAACATGGAAACGTTTTGGTGATACAAGACAAAGGGACTCGTGCCACTGCGAGACAAAAAGGCATAAACCAGGTGAAAACCGAATGGTTCATGTTCGTTGATAGTGACGCGGTTCTTTGTAAGGACTGGTTCAAGAGAGCCGAGACACACTTGGGTGAGAACGTGGGCGCTGTCTGGGGAATCGAAGTTTGGTCTACAATAAAAAACCCTGTGGTTCTTAAACTGTTTTTGTTGGTAACGCGTAAAATCTTTGACCTTCGCGGTGGAACTCATGACACTCTTATCCGCACAGAACTTGTTAAAGACATAGAAATCCCGAAGGTCCTCCATGTTTTTGAGGACGCTTATATCAAGGATTGGATAATGCGAAAAGGGTACAAGCTGATTGCATGCTACAATCCATACTGCGTTCATCACAGGCCTGACAGCGTCTGGACTATTAGGGGTAGCTTAAACATAATAGCCGATGCGATAAGGGCGGGCAGACTAACCTTGCTCATTAAATTGGCACTTGCCTACGGCTTCTACACGGCGTACTCGCTGTATCGATTTATCGGGGCTAATATAAGACGCGGAGGGACTTAGTTTTAACGCTGTTTTTATCGCTCAATCCTGCTGGAACTGTTAGTCAAGAAACCTTGACTAAGCCAGGTCAAGAAACCTTGACAAAAACTCTTAAATCGAACGCGAGTCTTTAATTTTATAAGAGGAATGAGCACAGAGGCAACATAAGATGTTCCTCTCCCAAAAGCCAGACAACACAAAAAAACCTTCACAGCAACACTAGTCACAGTGCTGTTGACCTTGGTCTTAGCGTGGAGTCTGCTTGTAAACATAACAGAAGCCGACCCTATTTTAGACATGGGAGAAGTGCCTCCGAAATCGACAGCGGTCCCGCCAACAGTACTCATCCTGGACCCTCAAAACAACACTACAACCAGCACATCCAACATCTGGCTCGCTCTCAAAATTACCCCTGCGCGAGACCCTATCGCCAGGAGGCGGTGTAATCTTGTTGAAGTTTATTATTCGGCAAGCTGGCAACCGAACAAAGTGACTGTTTTCAACGATGACGCTGGCGGATATGTGGTAGACGTTTGGCAAAATGAAATTGAACTGAAAAAGATACCGCAAGGCGTAAACTCCGTGACAGTTACAGCGGTTTATTATGGAGAATATTATCCTTACAAGTATCCCTACGCAGAAGCCTATTTCACGATAAGCGGTTCTTCAACCGTTACTTTTGCCGTAGACCTCACCCCGCTCCACATCGGAATCCTGGCGCCGTACCCACAAGCGTACTCCACGTCGGACGTGGCGCTGACGCTCACAACAAACGAGAAAACCTCACAGCTGCAATACAGCCTGGACGCGCAAGACAACATCACCATCAACGGAAACGCGACGCTCAGTGGGTTGACAGCGGGAAGCCACAACGTGACCGTTTACGGCTGGGACCAGTTCGGAAACCCAGGCAACTCAGAAACCACAACCTTCACCATAACCGAGCCAGAGCAGCTCCCGACAAGCCAACTGATCGCCGCCTCCGCCGTGGCATCAGCCACAGCCATATGCCTCGCACTCATAGTGTACTTCACAAAACGCAAGAAAAAGAAGACCACACAATAAAAAAGCACCCTGTTTTTACCCGGAAAAAGAAGGGTTTGTTTTCGTTTTCGCTTAGTAGTAGTCTGTGTAGTACCACGCTATTATCGTTTCGTCATCAGTTATCGACAGGGTCACCGGATTGTCATAATAGGTGGGCCCGTAGAAAACTTCGTAATAGCAGAAGACGTGGATATACGGATAATCATAGAGAGGCGTGTCCACTTCTATCTTGTGGTTTCCGTCCGACACCGTAATGGAGTAGCCGTCTGTGAGCCCCATGTACTCGTCGTCAACATAATACGGCACTGCGCCTTGCTGGTACTGATCATAGGCGAGCACCGTCAAAGAGTGCTGCTTGTCCCTGAAAACCGCTCGCAACGTGTAATCCTCGTCCATGTAAACCCCTATGGTTGGGTTCGTGCCGGCGGGGTCGCCGTCCAAGAGCCAGTGGTCAAAGATGTGGTCGCCGTCTGCTGTGGCGGTGACGTACGCGGTTTCTGTAGGCGCGTAATAATAGGTGCCTGAAGCGTTGGTGGTGCCTCCTGCTCCAGCTGAAACAGACAGGCTTAGCTCATCATAATAGTAAGCCATAACATCTGTCTCCCAGTTTGAACTACAGTACACGGTTATGGGGTTTTCATACAGCGGATAATCATCGAAATGCCTGAAACCGGAGCCGCTGGTGGTCCATAAATCTACTTCAACGGTGTGGTTACCAGGCGCTACATCCTTGACTACGTACATGTAGCCTGTGTTGCCTGCGTACGCGCCGTCTATCCAAACGTCTGCGTCGGCAATATCCCAAGTTCCAGTCCATTCCGCTGCTAAAACCTTCAAGGAGCAAATTGTCAAACGGAGGTTACCGTTACCGTAGACACGCATATGACCAGAATACCAGCCTTTACCCATTCCCGGACCAAAATTGACAGGCCACCACGTTTCATATCCAGTGTAAAGTGGGCTTTCGTCATAGCTCTTTGAAAAAACATCTGATGAAGCCAAGTTTAAGGCTTCGCGTATGGTGTAGCCTTCGTTCAGTGTGTAATTATAGAATTGTATGATGAAGTCCATACCAAGCCCTGTGTAGTTCTTGAAGTTCCCTCCAGTTGTATTGCCTAAGGTTGGGGAGGCACCAGAGAAGCCTATATAGCAATGACTGCCATAAGCGTCAGGGTCTGCATAGCCGTCATCGCTCATGCCTGCAGTGTCAGTCCAAGCTGAAGGCATCCCAGTGGTGTACGGCCAGTTTTGTGCGCTCTTACATGTCCATATCCACGCAAAGAAAGTCTCGCCATCCGTCCGCGATGCAATATCAGGATAATCGACATAGTCCCCATTTATGCCTCCGTTATTGCCCTGATAACAATTACTGCCATTCATGTGTCCGAAGTGAAATACAGTAACGTAATCTTTAGTTGCTTCGTCGCTTCCAGTATTGGTTCAGTATCGTATTCCTAGTTGTTTGGCTGCCATAATGGTTTGCAGTGTTGTAACCTGCGTTGTTGAAGAAGTCTTCAAGGGTATCGCAGACTATCAAGGATGCATTGTTTTCATTGTCAATCTGACCGTACGTCGAGGCGTAAATTCTGGATTTTTCTAAATGAGTAAAAGGAATAGCTTTGGCGTTTGGAACCAATGTTATAGCTGTGCTTAGAGCTAGTATGCAAAAGAGTATTGTGCAAAATTTCAGAAGCCGTTTCGATGCGGCTCTGAAACTTAGATATTTTCGTTTGTGACTGAAGCAGATGAATGCTAAGGTGACTGCAAATATTACGCCGACCAGAAACGTTAGAATCAAGGCCTGCTCTTGAACCTGAACAGCAGGTTCAGACACAGGAAGCGACGCTTCATCGCCAACCACCATATATCCGATTCCGCTCACTCCTCCAGTGTCCGCCCACACCCTCACCGTCACGCCGCTCACGCCGCCAGCATAAACCTTGTCAAAGCCCAACGGAACGTACCACGAAGGATAAAGCACGAAGGGGTCGCCCCCGCGAGCAGAACTCGAATCACGATAGTTAAGGTAGCAGAGAGAAGCGTTGCCAACCTCCACGATTTTGAAGTCTGAAACCGTCACCGTGCCGTTCTCAGTGTTCTCAACAGTCCAAGAATAGTCCTCAGCCGTCCCTAAGGCGATGGCCACGGCATGCCCGCTTGAAAGCACTGGTTCAGCAGCTATCGTGTAGAGATCCCAGTTGTCCAAGAACGTCTCCAACATGCCTTCACGGTAGTTGAAAACCACGTTCTTCGACACCGCTAGAACACCGTTCTCATCCACGTACGTCCACGTAAAATCCACTAACGACTGGTTTAAATTCGAGATTTCAAGCTTTACGTTGCCCTCGGTTTTGGTAACGTTCTTGTCCGCATCGACCGCGTCCAGCATCGAATTCAGGTTTCCATAGAGCGAAGCGCCAGTGTAGCTTTGGTAGTTCTGCATGAAGTCTTTAGCCATCGACACGGCGTCCGTAGAAGGCTGTTTTAGCGAGACCAAACCGGAGTAGTCGCTTATGAAGATTCGGTGCAGCTTGCCGTGGATGAACGAGCAGGCTGCTCTGAGGCTGCCTTGGCCGGACGTGAGCCTGAAATCCGCCTCCTCCCGCGTCGCGCTTAGAAACTGGCTGGTCGCCTCAGCCTGCAGAAACGGCGCGTAGGCTGTCATGTTGAAGCCTGCCACTTCCTCGAGAATCGACAGGGACTTTTCCTGGGTGGTCATCTCAGCCGCGTGCGCGTTAGGCGCCTGAGACGCGTATGCGCTTAAACTCAATAAGGTTGTCAGGAAAATCGTGGTCAACAGCAATCGTTTAGAATTTTTCATTTTCGTTTTTCACCTCCTGTTAAATTAGGGAAAGAAGTTTTCTCCCTGGTTCTTCTTTTAGGTGTTCCAAGTATATAAGCAAGACGAAATATTTCGGAAGTAGGAAACTCAAAGCGAAAACACACTTTATCATAACCTCCGCTGTTCTCTTTTGGAAACGGATAAATTCTTATTTTCAATCTGTCCATTACATTAAAGTCTATTGAGGCGCAACACTTTGTCAAAACTGAAAGGAGCACAATTATGCAGCCGATAGATGTCGTAGTTCTTACAAAGAACAGTGAACACTTACTTGACAGGTGCTTAGCCTCAGTCTACGAAAACGTGCCCGTTAAAAACCTGATAATAGTTGACGGCTTTTCAACCGACCGCACCCTGAAAATCATAAACGACGTCAGTGAAGCACACGGCAACGTGGAAATCCTGAAGGTCAACGGTTCAAGAGCTAAAGCACGAGAGAAAGGCATACGACATGTGAGCACGGACTGGTTCATGTTCGTGGACAGCGATGTGGTGCTCAGCCGAGACTGGCTTAGAAAAGCCGAAAAAAACGTGAAGAGCGATGTTGGCGCGGTCTGGGGAGTAAACATCGACCTCATCCCTAACGTGAGAGACAAGCGGGTTCTAAAGTTGCAGAGCATAATTGCTCGGCAATGCTTTGGTCTCCGAGGCGGAATGCACGACACGCTTATCCGCCGCGAGGCTGTGGCGGGAATAAGAATCCCTGAAGAGCTGCATGCGTATGAAGACGCGTACATAATCAACTGGATCAAAGCGAAAGGCTACAAGACGGTAATCGGTGACGAAGTTTACTGCCTACATTTCAAGCCGCCGGCGAATTGGAGCTTGCAGAACGGGGTTTCGCAGGCTATTGTCGAATTCAAATGCGGAATTGTTTACTCTCACCTGTATGAGTATATGTTCTTTTACCCAGTTTTCATGTTTCAATGGTTCATCCAGCTGTCCCTTCACGGCACCAAAGCATTATTCTCGCCTCAGCGCGGTCCAAAGATGATCTGACAGTGGTCTGGGCAGAGCTTTTTCACCGCCGCCTTTCAGCATTAAAACTCGTTGTTTCGCGTTTTCCGTGAACTCGCCGATAACCGAAGCTTGAACCTGCTCGCGTTTTAGGTTGCTAACAATTTGGCTTGCGCTTTTTGCTTCTGCAGAGATGAGCAGGGCGCCTGAGCCGATTAGCTGCAGCGGGTCGATTCGGAAGTGGCTGCATATCTTGGCGGTTTCAGGCTGCACCGTGATTGCTTCCTCGGTGACTTTTACGCCCACGTTTGAGGCGTCTGCCATTTCGTGGATTCCACCCGCCACGCCGCCTTCAGTAGGGTCATGCATGGCGTGAACACCGCCCGTTTTGCACGCGGTCAACGCGTCTTTCACGACGCTTATCCTGTTCCAGAAGGTTTTGGCTTCCTCCAACACCGCGGCGCTCAAGGTTTTGCCGAGTTCTTTCTCTCGGTCAGTCGCCAATATGGCGGTGCCTTCTATCCCCGCGCTCTTGGTCAGGATTAGCTTGTCTCCGGGTTTTGCCCCGCCCGCAGTGACGTAGCGCCCCTTTTCGGTTAAGCCCAAGATGCAGCCTACCACTATCGGGTTGGCTAAGCCCGGCGTGGATTCGCAGTGTCCGCCGACTATGGCTACGCCCAGCTCCTTTGCTGCCGCGCTCATCTGAGTGCTTATGGTCTCAACGAGTTTTCTCTCCGCTTTTTCAGGAAGCATGATGCACGAGAACAGGAAGGCTGGCGCCACGCCGAAAGTGGCTACGTCATTAGCGTTCACGTTAACGGCGAGCCAGCCAATCCGCTCAACCGCGCCCGTGATGGGGTCCATGGAGACGATTAGTGACTTGTCGCCTAAGTCTAAAACTGCCCCGTCGATTCCCGCCGAAGGACCGACAACGACTTCTTTGCGTTGGGCGCCTAAGTTTTTGAAAACAACTTCTTTCAGTATGTCAACAGGGATTTTTCCAGGCGGCAGTTTCATTTTGAACCACGGATTAAAATGTTGTAAGTCTAGCTTTTAAGTTGTGGGAAAACACGCAACACCGCATGCATGATTGGCACGGCGATTATTAGGCCTACGAACATCTGAACTGCGTTGAAGGGAGCCTCTGCCAGAGCAACGTTAAAGGATAAGCCAAGCGCTAATTGCTCATAAAGGAAATAGCCTGCCACCATCTCCGACCCTCCAACTATAACTGAGATAACAGCGCATAAAGTGACGTTTTGAATGTATTTTTTCAGTTTCAGGTTCAGAAAACCAACGATTGCGCCTTCTATGCCTTTAATGACCAGTGTGCCTGGAGCGAACAGACTGAAGCCCAAGTAAACATCCGCGAGCATTGCACCTATTCCTCCTGAAAGAGCGCCAACTGAGGACCCAAAAAGTAACGCTGCAACGTAGATGACGGTTTCTCCAACGTTGAAGTAGCCAGATGTTGCAGGTATGGGTATGGGCGGAATCTGTGAAGTGACTATGAACACGAGCGCAGCGAACACTGCTGCAAGAGTTAACTTAACTGTGACTCCGGGTCTACTGTATTCTTTCTTCATTGACTTCACAGCCTAACAGTTGCACGGCGTAGTTAATTTGATTACCCAATATAAAAGCCTAATCACTATCAAATTTTACCCTCCAAATAGTAGAGTGGTTCGCTTCTTTGAGCAGTTGGTGTTTGGAAGGGGAAAATCTAAATGGGAGTGCACTGCTTGATATAGCAAGTTAAGAGTTGACGGTTATGAGTGAAAGAGAAGACCCGATTAAAATGCACAAAGACGCGAACAACCTCATGGACTCGGGAAAGCTTGAGGAGGCACGTGAGCTTTTCCTGCGAACGGCTGAGCTTTACAGGAAAAAGCAGGACTATTTCGACTCCACAACCATGCTCTACAAGGCTGGCGAGTGCAGCTTCGCTTTGAAGGAGTACGAAAAAGCTATTGAGCAGTTCATGCAGTCCGCGGAGCTTTCCTTCAACAAGGGATACGACCGCTTCGGCGTCAGCGCCTTAGACTACGCGAAAGACTGCCAAAAAGCCTTAGGAAACACCAAGGAAGTCGAGGAGCTGGCGAAGAAAATCAAAGAAGTCAAAACAAAGCTCGAAAGCACCTTCTAAACACCGCGCGGTTCAGAAAAACCAACCTTTTCAGCTCTTTTTCGTGAGAAACCCATTAATAAGAAGCGAAGCAACTTCTAGCAGCAGAGTTTTAAGGGTTAAAGCCATGCCCACGCTCTTCAAGTCTCTGGCGGAACTCCTCGAAAAAGTGGAAGCCACCAAAAAGCGACTGGAAATAATCGGTATGACCGCCGACTTCTTGAAGAGCTTAAACGCGGAGGAAGTGGAGCCTGCCGTGTCCATGATTGTTGGTCGGGCTTTCCCGAAGTGGAGCCCGAAAACCTTAGACGTAAGCTGGGCGACTCTCAGCGGCATTCTGCAACGGGTAACAGGCGCTGACTGGGACGTTTTCCATGATGCATTCACAGGAACTGGCGATGTGGGTGCGGCTGCCAAGGCGGTTTTTGAAAAAACCAACGTGAAAAAACAAGCGTTGCTGCTTGAGAGGACGCTGACGATAGCTGAAGTTAGACGCCTGCTGGAGTCCATAGCTGAGACGACGGGTTCAGGCTCAAGAGAAAAGAAAGAACGCTTGATAACCGCCTTGCTAAGCCAAGCCTCGCCTGTCGAAGCAAAGTACATGGTGAAAATCTTTTTGGGCGAAATGCGAACGGGCTTGCATGAAGGCTTGATGGAGCAGGCGGTGGCGAAGGCTTTTGATGTCCCGTTGCCAACGGTGCAGAAAGCCAGCATGGCTCTGGGAGACATTGGCGAAGTAGCCGCCATAGCCAAGACAGAAGGCGCAGCGCGTTTGGCGCAGGTCGGCTTCCAAGTTTTCAGGCCCGTTAATTTGATGTTGGCTCAGGTGGCAAGTGATGTCGGTGAGGCGTTGGCGGAGCACGGCGGCAAAACGGCTTTCGAGTATAAGTATGACGGCGCTCGGGTTCAAATCCACAAGCGGGGCAGCGAGTTGCAGGTTTTCAGCCGAAGGCTCACGGATGTGACGCAGAGCCTGCCCGAGGTGGTTGAAGCCGTGAAAGCCAACGTCAAAGCAGGCGAAGCCATAGTGGAGGGCGAAGTCATAGCCGTGGATGACCGTGGGCACCCGATTCCCTTCCAGCACTTGATGCGCCGATTCAAGCGCGTACACGAGGTGCGGGACATGGCTGAGAAAATCCCTGTCAGGCTCTACTTATTCGACATTCTCTTCCTCGACGGCGAAAGCCTAATCGCGCTTCCTTACGTGCAACGCAGGAAGGTTCTGGCTGAGAACGCTGGGGAAATAGCCTTGACCACGCAGATTGTCGCCGATGAGGAGGCGCGGGCGGAGGCGTTCCTGAGCGAAGCCATGGATGCTGGGCATGAGGGGTTGATGGCGAAGAAGCTTGACAGCCCCTACACGCCTGGGACCCGTGGGAAACGGTGGTTCAAGATAAAGCCTGTTCTGGACCCGCTGGACTTGGTTATCACGGCAGCCGAGTACGGGTACGGGCGGAGGCACGGTTGGCTTTCGGACTATTACTTGGCTGCGCGGGACCCTGCGACAGGTGGGTTTCTGAACATAGGCAAGACGTTTAAGGGTTTGACGGATGCGGAAATCATCGAAATGACCCGGCGGCTTAACGAGTTAGTCGTGTGGGAGGAGCGCAACCGCGTTGTGGTTGTGCCGAAAATTGTGGTTGAAGTTGCGTATAACGAGATTCAGGAGAGCCCCAAGTACAAGAGCGGGATGGCGTTGCGGTTTGCCCGCATAACCCGCATAAGAGACGACAAAAGCGCGGAAGACGCGGACACCATTGAAAAAGTGCAAGAAATTTATGAGAGCCAGTTTGCGAAAAAAAGCAGATACCAGACTGAATAAGAAAGTTGCTTATCAGTTGTTTTGGGATGCACTGAAACGCAAGTTTTCTCTGCTTAGTGTTGCGTTTCTTAAAGTAACCAGCAGACCAGGCACCAACCAATGCAGCCACAACGCTTCATGTATCTTGTATTAAGATGAAGGAAGTAGCGTATGTTTGTTGATGGCAATAGATATAGGTTAAAGGAAATATAACTTTGAGAATGAGGGAGTTGAGGTGAAAAAACTACTTTTTATCAGCGGCTCTCTGGGTTTAGGGCACGTTGGGAGAGACCTTGAGATTGCTAAAATGCTGCGAAAATCCAACTCAGGTTTTCGGATATCGTGGTTGGCTGATAGCCCTGCAACTACTGTTTTGAAACAAGCAGGAGAGGAACTTCTTCCTGAAGCAGAGTTGCTTACCCACGGCAGCAAAGAGTTGGATAGCGCCGCAAAGAACCATGGAGCCAACCTCACAAGGTGGGTTATGAACATGAGAAAGGATTGGTCCAAAAACGCCAAGATCGTCACCGAACTAATTCGCAGGGAGAATTTTGATTTAGTGATAGGCGACGAAACTTACGACCTAATAATCGAACTCCTCCGAGACCCAAGCCTAAAACAATTTCCGTTCATAATAATTTACGATTTTCTCGGAATGGACCGAGTAACCAACAATCCGATAGATGCGCTTATAACCTATTTAACCAACAGAATTTGGGTTAAGACATTAACTCACGAACCGCCACTTTGTGAAAAATGTATTTTTGTAGGTGAAATCGAAGATATTCAGGATAAGAAATTTGGATTCCTACTTCCTAATAGACGCGTTCTGGCTGAGAAATACTTAGATTTTGTTGGCTACATGCTCAATTTCGATCCCAAAGACTTTATTGACAAGATGAAAATTTCGCAAAACTTTAGGTTATGGCAAAGCACCTTTAGCCGTATGCTCTATTGGTGGAACATCCGCAGGAAAGGCGCTCATAGACTTATCAATGCAAGCAGTTCCGATAATTCAAAAAGAAATTCCTGATTTTGAGATGGTAATCGTTCTAGGACCCGAAGTTCCGATAGCCTCTGTTAAACCTGTCAAGGGAGTAACGGTCGTAGGGTATTTGCCAGAACTCTTCAAGCATCTGGCGGCAGCTGATCTCGCTATCGTAACTGGAGGAGGAACCGTAACATTAGAACTAACAGCTCTGAAAAAACCATTCCTATATTTTCCGTTGGAGAACCACTTTGAACAAGAAATTGCTGTGGCAAGTAGGTGTGAACGTCATACGCGGGAATCAAAATGAACTATTCGAAAACTACTCCAGAAACACTTGCTAAAGAAGTTGTAAACAATATTGGCAGAGAAGTCCACTATGCAAGTATACCAACAGATGGAGCGCAAAAAGCAGCAAAAATAATTAGCGAATTTCTTGCTCAGGTATAAACGCATCCAAAATACAAGAACCGTGTTTCGCTAATCAAAAATGATTTAACAGTCCAAACAAAACACATAGAAGCGAAGCGAACAAAGATGGATGCGGCGGACAAGAAAGCGTTTGCTCAGGAATTCTACAGTCGCCAAGTAATCCTCAAAGAGCTAGGCGCGAAAGGCCAGCGGAAACTGGCAAAATCGAAAGTCGTCGTGGTCGGCGTAGGCGGACTAGGCACCGTTTCCTCGCTGTATCTGGCTCTGGCAGGCGTCGGGTACCTGCGTTTGGTAGATCAGGACACGGTGGAAACCCCTAATCTTCACCGCCAAATCCTCTACAGTCTTGATGATTTGCATTACCCGAAGGTTGAGGTGGCGGCGGAACGGCTGCAGAAGGTTAATCCACTCGTAGAGGCTGAGCCTGTTTCGGAGAACCTGAACGCAGGCAACGTTGAGAGGCTCCTGACTGGAGTGGACATCGTGGTTGACGGCTTGGACAACATGATGTCGCGCTACCTGCTGAACCGCACCTGCATCAAACTGGGCATTCCCTACGTTTTCGGCGCCGCCATCGGCATAGAGGGAAATCTTTCAGTCTTCGCGCCTCCTGAAACTGGCTGCTTAGAATGCCTGCTGCCGAACATGTCAGACGAAGATTTGCTGACGTGCGACACCCGCGGCGTCTTGGGTGCCACGCCTGGAATAATCGGCGCCATGCAAGCCATAGAAGCCATCAAAGTTTTGACGGGCATGGGTTCGCCGTTGAAGGGCAAGCTTATGGTTTGCGACTTCAACGATATGTACTTCACCACTGTGGACACCTCGAAAGCCGCGAACTGCCCCGCCTGCCATGGCGCTTTGGCTTCGTTGAAGCGGCAAGAGAGGCTTGTTTGGCTTTGTGGTCAAGACACGGCCAACATCAACCCTGAAAAACCTTTGAAACTAAACCTTAACGAGGTTTACGAAACTGTGAGGCAACGCTTCCCGGTCCGTTTGAAGTCGCACCTAGCCATAATCTTCGACTACAAAGGCATGGAAGTCAGCTTTTTCAACGGCGGACGCATGCTCATAAAAAACGTCGAGAACGAAGCAGCCGCCTTGAAAGCGTATAAAGCGATTCTCAAGAAACTAAACCTAACTCAATAATTTTTGTAATCAAAAGCTGAATGCCGAAAAAGAAAGAGATAATATTAGGGTATTGCTTCCGCCTTCGCCTGCTCAGTCTAGCTGGTATGCTTCTTCTCCGTGCTCGCTGAGGTCCAGACCCGCATCTTCTGCTTGAGGGCTCACTCTGAGAGGCGAGAACACGTTGACCAGCTTCAACAGCAGGTATGAACCAAAGAACGCGAAAGGCGCTACCACTGCAACCGCCAACAACTGCGAGACCAGTTGACCCGCGTTTCCGAAGAACAAACCGTTCACGCCGTTAACAGTTGCTGTTGCAAATAAGCCCGTTGCTATGGAGCCCCAGATTCCGCCGACGCCGTGGCATGCAAAGACATCCAGCGAATCGTCTACTCTCCATCTGCCTGCTCTCCAGTTGGCAACCAAGTTCGAGATTACTCCTGCGGCTAAACCTATGATTAACGCTGAAGTCACGGTGACGTAGCCTGCGGCGGGGGTTATGGCGACCAGCCCCACGACTGCACCGACCGATATGCCGACTGCCGACGGCTTGCCCTTTATCGCCCAGTCTAGAAGCATCCAGCTTACTGCGGCGGCAGCGGCGGCTAAGTTCGTGGTGACCAGAGCTGAGACTGCGAGGTCGTTTGCTGCGAGAGCGCTTCCTCCGTTGAATCCGAACCATCCGAACCAAAGTAAGCCTGCGCCGAGTATTACGTAGGGTATGTTGGTGGGCTTGAACTGGCTGGCGCTTTCTTTCTTGGCTGCTTGCATGTGCTCTTTCCATGGGATACCGCAGCCTTTTCTTCTGCCCACGACGAGAGCTGCTGCGAGGGCGGATAAACCTGCTGAGATGTGGACGACGATGCCTCCTGCAAAGTCGATTGCGCCCAAGTCGTGTAGCCACCCGTCGGGGTTCCAGACCCAGTGAGCTATAGGCGCGTAGATAAGCACAGACCAGAGAACGATAAAGATGAGGAGCGAGCGGAACTTGACTCTTTCTGCGCATGCGCCTATGATTAAAGCTGGGGTGATGGCTGCGAATTTCAGTTGGAACGCGAAGAACAGCAGTTCAGGAATTTCAGGTGCGAGGGCTTGGTTGACGCTGTGTATGCCGATGTTGTTCAATCCAACATACGACAGGTCGCCTATTACTCCGTTTACGCTTGGTCCAAAAACGAGGCTGTAGCCGAGGATTGCCCATATTATGCTTACGACGGCGAATATGATTAGGCACTGAACTATGGTGGATACGAGGTTTTTCTTTCGCACCAAGCCTCCGTAGAAGAAGCCCAGTGCAGGGGTCATCAACATTACCAACGCGGTTGCGGTCATTAACCATGATAAGTCTCCTGAAGCCATGTTTCCAATCCTCTTTTGACACGTGTATTGAATGTTTCTCTTTTTCTGTGCATTTATTACAAACAAGTATTTAAAACTATCCGTTTGGAGATCAAAACCATTCAAAACTAAACAACAGCATAAGAAACAAACCGAAAAGAAACAATTCCTTCAATTTTCCTCCCCCAAACAACATTTTACTGAAAAAACGTTCAAAACAGAACCGCCAAGCTTACAATAGACACGCACTACACGCGAGAATTAACCAACCATATTTGCCGTCAATTAGGCTCCTAATAGAAATACGATGCAGAAGCCCATAGGGAATCTACCCAATGGCGCCTCTTTCAGAACCTAAACCCTTCACAGAAACAAAATCACGACCAAGCTCTTTTCATGTTAGGCTTCTCTTTTTCCTGGCTCTCACAAAATAAGCTGCCAGACCAAAGAAAACCAAGGCGGTTGAGGTGATTACGGCGACAGCGACCGTTGAAGTTGGGAAAAGTGTTGAAGCCTGCTTCGTCTCAGATGACGCTTCCTGGGCTATGGTGAAGCTGAAGGGTTCGGACGCGCCTCTGTTTCCAACCGCGTCTTCCGCGTAAACGGTTAAGCTGTGCTCGCCAGCAGGCAAGCCGTTCAGCACCAGTTGGTAGTTGACTGCGCCAAACCGTTCGGTTGACGCAACTTGGTCGGTGGCGGTGACTATGTTGTTTCCGTCTAGGCTGTAACCCAGCCACGCAACAGGCTCGTTCACCGTGAAGTTCAAAGGCACATCCGACGCCTCAAACGTTTCTTGGCTTGTTAGAACACGAATGCTTGGAAGGCTAGTGTCAACAGTGAAAGAGGCAGTCTCAGAACCACTCAAGTATTCGTCAAGTCTGTACATTTCACGGTAACCCCCGTTTCCGTCTCCCATTCTGAAGATTTGGAAACAATGAACACTCATCCATATCTTGATGCTGTGCTCTCCATCTGATAGCCCGGTTAAAGCAACCGAGTAGCTTTTGGGCAGGTCTTCCCCAGCATGCTGCCCCACCAGCTTTCCGTCTAACCAGTACTGAACCGACAACACCTTACCGCAAAACCATGGATTAATGGGTTGGGCATTAGAATACCCTATGGTAGCGTAAAACTGTAGGGGAATTTCGCCCGTGTTGTACACCATATTTTTTATGGGGGACTGCACCTTGATAACAACCGTTTCGGGGTCAGGCATTATCGGATTTGCAGACACACTGTCGATAAATGTTACCGCCAATACTGAAATCAGCAACGCCAAGCTCAAAGCTACGAGGGCTCGTTTCATGCTGGGCTTCTCCTTTTGCGCCTTAGAAAGTAAGCCACCAAACCAAAAGAGACCACAGAGACCGAGGCGACTATGGTAGTATCGATCAACAGAGTCGGGAAATGCGTTATTGCTTGTGTTGCAGGCTGAGCTAAGGTCGTAAACGTGAATGTTGAACTGACAGAAACGTTATTCCAGAGATTGAGATGGCGACAATATAGAGTGTAGGCTTCAACGTTAACCGTCAGGGTGTGAGAGCCTGAAGGCAAGGAACCAACATTCTTGCTGTAGGTAAATACTCTGGAATAGGTGTCTTTAAGTACTTCCAACCCTTGGCGTCCGTACACAGTGCTATTCCGTAGGATTTGGGTTTGGTCAAGAGTACAAGTGACCGATTTAATTTGGCCTACGAACACGGACCATTTGCTTGTAAATGAGTATACGTTGGCGGTGGAGGTCCATTTCCATGTTTCAGGCATGAACACTCTGAAACCTATGCTTGTTTCATTCTGGGTTGGTATTCCGTCCACAGGTGAAATCAAAGTTACGGTGGGCAGGTCGGTTACAGGCTGCGTCTCAAAACCATCGAAGAGATACGAGTACGCCACATTCGGATTTGCTTGCACCAGTTTTGCGAAGCTTAATCCAGCGATCAACGCTAAAAATAGCAGCACCAAAACAACCGCAAAAATTCTCTTCATTTTGTCCTCCTCTTTTTTCGATTTTGGAAGTAAGCTACTAGTCCAAAGGAGATGGCTGCAACTGAAGCTACAACGGAAGAGGCGATCAACGTGGCTGGGAAAGGTGCCGGTTGAGATTCTGTTGGCTGGGTCGCCTGTTGCGTTTCTACTTTGAACGTGATTGGTTTGGATGTTCCTGTGGAGCCTGTGGTGTCTTCCGCGTGGACTGTTATGGTGTGTGTTCCGTCTGGGATGCCGTAGAGGGTGGTGTTTCTGGTGATGGTGACGGGTGCTTGGTCGTCTAGGCTGTAGCTTAGCCAGTTGGTGGGTTCGGAGACGGAGAAGTTTAACTGGATCTTGGTTGTGTGGTAGGTTTCTGCTGGTTTGGGCTCCAGAACTGAGACGCGTGGCGCGGCGGCATTAACGGTGAAAACCACCTCGTTGGATCTGCCAGAGACCTCTATGGTATTGCTATAACCCCAGAGGCGCAATACGTAAACAAGGTCAACTCTTATGCGCAACTTGTGAGTGCCCTCAGATAACTGCCTCGGCAAAGAAGCGAAGTACCTGCCATCCAGAATGTAACTGCGATGTTCACTAACCAGCCATTTTGCATAAACTTGCGCCGTCTCGACTGTGATAAACACGGGAACCCTGCGGGTATTGTACATTTTGCTTTCTGGAAGCTGAATTGTGACTGATGGTGAAGGGATGTTTTGGTAGATGCCCATCGGATTCGCTGTTGCCAAATTAACGAGTAAGGCTCCAGCTAACGCTGAGGCTAGTAGCGTTGAGATTAAAGTTGCCGTTACGGTTTTTCTCTTTATGCCTACACTTCCATAGAGCATCTTCCTTAATGCTCCTGCGCTTATGCGCATTTTAAACTAAGTTTTTCTGTGTGTTATAGGCTTTTTTGTCAAGGTTTCTTGACCTGGCTTAGTCAAGGTTTCTTGACTAACTTTTTCTGAACATGGAACAAGGCGTGAACACATAAAAAACCATCCTGTTTGCCGCATACACTTCCTAATAGCAGTTTATTGCAGAAAATAGAGGGGAGAGGTCCCGTATTGGCTGTTTCCGCAACCAATAGCAGTGCTTCGCCGAAACCATGCAGTTCAGTATATATACGGGGGGTATAGACTGCACCGAGCAACAGAGAACACGAATACTTTTCTAAAACCTCCACCCTACTAGTTTCAGGCGAAAACTGTGACGCTGGATCACTACACTTACCCGAAAGAAATTGTGATAGACGAAGCTGGATGGAGCGAACTGCTGCTAGGCGTAGTAATCGGCGCCATCAAACCCCCAGACCCACGATACATGGAACGCAGAATCCCCATATCCTCCTTTCAACCGCCAAACTTCACCAAAAAAAGATACCTCGACGACGCCGTAAAAATCGCCGAAGAAATCATCGAAGTCATGCAGCCCGACGACGAAACCCACTTCAAAATCTCCTCCGCATACGTCCTCTCCAGCGTACGCAGATACCTCCAAAACCGAGGATTCAAAGTCGAAAAAGTCGACGCCACAGGCGAACTCCAACAGATGGCGGAAAGAGGCTACACAAGATGGTGCACCGAAGTAGGCGTGCCAGCCGAGCTGCTTGAAAACAAAAGACGCTTCTGGGTACTGCTTAATTGGGTCGCTGAAAGACCCCACCTGAGGGAAAGCCTAGTGAAAACTGGATGGGCAAGCTGGCAGCGAAAATGGCGAGAAGAAATCTACAAACCTCAAAACCTGCAAGGCTAAACCGATGCTTGCGCGTTTCACTCAAGTATCATTCGCGCGTCCACTGTTTTTGCGCCCTTTTCGTAAGCCATCACTGGATTTAGGTCCAGCTCCTTAATTTCCGGGTAATCCATCACCAGTTTCGAAGTGCTCAAAAGAACACTCACAATAGCGTCTATGTCTGCCGCTGGCGTGTTCCTGTAGCCCTTCAAAAGCGGATAAGCCTTAACTCCCCTTATCATCTCTTCAGCATCTTCATGAGTTATCGGCGCAACCCTGAAAGCCACATCTTTCAGAAGCTCAACGAAAATGCCACCTAGCCCAAACATCAAAGTCTGCCCAAACTGTGGATCTTTAATCGCGCCTACGATAACCTCGGTTGACTGAGGTGCCATCTCCTGCACCAAAACGCCCACGATTTGCGCTTTAGCATTGTATTTCTTGGCGTTCTCCAGGATTTTGCCGTAAGCGCTTCGAACTTCCGCAACGTTTTTTAGGTCTACCTTTACGCCTCCAGCATCAGATTTATGGATGATGTCGGGTGAAACGATTTTCAAAACTACGGGAAACCCTATCTGCTCAGCAAACCCAACGGCTTCCTTCTCGTTTTTCGCCAGCTTAAACATGGTAACTGGGATGGCATACTCCATGCAGATGGCTTTCGCTTCCGTTTCCAAAAGCGCTTTTCTGCCTTCACGGCGAACGTGGGAAATAATTTCTGAAGTTTTATTCAAGTCTCAACAACTTCCAAGAATCATGTTGAGTAAGACACGCATCAGGTTTAAAATCGTTTTGCAACACTGAAACGTGCTGATGCTCCTAGCTCAGTTCCTGCAACGCCCGCAAGCGCTTAACAATGTTCGGATGAGTTGAAAGTGCTTCAACAAGCTTATCCGCGAAAGTCAGCTTCCGCGAGATTATCTCATCCACCATCTTCTGATCACCCTGCAGGTTCACAGCAGCTAACTCTGCTGAATCAGCGCTTGCCCTGTCAGGATCAGAAATGAACAACGCCTTGAAAGCGCTCGAGTTTGGCTTTTTCTGGCGAGCTTTGTGAGCATCATTAACCTTCCGAGTCGCGTTAACAATCTTCGCCAACCCCGTAGAGAGCTTCTGCGCGCCATTATCCACCACAGAAACGCTGTGCCTATCCGCATAATACTCCCGCAGCCTGCTCAAGTAAAGAGTAAACAAGTTCAGCACCCAAGAGAAAATCATAAAACCTATGCCAATAATCGCGGCTCCACCGCTATCGTCTCTGCGCCCACGGTACATGCCTGAAAGCATAAGCGAAAATCCAATGTAATAAAAGAGCGCTGGCAAGAAAGAAACCACCATCATAACCTGCACGTCCCTGTGCCTTAAGTGACCAAGTTCATGCCCTAGGACAGCTTCAACCTCGCTTTCATCCAACGACTTCAAAAGTCCCTCAGTGACCGCCACGCAGTTACCCGTTAAGGGTGAGCCGTACGCGAACGCGTTCGGGATTGGAAGCTTGGATAGCATGAGTTTTGGCTTGGAGATTTGGCTTTTTTTGCTGAGATGGTTAACCATTTGGTGCAGTTGTGGGTTTTCGTTTTCTGGCAGTTCGCGAACCTTGTACATGGCACCAATGAGGTACGGCGATATGAGCCATTGGATGATGTTGAAGGACACGACAACAATGGCCAGCGTTAATATGTCGAATACTCCTGCTAGGCTCATGATTACCGTGAACACTAACGTGGATAAGCCGAAGATTAGGGCTAAGGTTCCAGCCATAGAAAGCCGAAGTTTCCATGCGTTCATTTTCTTTCTAAAGGTTGCATGATTCAGGGCGTCTTATAAATTTTGCGTTATAACTTTCAATATAACAAAACATCGTTTTG
Organism: uncultured Candidatus Bathyarchaeia archaeon; assembly: GCA_964544495.1. Lineage (GTDB taxonomy): Archaea > Thermoproteota > Bathyarchaeia > Bathyarchaeales > Bathycorpusculaceae > SG8-32-3. Next base: position 74,309 of record CAZJBY010000005.1, read on the forward strand.
ACAGGAAACAAGGTCATGTTTTGCACAAGCTTTTCTGTCTTCCACACCGCGAACCATCCTTTAGGCGCATCCACATCGAATTCGAGCCGCTTAAATACCAACCTCACGCTATATCTCCTAGCTACAAACGGAGAACTATGGCTGTTGACTGACAAACACGAATGGCAGCACATCCAGACGCTTCTTAAACTCGCGGAAATGGGTGCCCACAGGCGAACCACCAAAATCTCAACCGAATATTTAGCTGAGAAACTGGGAATTTCCCAGCAGACCGCATCCCGACACTTAATAGAGCTGGAACGTAAACGGTGGATTCAGAGAACAATAACGCCTGAAGGCAGCCTGATAAAAATCGCTGATGCAGGCATGAAAGAGATTCAGAAGCTGCATTCGAAATTGCGGTTTTTGATCGAAGCAGCTTATCCGCCGTCAGTTACTCTTGAAGGAACGGTTTTTACAGGTTTAGGCGAAGGCGCTTATTACATCGCAAAAGAGGTTTATAGGAAACAGTTCATTGAGAAACTGGGCTTTGCCCCTTACCCTGGCACGCTCAACCTCAAGCTTACAACAGACTATGACCTTAAAACGCGCACGGAACTGGAAACGTACCCAGCCATCGAGATTGAGGGCTTCAAAAACGAAGATCGAACTTTTGGGCTGGTTAAGTGTTACCCTGCCACCATGGATAACAAGGTTAAAGGCGCTTTGATATTCGCTTTGCGTAGTCACTATGACGTCTCAGTCTTAGAGGTGATAGCTCCTGTTTGCCTGAGAAAACAGCTAAACCTCAAGGATGGACACAAAGTGAAGGTGGAAGTTTTCACTCTTCCTTAGACGTTAAGGGAAAGGTGAATAAGAATAGCTCACTGTGTATCGCGTCTCTGGTTTGCGTCTTGTAGCTAACACGTAGCCTATAATCAAGCCAGTGAGCAGCCCACCTATGTGCGCGAAGTTGTTCACTCCTGCTCCTGAACTGAGAATTAACAGAAAGAAAGCGTATGCCAAAGCGCCAATTATGGATTGTCTGACGCTTCGTCTGGCGTAGATTACTGTGGCTCCAAACAGGGAGAAGATGGCGCCAGAAGCTCCAACAGAGACTATGTTTGGGAGTAGCAGTGATAGTAGGTTGCCGGTTAATCCGCCTATGAAGTAGATGGATAGATATTCGGGTAAGGAAAACATTTCTTCGCTTCTTAATCCGAAGATCAGGAGGAAGAGCATGTTGCCTGCTATGTGTGCGATGTCGGCGTGGACGAACATTGATGTGAAGAGCTGCCAGTAGGCGCCTTGCAAAACAAAAGCGTTTACTTGACCGTACGTGTAAATCATTGTGCCGCTGGTGTTCAGGAAGTTTCCGCCTTCCAATGAAGTGTAAATGTACACGGCGATGTTCAACGCGATGAGAATGTACGTAGGCTTAAACTTCTCGCTACCGGGCAAAGTTTTTTCACCTGACGAAGTTTTCAACGATTTTCTGCCGTATCTTTGATGAGCTGTTTAACTTGTCTTCTCCGAATTTGCCGATTCTCACAACTTTCACGTTCAATTTATGTTTGTCCACGTATGCTTGGACTCTCTTTTCCATGTTCACCTGATCGTAACCTAACGCGATTACATCAGGCTTTATATGCTCAATGACATCACCGATGTCAAATTCTTCAAACCCAAGCACCGCTACGTCAACAACCTTCAAGGATTCAACTAAAGCACGCCGTTGATTCTCGGGCATTATAGGTTTTCTGCCCTTGTTCTTTTCCACAGTGCTATCTCTAGCGATGAGTACAATGAGTTCGGCGTTTTTGCCGCCGGTTTTCCTGGCTTCCTCCAAGAACTTGACATGACCCAGATGCAGCAGGTCGAATACTCCTGAAGCTAAAACTACTGTTTTTTTTCTGTTTTTGTTGGCCATTCGAATTTCACAGCTCCCAACAGTTTCAACGCGTCTAGTAATCCTTCGCAGTACGCGATTGAGGTTAAGCTTGTTTCAAGCTTTTTCTGGGACTTATAATATTTTGCGTCTTTCACATAATTCTTGACGTAATCTAGAATGTTGTCTAAGTTTTCCTCGGTCACAGTTACTGTGCGTTTTGTCCGCTGTATTTCTTTCAGAACTTTTTCCGCGGAGGCTATGTATTTAGCGGTTAACGTTTCCAAGCTCATTTGGCTGTTCTCCGTAAGGTTTCAGGAGCTCCTGCAAACGTCACTAACGCTTCAGCTTCCATGAAGTGAAGTTCACCGGGGAAAATTAGGCTTTGCGGGGGTTCTCCGAAATCATGTTTTGACAGCGCTTCGACGTAGTCGGCTTTCAGGATTGGAGTGTCGCTTCCAGCTCTTGCCACACCTACTGCAATGGTGCTGGGCGTGACTACGCCTTCTTTTCTTTTTTGTTCGATTTCGGAAAGCAGCGTTAAGGCTTGGTTTATGGTTAGGAAGCATTTTTCGTCTGTTTTCAGGTCCAGCAGGCACAGCGTGTGCAGCCCAAGTTTTTTGTTTTGGGCGATGACTTTGTAGGGGGTTTCTGAAAAGTTTTCTGGGAGGGGTATGGTGACGGTTTTTCCGAACTTGTAGTTTTGCAGTCCTGACAAACCTATTATGGCGGAGATTATGCTTGCGCCGTGGATTATGCGGGTTCTGATTCCGCGTTTTTCCGCTTCGATGCGCAGCGTCACGTGAGTGGTGGCTATCAATGGGTCACCTGGAACGAGGAAGACTGTTTTGCCTTTTTCTGCGGCGTTAAGGATGGTTGCTCCGTTTTCTTCTTCAAGTTCGTGTCTTGAGAGGAGGTGAACCTTTTTGCCTATTAATGCTTCAAAGCGTTTTATTGAAAAGTCTGGGAGGAGGCTTGTGTAGAGTTCGAGGAAGATGTGGTCTGCGGTTTTGGTTTCTTCGATGCCTTGGAGGCTTATTCCCTTTTCGCTATGTAAGCCTAAGCCTGCGAAGACGAGTTCTTTCAAGTACTTGTTCCTCAAGAGTTACTTCAGAGTCTCTTAACTTAAAGGTTCGTTCCCTGTTGCTTGGTGCAGTCTATACCCCCCTTATATAAACTAAACTGCATGGGTTTCTGCGGTGTGGTTTTTCTGTTATGTCTGTTTTGGGAATATTGTGTGTGGTAGAATGAGATTATTATATATTGCTACATAAGATGGTGTTGGGGCGTACAATGTTCGACAAGTTAAAGATAAAGCTTGACCACAAAGCTGCTGAAAAACCCAAAGTAACCGAGAAACCTGAAGCAAAAGCAGCCGAAAAACCGCAGCCAGCGCGAAAACCAAGCAGAAAAGCCAAAAAAACCCGAAAACCAGACAACCCGCCAGAACCCGCGGCTCCAAAAGAAGTGCACGCAGAAGCGAAAAAAGAGTTCATAGCCATCAAAGAATACGGTTCAGCCACGCAGATCGAGGAGCACCTAGACCAGGAAATAGCCGCCACAAAAAGCGCGCTCGGCGAGTACCTGCGCCAAATGGACGACGTAAGAGGCGCGGCTGAACGGTCGAAGCGACTGTACGAAATAGTCAGCAAAGCCACGGGCAAAAAGCAATCCATGGAAAAACCCGACAAAATAGCTGTGAACGGCTTAGAAATAGTGCTGGACGCCACACCCTTAAACCAGCTAACCGCCATAGAAAGCGTGGTGAGAAGCCACCAGCAGCGCCTGCTGACTCTGCAAAAAGCCAAAGACGCACTGAAAACCCTTGACCAGGCAGGCGACACCGAAGGCATACTATACCTAGTGCTTGAAAGAGAAGGAATCCCCGAGCAAATCCTGCTCAAGCTCTCGTAAACTGGCTGGTCTCAGTTATGTGCCGTTTTGAATCACTTTTGAACAAGATTCAAAACACGTTCACAGAATACTGCGAATTCAAAAGCATCTGCCCTTATTTTGACCCCGACCAGTTCACATGCGCCAACAATGGCGGCTCACACTGCGGAAAATACCGCAGCTTCAAAGCGGAAAAGGCAGTTAATGAGCCTGCAAAAGCAAAAAGAACTACATAAGCCCTGCATCACTTTAACCGACCTCTCACCAGCACCGCAGAGTCGTTGAAGCAGTCGGCTTTTTAGTAGCAACAACCAAACAGCTGGAAACATGAAAAAGCGAACATTCCTAACGGAAACCGCCACCGAAGACGACCTGATAGTGGACTTGATGTTGCACGGCTTCCCAGCCACCCTGCTCACAGAATTCGCCGAGAAAATCGTCAGACCCTACTACCACGGCAACCTAAACCAGGCACTTAAAGAGCTCATGGAAAAAGCCATCACAGAACAACAACTACTACAAAATCACATAATCAAAACCTAATTGAAGCAGGCAATTTAGCGGAAGAGTTGACCTGTTTTTTGACCATTTTGCTGAGGTTCCGGGATTTAAGCATGAGACAATTACGGTTTAGCGTTTGCTTTTCTTGAAGTAGAATAGGAGACCTACACAAACAACAGCTGCCACTATCACGGCTATAGCAACAGCGACTAACG